>NZ_JAEULU010000307.1 GCF_016792925.1 Gemmobacter sp.
ATGGAATATATGGTGGTGAACCCGAGCTGGTCGGTGCCGCGCTCGATCACCACCAAGGAATATCTGCCGCTTTTGAAGAAAAACCCCAATGCTGCCGGGCATTTGCAGATCGTCGATCGCAATGGCCGCGTCGTCAGCCGGGGGGCGGTGAATTTCGGCAAATATACCGCCGCCAATTTCCCCTTTGCCATGCGCCAGCCGCCCTCGGATGGCAATGCCTTGGGGCTAGTGAAGTTCATGTTCCCGAACGAGTGGAACATCTACCTGCATGACACGCCGTCGAAATCGCTGTTCGACCGTGAGGTGCGCGCCTTCTCGCATGGCTGTATCCGGCTGGGGCAACCCTTTGATTTCGCGCATGCCTTGCTGGCAAAGCAATCCGAAGACCCGGCCGCCACCTTCAGCCAGGCGCTCGAGTCCGGGCGCGAGCAGGCGCTGAAGCTGGATGTGCATGTGCCGGTGCATCTGGTCTATTTCACGGCCTTCCCAACGGCGAAGGGCGATGTGCATTTCCGCCGCGACATCTATGGCCGTGATGCGCTGATCTTTGAGGCGCTGCGCGAGGCCGGGGTGGCATCGGCGCCGCATCAGGGCTAAATCTGGCAGGGGGGCATTGTGGCCCCCGGCCGGAGTTTTGCCATGCCCCATACGATCCGTGATCTTGCCGCAGCCCTCGGGGCCGAAGCGGCGGGCAATCTTGACCTGATCATCGCCCGCGCGGCCGAGCCGCAGGCGGCCGGGCCGCAGGATCTGGCGCTGGCGACCAGCCCGGCCTATGCCGAGGGGCTGGCCAAGGGGCAGGCCCGCGCGGCGCTGCTTTGGCCGGGGGCGGATTGGCAGGGGCTGGGGCTGGAGGCGGCGATCTTTGCACCGCGCTCGCGCCTCGCCATGGCGGGGCTGAGCAGGATGCTGGATGCCGGGCCCGAGATCGCGCAAGGTGTACACGCGCTGACCGATATTCACCCGACGGCGGTGATTGGCGAGGGCGCCAGCATTGCGGCCTTCGTGGTGATCGGGCGGGGCGTCACCATCGGCCCGCGCGCCCGCATCGCCAGCCATGTCAGTGTTTCCGAAGGCGCAACAATCGGTTGCGATGCCTTACTCATGCAGGGTGTGAAGATCGGCTCGCATGTCACCATTGGCGACCGCTTCATCGGCCAGCCGGGCTGCGTGATCGGCGGCGATGGCTTTTCCTTCGTGACGCCCGAGAAAAGCGGGGTTGAGGAAATTCGCGCAACCCTCGGGCAACGCGAGGAAATCCGCGAACAGGCCTGGACGCGCATTCACAGCCTGGGGGCCGTGACGCTGGGCGATGATGTCGAGGTGGGCGCCAATGCCACCATCGACAAGGGCACCATCCGCGATACCATCATCGGGCGCGGCACCAAGATCGACAACCTTGTTCACCTTGGCCACAATGTGCAGGTCGGGGAAGATTGCCTGATCTGCGGTCAGGTGGGCGTCGCAGGCTCTACCCGTATCGGCAACCGCGTGGTGCTGGCCGGGCAATGCGGTGTGTCGGACAATATCTTTGTCGGTGATGACGTGATCGCGGGCGGTTCCACCAAGATTTTCACCAATGTGCCCGCGGGCCGGGTGATCCTGGGCAATCCGGCGGTGAAGATGGAAACGCAGGTCGAGATCAACAAGGCGCTGCGCCGGTTGCCAAGGCTGGCGGCGACGGTGGCCGAGCTTCAAAAAACTGTTTCAAAACTGTGAAATCGCCACCATATCTTCGGGATAGACCGGGATCAGGAGGTGCTGACATGCAGACCGTGAAAGACCATGTGATCGCCATTCTGGCCGAGCAGGCCGTGATGGATGTCTCTGACATTCGCCTGACCGATACCTTGCAGGATCTGGGGCTGGACAGCCTGGGCCTGGTGGAAAGCATCTTCGCCATCGAAGAGGCCTTCGACGTTTCGGTGCCGTTCAACGCCAATGAGCCGGGCAAATCCGGCTTCGATATTTCCTCGGTCGCGGCGATCATCGCGGCGGTGGAGGGGCTGGTGGCCGGGGCCAAGGCCGCATGAAGCGGGTTGTCATTACGGGGGCCGGCACGGTCAACGCGCTGGCCCCTGACGTGAAGGGCACCTATGCCGCGATGCGCGAGGGGCGCTGCGGCATCGGTCCGCTGGAGTTCCGCGATGTGGAGCGGCTGGCCATCCAGATCGGCGCGCAGGTGCAGGGCTGGAACCCGGATCTGCACTTCAACCGGCAACAGATTGTTCTTTATGACAAATTCACCCAGTTCACCCTGCTGGCCGCGCGCGAGGCGGTGGCCCAGGCCGGGCTGAATTTCGATGGCCATCTGGGCTATGATGCGGGCGTCGTGCTGGGCACGGCGGGCGGGGGTGTGAACACCTGGGACGAGAATTACCGCTCTGTCTATGAGGAGGGGAAGAACCGCGTTCACCCCTTTGTCGTGCCCAAGCTGATGAACAATGCCGCCGCCAGCCATCTGTCGATGGAGTTCAACCTGCGCGGCCCGGTGTTCACCGTCTCGACCGCCTGCGCCTCCAGCAATCACGCGATGGGGCAGGCGTTTCAGATGGTGCGTAGCGGCCAATGCAAGGCGGTGCTGACGGGCGGTGCCGAATCCATGCTGTGCTTTGGCGGCATCAAGGCCTGGGAAGGGTTGCGCGTCATGTCGAAAGACGCCTGCCGCCCGTTCAGCCTGAACCGCAACGGCATGGTGCAGGGCGAGGGGGCGGCGGTATTCGTCTTTGAGGAATACGAACATGCCGCCCGGCGCGGCGCCGATATTCTGGCCGAGGTGGCGGGCTTCGCCATGACCTCGGATGCGGGCGATATTGTGATGCCGTCGCAGCAGGGGGCGGCGCGGGCGATCAGTGGCGCCTTGCGCGATGCCGGCCTCAACCCCGGCGATGTCGGCTATATCAACGCTCATGGCACCGGCACGGCAGCCAATGACCGCACCGAATGCGCTGCGGTGGCCGAGGTCTTTGGGCCGGAGGCGGATCGGGTGATGATCTCCTCGACCAAGGCGATGCACGGCCATCTGATCGGCGGCACCGGCGCGGTGGAGCTGCTGGCCTGCCTCATGGCGCTGCGCGAGGGGGTGATTGCCCCCACCATCGGCTATGAGGAGCCGGACCCGGAATGTGCGCTGGATGTGGTGCCGAATACGGCGCGCGAGGCGCGGGTTTCGGCGGTGCTGTCAAACGCCTTCGCCTTTGGCGGGCTGAATGCCGTGCTGGCGCTGCGACGCGCACCCTAGATGAAGAAAGGGCCGCATCGTATTGATGCGGCCCGGTTTCTTACTTCTGGGCCGGAGGAACCGGCAGGCTGTCATAGCCCTTGGTGATGCCATCGAGCGAGATCTTGGTCTGCACTTTCTGGTCGGGGGCCATGGCCGGAACGATGGTCATGGTCGCTTCCTTGCCATTCTTCATGGCCTTCAGATCGGCCTCGGTGAAGCCCGCCAGCGCCAGGCAGGACACGCGGTCGCACCAGGCGTAATCATAGACCAGCGGTTTGGACGAATCGATTTGCAGCACCAGCTTGGCTTGCAGCAGGGTCTCCAGCGGCACCGAGATCGTGGCACCCGCCACGGCCTTTTCCCCCGCCGGGCGCGGCGCGATCTCGATCGCGGCGACCTCATTGCCCTTCTCGTCTTTCAGCATCTGGAAGATGTTGCAGGGTTCGGTCTTGCCGGCCTCGACGCGCATGCAACGCACCTGCCAGGCACCGGAGGTCTCTTTGACATAGATCGTGCCGGGGCCATCCGCCGGGGCGGCGGGTGCCGCGGGCGCTTCGGCTGCGGGGGTTGCAGGGGCGGGGGCTGCGGCGGCAGGCGCTTCGGTTGCGGGGGCTGCCGGGGTCTGGGCTTCCTGCGCCAGCGTCGCGCTGCCGGTCAGAGCCAGCGAAAATGCCACCAGAAGCGAGGGGGCTGCGGCTTTGGTCTTGTCAATCATCGACATTTCCAGTCGTCCTCAAATGAATGATGCCGGGGCTTTAGCATGCAGAGGGGCCAGTGTCAGGCCGAAAAGCTGTGACGGGGCCGCCATGCGCGGCTCTCAGCCGTAAGGGCATGCGCGGCCCTTGCGCGGCAGGTGAAAAAGAAAAGGGCTGGCGCGCGGCCAACCCTTTTCCATGCAGTTTTTTGCTCCCTGTCGGACTGGCCGACTTCATTGCTGCTGACGCTAGTGCGAGACGTTGCGCCGGTCAACAGGAATCTGGGTCGGGAGCGACGCGCAAGAGGTCGCAAAAGACGGATGCCAAAGCCCGTGCGCAGGGAGCCGCCAAAAGCGCCGTCCCGCCTCAGATGAACACTGGCCTGCATCGGCAAACCCTGTATTTTCAGCCTTGGGCCAAGGCAGGAGTTTCAGGTGACCAGCGATCCGGGCGCAATTTTCGTGGGTGGCGGCGGCGAGGGCTATGGCCTGCCGCAAAACCTTTTGCTGAAATATGGCAACCGGCACGGGCTGATCGCAGGGGCGACCGGCACGGGCAAGACCGTGACGCTGCAAGTGCTGGCCGAGGGATTCTCGGCCGCCGGGGTGCCGGTGTTCCTGTCGGATGTGAAGGGCGATCTGTCGGGTCTGGCGGCGGCGGGCTCTGTCACCGGCAAGCTGCACGAGCCCTTCACCAAGCGGGCGGCCACCATCGGCCTTGATCTGCACTATGCCGCCTGCCCGGTGACCTTCTGGGATCTTTACGGCGAGCAGGGCCATCCGATCCGCGCGACAATCAGCGAGATGGGGCCTTTGCTGCTGTCGCGCCTGCTGGAGCTGACCGAGGCGCAGGAGGGCGTGCTGAATGTCGCGTTCCGGCTGGCCGATGAGGAAGGGCTGGCCCTGCTGGATCTGAAAGACCTGCAAGCCATGCTGGTCTTTATCGGCGAGAATGCCGACGCGATTTCAACGCGGTATGGCTTGGTCGCCACCGCGTCCATCGGGGCGATTCAGCGCCGTTTGCTGGTGCTGGAGAATGAGGGGGGCGCGCGGCTGTTCGGCGAACCGGCGCTGCAACTGGCCGATCTGATGCTGTGCGATGCGCAGGGCAAGGGCCGGGTGAACATCCTTGCGGCTGACAAGCTGATGAACTCGCCCCGGCTTTATGCCACCTTCCTGCTGTGGCTGCTGTCGGAACTGTTCGACGAGCTGCCCGAGGTGGGCGACCCCGACAAGCCCAGGCTGGTGTTCTTCTTCGACGAGGCGCATCTGTTGTTCAATGATGCGCCCAAGGCACTGGTCGCCAAGGTCGAGCAGGTGGCGCGGCTGATCCGCTCCAAGGGGGTGGGGGTTTACTTCATCACCCAGAACCCGGCGGATGTGCCCGAGAATATTCTGGGCCAGCTGGGCAACCGGGTGCAGCATGCGCTGCGGGCCTTTACCGCCAAGGATCAGAAAGACCTGCGCATGGCGGCAGAGACCTATCGCCCCAATCCGCGCTTTGCCACCGAGGATGCCATCCGCGAAGTCGGCACCGGCGAGGCGGTCACCTCGTTTCTGGAGGCCAAGGGCGTGCCTGCGGTGGTGGAGCGCACGCTGATCCGCCCGCCTGCCTCGCAGGTCGGACCGCTGGACCCGATGGCGCGCGCCATGGTGGTGGCTGGATCGCCGCTGAAGGGCAAATACGACACGATCGTGGACCGCGAGTCGGCCTATGAAAAGCTCCGCGCCCGGGCCGAGGCGGCGGCGCGCGATGCGGCGGGGCAAGAGGCGAAACCGGCAGGCGGCGGCAGCCTGCGGATCGACACCGAGGAGCTGCGCGAGTTCAACAAGGGGCGCCGCTATGATGGCGGGGGCAGTGCGGGCGGGCGGGCCGAGGCTCCGGCGCCGAAGCCGCGCAGCAGCGCTGGCCGCTCCGATTCTGTGGCGGAGGCCTTTGCCAAAAGCTTTGCCCGCCAGTTGGGCAGCCGGACGGGGCAGGCGGTGGTACGGGGCGTTCTGGGCACGATTTTCGGCAAACGCTGACATGCTTCGTGCAAAAGCCATGTTTTCGCGCCTGAACTGCCACATATGGCCGCAAAATGATC
Source organism: Gemmobacter sp. (assembly GCF_016792925.1). Taxonomy (GTDB): domain Bacteria; phylum Pseudomonadota; class Alphaproteobacteria; order Rhodobacterales; family Rhodobacteraceae; genus Gemmobacter. The sequence continues at coordinate 6,005 of NZ_JAEULU010000307.1, forward strand.
GCTGGGGGCCCCGGCTTGGGGGCCATGATTTCATGGATGAGGGAGTTGCAGCATGGCAATGACTGCTGCCGAACAATATGCGCTGGAACTGCTCAACCGCGCCCGTCTTGATCCGCTGGGCGAGGCACGGCGTTTCGGAATTGCGCTGAATGACGGTGTTGATGCCGATGACATCATCACCGCCGCGCCGATGCAGGTGCTGGCCTATAATGCGGTCACCGAGCGCGCGGCTGAGCTTCACGCCGCCTGGATGATCGAGAAGGATATTTTCGGTCACAAGCAGGGCGGCGCGCTGGATGGCGTTTATGAACGCCTGATGTATGTGGGCTTTGATCCGGGTCGCGGCACCTGGGGCTATGGTGAAAACCTCGTGGCGATCAGCTCGGGCAATATGTCCGATACCGCGATCATGAACGAGTTCCACCGTCAGTGGATGCTCAGCCCCGGCCACCGCTCCAACATGCTGGCCGATTCCTTCCGCGAGATCGGCTATGTCCATATGGAAGGCGATCTTCTGGGCCGGGATCAGGTCGGGGTGGAGGTCTTCGGCTGGTCGCAAAGCCGGGTCTATGTCACCGGCGTGGCCTATGAGGACCGGGACAAGAACGATTTCTATTCCATCGGTGAAGGGACCGGCGGCGCCGTGTTCCGCATCGAGGGGGTCGGCAGCAGCCGCACCACAGCCGCCGGCGGCTATCAGGCGCTTGCCACTGCGGGGGAGGTGGTCGTGCGCGTCACCTCGCCCGGATCAGAGGCCTCGACCCGCGTCATGCTGGATCTGAGCGATGGCAATGTGAAGCTGGACCTTGTGAATGGCAATCTGCTCAGGGTTTCGGGCGATGCCGCGCTGGTCTCAGGCCCTGTGACCGCGCTGGAAGCGCTTGGTGTTCTGGGGATCAGCCTGAAAGGCAATGACGCGAACAACCAGATCACCGGCAATGGCGGGGCGAATGTGCTGGTGGGGGACGCGGGCAGTGACCGTCTGACGGGCAATGGCGGCAATGACCGTTTGCAGGGTGGCGAGGGGGCGGACCGGCTGATCGGTGGTACCGGCGCGGACCGGCTTGCCGGCGGCGAAGGCGGGGATCGCCTGATCGGCGGCGCGGGGGCGGATGACTTCCTGTTTGCCGCGCGCTGCGGGCGCGACCGCGTCGAAGATTTCTCGGCCAGCCAGCGCGACACGCTTGTGCTGGATGATGCGCTGTGGAAATCGGCGGGCGCCTTGCGCGTCGGGCAGGTGCTGTCGAAATTCGCCGAGGTGACGCGCGACGGCGTTCTGTTCGACTTTGGCGATGGCAACAGCCTGCTGGTCGAGGGGCTGACCTCGACCAGACCGCTGGCCGAGCTGATCGAGATCATCTGACCCAACGCAGCGCCCGCCTTACAGCGGGCGCAGTTTCAGCCGGGTCAGCCGGTTCTCGCGCCGTTCCACCACCTCGAAGCGGAAGCCGTGAAAGCTGAAGGCCTGACCTTCGGACGGGATGGTTTGCGCTTCGTGGATCACAAGGCCCGCGATGGTATTGGCCTCGTCATCGGGCAGCGCCCAATCCATCGCGCGGTTCAGATCGCGGATCGTCATGGCGCCATCCACCGTGTAATCGCCCTGCGCATCGCGTTTCAGCGCCTTGTCCTTTTGCACCACGTCGAATTCATCGGTGATCTCGCCCACGATCTCTTCGATGATGTCTTCCAGCGTGATCAGGCCTTGCAGGGCGCCATATTCATCGACCACCAGCGCGAAATGGGTGCGGCGCTCCAGAAAGGCGCGCATCTGCTCATCCAGCGAGGTGGTCTCGGGCACGAAATACGGCTTCATCGCCACTTTCATCAGGTCGAGCGTGGCCAGGCCGCCCTCTTCGGGTTCGCGCATCAGGCGGGCCACCTCGCGCAGCAGATCCTTGGCATGGATCACGCCGATGATGTTTTCCGGCTCGTCGCGCCACAGCGGCAGGCGGGTATGGGGCGAGGCCAGAACTCGGGCCAGCAGGGTTTCGGTGGGCTGGTCGGCATCCAGCATCTCGATATGGCGGCGGTGCTTCATCACCTCCTCCACGGTGCGGTCGGCCAGTTGCAGCGCCCCCAGCAGGCGGTCGCGGTCTTCCTTCTCCACCGCGCCCTCGCTATGGCCAAGCGCAATGGCTCCCACGATCTCCTCGCGCATCGCCAGCATCCGGCCATCCTCGCTGGGCTTCAGGCCAAAGGCCCGCAGCAGCCCGCGCACCAACAGCCGCACCAGCGACACGATGGGCGAGAACAGCGCCATCAGCACCCGCACCACCGGAGCCACGCGGGTGGCGACGGGCTCGGGATAGGTGATCGAGATGGTCTTGGGCAGCACCTCGCCAAACACCAGCACCAGCGCGGTCATCACAAAGGTCGCAATCGCCACGCCATTGCTGCCGAACAGCTTGGTCAGCAGCGCGGTGGCGAGCGAGGCGGACAGGATATTGACTATGTTATTGCCCAGCAGCAGCGCGCCGATCATCCGCTCGCTGTCCTCGGTCACGCGCATGGCGGCATGGGCGCCGCTGGACCCCTTGTCGGCCTGCGCCTTCAGCTTCCCGCGCGAGGCCGCCGTCAGCGCGGTTTCCGACCCCGAAAAGAAGGCTGACATCAGCAGCAGCACCACAATCGCCGCCCCGATCATCCAGTCGCCCCCGGAGAGGCCGGAGCTGGTGGAGGCAATCGCGGCAGAGGCGGTTTCGGCGGTCATTCTTCCGGTGTCCTCTTGGCCTTGGGCGGTTTGTTGGCAAGCGGGTGATGGTCCAGCACCAGCGTTTTCAGGTGATCGTCCAGAACATGCGTGTAAATCTCGGTGGTGGCGACATCGGCATGGCCGAGCAGCGTCTGGATCACCCGCAGATCGGCGCCCCCGGCCAGCAGATGCGTGGCAAAGGCATGGCGCAGCGTATGTGGTGTGACCTTGGAGGGGCTGATCCCGGCCAGCACGGCAATTTGCTGGATCAGCACATAGAAATGGTTGCGTGTCAGATGGCCGGCGGCACCCCGGCCCGGAAACAGGAATTTCGAGGCGGGCTTGCCGGCCTTGCGCGCCTCGGCCTCGGTCCTGTCGCGCAGGGCCAGCCATTCGGCCACCGCCGCCCGCGCCGGAGCAGACAGCGGCACCAGCCGCTCTTTGCCGCCCTTGCCGCGCACCAGAATCATCTGCGGATCGCCGCGCACGGCGGCCACCGGCAGCTCCACCAGTTCGGAAACCCGCATGCCGGTGGCATAAAGCAATTCCACCAGCGCCAGATTGCGCGCCTGATCCTGCAAGGACCGGCCCTTGTCGCGCGCGGCCTCCAGCAGGCGGTCGACCTCCTCATGGCTCAGCACCACCGGCAGGCGCTGATCCAGCCCCGGCCCCTTCAGCCGCAGCGCCGGATTGTCGGTGCGCCAGCCCTCCTCATGGGCAAAGCGATAGAGTTGCTTGATCGCCGAAAGCCTGCGCGCGCGGGTGGATTTGGAAAGCCCTTCCGCCTCGCAGGCAATCAGGTAATCCTCCACCGCCTCGCGATCGGCGCTGGCGAGGCCCCGGTCGCGATGGGCCAGCCAGCCCGCGAAATCCAGCAGGTCGCGGCCATAGGCGAGGCGGGTATTCACCGCCGCCGAACGCTCGGCGGCCTGTGCATCCAGAAAGGTGGAGATCCAGCGCTCAGCCTCGCTCATCCGCGCCGCTCCAGCAGCAAAAGCTCCAGCGCGACGCGGCGGGCGGCATCTTCCAGCCCCAGCCTGCGCAAGAGCGACAGGCCCTCGGCCACGCCGCGCGGATCGCCGGTGACCCCGCGCCCCAGATCATCCATCGCCAGCAACAGCGCCTCGCCCACGCGGCGGTCTTTCAGCAGGGCCTCGGCCTCCTCGGTGATCTGCGGCGCGAGGAAAGCGGGGGCAATGGCGCGCGACATGCTGTCGGGCGCCGTCAGCCCGTCCACCCGCCCGCGCGCAAGGCCGATCAGGAAGGCCTCTTGCAGGTCGGGGGCCGGGGGGGCAGCGCGGCTCTGGGCAGAGGCGCGGGCCTCGGCGGCGGCGCGATATTGCGGCGAGAGCAGCGCGATGCGGAAGGCCAGCTGCGCGGCCTCGCCCTGCAAGGGCAGCTCCATCAGCCGCGCGCCGTAAAGCTGGGCAAAGGGCGCTTCCAGTTCGGCGGCCATCATCGCAGCCCAGGCCTCGGGCAGGGCGGCCGCGACGGCATCCGGCACCGGCTGCGCCGTGCCCCCGCCAAGCGCGCGGTCAAAGCGCTGGAAGGCCGCCACCCGATCCCAGACCCCGCCCGAGGCTGCCGGGCGGCGGTCGGTATAAAGGTTCAACAGCGCCTGCGGCGGCACGGCACCAATGCGCGCCAGCCGCTCCACCGCCTCCAGCTGCGCTTTCCACCCGGCCTGCGGGCGCAGCTCGGCATGGGCAAAGGCCACTGGCAGACCAAGGCTGGGCAGCGGCTCGCCGATTGCCTCATACATGCGCCAGCTCAGCGGCGTGGGCTGGGCAGGCGGCGGCAGCGGCTCGGCGCCATCGGCCTCTGCCGGGTCGAGGAAGCGCAGCAGCAGGTCTTCCTCCTCGGCGGGCACCTGCCCAAGGGCCTGCGAGGTGGCCAGCGTCAGCGCCGCTGCCTGCCAATCGCCCGCGCGGGCAAGGCAGAAGATGCGCGCGGGCAGGGTGGGCGCCAGATGCGGCGCCGATTGCATCTCGATGCAGGCCGCATCCTCGGTGCCGGTCAGCAGCGCGATGTCAAAGCGGCGGCGGAACAGATCGGGCGCAAGCGCCACCGGCGCAGGCTCTGCCCGCTGGATCAGCGCCGCTGCCTGATCCAGCGCGCCCATGGCCAGAAGTTTGTCCACCCGCGCCATCAGCAGCAGGCCGCGCCCGCCACTATCCACCGGCGGCTCGGCCTCGGCCAAGAGCAGCGTGGTCAGCAGCGCCTGAAGCGAGGGCAGGGTATTGCTGCGCTCGGCGGTCAGGCGGCGGGCGATGTCTTCGGTGCGGGCCAGTGCCCAAAGCCGGTGCGGCAGGCCGGTCTGGCCGGATGACAACAGGCCCACGCCATCGGGCGAGGCCTTGCCCAGCACCATCGCGGTGATCTGGCCGGGGCTGGCATCCTTGGTCACCGCCGGTTCATCGGGCAGCTTGCGCGGCAGCGGCACCGAGGCGGGCAAGGCGGTGCCCCGCGGCAGGCTCGACCCCGGCGCGGGCATGCCCGCAGAGGGGCCGGGGTTCAGCGCGCCTTTGGGCGCCGTCACCGATTTCGACAGCCAGTCAATCGCAGAAAGCGGGTCATCGGCACGCGCGGGCCCGCCCGCCATGGCCAAAGCCAGCGCCAGAAGGCCCAGACGCAAGCCGCCGTCAGTTGCCATCCAGCACCGCCGGTTTCGTCACGGGCTGCGGCGCGGGCGGCGTGACCCCCAGATAGGCATAGCCCACAAGCCCCAGAAACCCGATGATCGCCAATAGCAACAACAGCTTGATGATCCGTCCCATGCGGCTCGTCCTCTTTGGTCTTTCCCCCTACATGCCGTCAGACCCGGGCAATGCCAAGGGCAAAGCCGGGTCCGGCGGGGGGCTTCGTGTCGATTATATATGGCAATCGTCGCGACTTCACGCCATTCAAAGGAAAACAGTCGGCAAGGCCGGGCGGGAAACCGCCAAGCCGTGCAAGACCAGTCAAAAGCTGTGTGGGGGGAGTGATGGGCGCCGAACGTCTGAAAAAGACCATCGTGCTGGTCGGCATGATGGGGGCGGGCAAGACGGCTGTGGGCACGGCGCTGGCGCGTCTGCTGGCGGTGCCGTTCCGGGATTCGGACGAAGAGATCGTGAAGGCCGCGCAGCGCTCCATCCCCGAGATTTTCGAGCGTGACGGCGAGCCGTTCTTTCGGGCGCGCGAAACCGAAGTGCTGGGGCGGCTGGTGGCGGGGCCGCCTTGCGTGCTGTCCACCGGCGGTGGCGCCTTTCTGGCCGAGGGCAACCGGCGCGTGATCGCCGGGGCGGGGGTTTCGGTCTGGCTGCGGGCCGATCTGGATCTGCTGTGGCAGCGCGTGCGCCACAAGACGACGCGGCCGCTGTTGCGCACCGAAAACCCGCGCGAGACGCTGCGGCAATTGTATGAGGCGCGGGTGCCGCTTTACGGGCTGGCCGATCTGGCGGTGGATGCGGCGCCCGAACTTTCGGTCGAGGATATGGCGCTGCGGGTGATCGAGGCGCTGCGCGGCCGGGATGACGTGCTGGAAAGGATCTGAGGCATGGCTGTGGATGTGGTGGAGGTCGCGCTCGGGGCGCGGGCCTATGAGGTGCGGATCGGGCAGGGCCTGCTGGCGCAAGCCGGGGCCGAAATGGCGCCGCTGTTGCGCCGCAAGCGTGTGGCGATCGTGACCGACGAGACGGTGGCGCCGCTGCATCTGGCCACGCTGGAGGCCGCCTGCGCCGAGGCCGGCATCGCCACCGCCGCGCTGCGCCTGCCGGCGGGCGAGGCCACCAAAAGCTGGCCGCATCTGGCGACCTGTGTCGAATGGCTGCTGGAGCAGAAGGTCGAGCGGCGCGATGTGGTGGTGGCGCTTGGCGGCGGGGTGATCGGCGATCTGGTGGGCTTTGCGGCCTCGGTGTTGCGGCGGGGCGTCCGGTTCGTGCAAATCCCCACCACGCTGCTGGCACAGGTCGACAGCTCGGTGGGCGGCAAGACGGGCATCAACACCGCGCAGGGCAAGAACCTTGTTGGTGCTTTCCATCAGCCCAGCCTCGTTCTGGCTGATATCGGCGTGCTGGAAAGCCTGCCTGCGCGCGATTTCCTCTCGGGCTATGGCGAGGTGGTGAAATACGGGCTTCTGGGCGATGCGGCGTTCTTTGATTGGCTGGAAGGCAATGCCGTCGATCTGGCGCGCGATCCGGCGAAGCGCCAGCGCGCCGTGCTGCGCTCGGTCCAGATGAAGGCCGAGATCGTGGCGCGCGACGAGACCGAAGAAGGCGACCGCGCGTTGCTGAACCTTGGGCATACCTTCTGCCATGCCCTTGAAAAGGCGACAGGATATGGCGACCGCCTGCTGCATGGCGAGGGGGTGGCCATCGGCTGTGCCCTGGCGTTCGAGCTGTCCTCGCGCCTTGGCCTGTGCAGTCAGGAAGACCCGAGCCGGGTGCGGGCGCATCTGAAGGCCATGGGCATGAAGCTGGATCTGGCCGATATTCCGGGCGATCTGCCGGGGGCCGAGGCGCTGCTCGCGCTGATGGGGCAGGACAAGAAGGTGATCGACGGCAAGCTGCGCTTCATTCTGGCGCGGGGCATCGGGCAGGCCTTCGTGGCCGAGGATGTGCCGGGCGATCTGGTGCTGCGCCTCTTGCAGGATGCGCTTGACGCAAAACTTTAAGTGTCGCGGGCAAGGCATTGAAATGGCACAAGGCCGCCCCTTGATCGGCATGCTGCGCTGGCAGGGGCGCCCCGGCGCCAATGCCTTGGCGCTGACCCATGCGGCGGCGATGCTGGGGGCCGATCTGCTGTGGTTCACCCCCGCCGATGTCGATCTGGACCGCCAGCGCATTCTGGGCTGGCGCTGGCGCCCCGATGGGACGGGATGGCAGCGCCAGGACAGCCGCTTTCCCGATGTGATCGACAATGATGGCCGGGTCCGCGATGGCGGCCCGGTCTGGAAGGCGCTGACGGCGCGGGCCCCTGCCACCACGCGGCGGCTGGCCGACAAGGATGAGATCGCGCGGCGCATGACGGCGGGCGGGTTCTACCCCGAGCTGCAATTGCCCACCGAACCGGCCCTTGATCCGGCGGCGGTGCTGCGCTTTGGGGCGGATCAGGGCGAGGTGGTGCTGAAACCGTTGCTCGGCTCGGGCGGGCGCGGCCTTGTGCATCTGGCCCCCGCGGCCCAGGGCTGGCGCATCATGGAGGGCGAGCAAGAGGAAATGCTGTCAGAACAGCAGCTTGTGACGCATCTTTCCCAACGCCTTGCCAGCCGTCCCCATGTGATGCAGCGCTATATCCTGTCGCGCAGCCCCAGCGGCTTGCCCTTCGACATCCGCCTGCATGTGCGGCGCAATGGAGAGGGCGACTGGGTTGTGGTGAAGATTTACGCCCGGATCGGCGCGGGGCGCGGCATTGCCTCCAATATCGGGCAGGGCGGTTCCATCGCCGCGCCCGAGACCTTTCTGGCGCTGCGCCATGGTGCCGAGGCCCCGGCGATCATGGCACGGCTGAAAGACCTGGCTCGCCGCCTGCCCGCCGATTTTCAGGCTCTGTTCCCACGGCGCGAGATTGACGCCCTGGGCTTTGATCTCGGCCTTGATCCCGAGGGCCGCTTTTGGCTGTTCGAGGTCAATGCCTTTCCCGGCGCGAAATATTTCGAGATCGAAGATGCCGTGCCGCGCGCCGCCTATGCGCTGCATGTGCTGGCGAAAGCCCGGTCGCGCCGCGCGGCGAAGGCTTGACTTTCCGCCCCGGCCCGGCATGTTCAGGGCACCGGATCCGGCGCGTCTCCGTTGCCCAAATGACGACCGCTTCATGAACAGGAGCGTTCTGCATGGCTTTGGAAGATGCCAAGAACGATGTCGACACCGCCTTCACCCGCAAGGGTCTGCGCGGCTATGCCTTTGAAAACGCTTTCGGCGGCGCCACCAGCTTTTTGCGCCGGACCTATACCAAGGATCTGGCGGGCGTCGATCTGGCGGTGACGGGCGTGCCCTTCGATCAGGCGGTGACCCATCGCACCGGCACCCGCTTTGGCCCGCGCGCGATCCGCGAGGCCAGCACGCTGCAACCCTATGATCCGCCGCAGGGCTGGGGCACCGATCCGCTGCAAGACCTCAATGTGATCGACTATGGCGATCTGGCGTTCGATTACGCCAAGACCGCCGATTTCCCCGATCGCCTCACCAGCCATATCCGCACCATTCTGGCGGCGGGCGCAGGCAGCGTGACGCTGGGCGGCGATCACTCTATCACTTACCCGATCCTCAAGGCCTATGCCGAAAAGTTCGGCCCGATGAGCGTCATTCATTTCGATGCCCATTCCGACCTGTGGGAAGATGACGATCTGAGCCGCATCGACCATGGCACGATGATGTACAAGGCGGTGAAAACCGGGCTGGTAGACCCGAAACGCTCGGTCCAGATCGGCATCCGCACCTTTTGCGAGGATTACCTCGGCATGAATGTGCTGGAGGCGCGGACCTGCCACGAGATTGGCGTGGCGGCGATTGTGGAGAAGGTGAAGGGCATCGTGGGCGATCACCCCGTCTACCTGACCTTCGACATCGACGCGCTGGACCCGGCCTATGCCCCCGGCACCGGCACGCCGGTCTGGGGCGGCTTGCACAGCTGGCAGGCGGCGGCGATCCTGCGCGATCTGGCGGGCATCAATATCGTCGGCGGCGATGTGGTGGAAGTGTCTCCGCCCTATGACACCACCGGCGCCACCGCGATTGCGGGCGCCCATGTCGCCTATGAGCTGATTTGCCTCTATCACTGGGCGAAAACCCGGCGATGAAATGGATCGCGCTGGTCACCTTTGGCCTGCCGCTGCTGGCGGTGGTCTGTTTCTCGGCCTTCGTGCGGTTGGCCCCGGTCGACCCGGCGCGCTGGCATGTGACGCTGGCGGATCATCCCGCCAGCAT
>NZ_JAEULU010000346.1 GCF_016792925.1 Gemmobacter sp.
GGGCATGGCAACGGGGAAAGGGTATAGGCCTGACAGGACGGCGCCAGAGACCACGCCGCTTGTCGGCGCTGCTGCTGTGATCCGCAAAACCCCGACGGTGTTTTGCATTTTGCCGCGCCAGGCCGCTGGACGCGACGCCGCATTGCGATCATTCTGCGCCGATGCACTTGCCACCCGACCCCCTGCTCGGCACCGGCCTCTCGCTGGCCGAGACCCTCGCAACCGAGACCACGCTGACCGAAGATCAGGCGGCGCGGGTGGTGCTGGCCTATCGCCAGTTCCTCGCCCTGCAAGCCGACGACCCGGGCCTGCTGCCGCCGCAGCTGATCGGTCTGGCGGCGTGGCGCCACCGCCGGGATGCCGATGCCTGGCAAGCCTTCTGCACCGCATGGCCCCCGGCGCAAACCCTGCCGCCCTTGCCCGAACACCCCCCGGCTCCTTGCGCAACCGCGCCCACCATCCGGGCGCTGCGGGCCAAGGGCCTGACACCCGATCCGACCATCTGGCCCGCGCCCTTGCGTGTGACGCTCGCCCGCCTCTGCCTGCCCCTGATGGTGGCCGGTTTCCTGCTGGCGGCGGGCAGCGGCCTGATGCCCGGCTGGTATCAAGCTCTGGCCCTGCTCATCGGCCTGCCGCTTCTGATCCTGCCGCGCCTGCTGGCCGCCCAGCTGCTACCCCTCCGCGCCCTCGCGCGCCCGGCCTTGACGTCGCCTTGGCTGGACACCTCGCGCATCTAGCGCTGTGAGCGGGGCGCGCTATTGAAATTATCGCTCAAGTTGTGCCGCGCCTCCGCTGAATGGGAGGTCGGCATGACGCACAACGCCTTTTGTCAAAGCCCGCAGGAGGGCCTCACCCGCCGTGAGGCGCTGCCCATCTGCCTGACCGACGGGCGCCCGCTGCAAGGCTTCCTCGCCCGCGACACCTCGCTGGGTCCGGGCGGCCCCGAGGAGGCCTCGCGCGGATACTGCCGCTTCCTTGCCCTCGCGCTGGCTTCACCCGGACAACCCCGCATGCCCGGCCCGATGATCGCGCCGCTGTGGCAGCTCCAGCGCGAAGACAGCGCCGCTTGGGCCGCCTTCTGACACGCCATGGGGCAGGGAGCGCCGGATCAGCGCCTCTCCCGCTGGGAGGCGCCGCGCGCGCCGGCCTATGCCGCCACCCGCGCTGCCTATGGCCAAGCCTTTGGCTGCTTTGGCTTTGGACGATGCTCTGGGCCAGTCTGCCCCCGGCCTGCTGCCCGCTCCCCCCATGTCGCCCCTTCTGTTCTGGTCTCCGGTGCTGGTTCATCTCTGGCAGGCGCGCCGCGTCCCCACGCGCCTGCGCCGCCACGCCCCGCCGGGCGGCCTGTTGTCCATCCCGCCCGAGACCCGAAGCCTGCGCGACGACTGAGGCCACCGTCGTCCACTCCCCCCGCCACACCCCGCGCGCCCGCGATCCTTCGGCGAAGGATCGCCCGGCCCAAAACCTTCCCGCCGCCCCAAAACCTTCCCGCTGGTCAGACCGTTCAAATGCGGCTAGACTGCGGCGAAAGGCCGGGCACACACCGGTCAGAGGCAAGCAGGCAAATCAGGCGGTTCCCCCATGACTGAGATGGTCTATGGTTCCATGCCCCGACGGGTGTCGGAGCCGGTTCTTCCGAAATGGTGGCGCACCATCGACAAATGGTCGCTGGGCGCGGTGCTGGCGCTGTTTGGCATCGGCATGCTGCTGGGCCTCGCGGCCTCGGTGCCGCTGGCCACGCGCAACAACCTCGATCCCTTCCACTATGTCGAGCGGCAGGCTCTGTTCGGGGTGGTGGCGCTGGCGGTGATGCTTGGCGTCTCGATGATGCCCCCCGAGGCCGTGCGGCGCCTGGGCATTCTGGGCTTTGGCCTTTCCATGGTGGCTCTCGCCTTCCTGCCCTTCCTCGGCACTGATTTCGGCAAGGGGGCGATCCGCTGGTATTCGCTGGGCTTTGCGTCCTTCCAGCCGTCCGAGTTCCTGAAACCCGGCTTCATCGTGGTCACCGCCTGGCTGATGGCGGCGGCGCAAGACATCAACGGCCCGCCCGGGCGGCTGATCTCCTTCGCGCTGGCGATCACCGTGGTGTTCTTCCTCGCCATCCAGCCCGATTTCGGCCAATCCATGCTGATCGTCTTTGGCTGGTGCGTGGTCTATTTCGTGGCGGGCGCCTCGATGACCGTCATCGCCACCATCCTCGGGCTGGTGGGGGGCGTGGGCTTCCTGCTTTACGGCATGTCGGAACACCTGGCGCGGCGGATCGACGGCTTTCTGGCCGCCGATGTCGACCCGCGCTCGCAGCTGGGCTACGCCACCAACGCCATTCAGGAGGGCGGGTTCTTCGGCGTGGGCGTGGGCGAGGGGCAGGTGAAATGG
>NZ_JAEULU010000347.1 GCF_016792925.1 Gemmobacter sp.
CACGCCCGAGCCGATCCGCTTTTCCAAACCACCGCTGGAGCTGGCCGTGCAGGCCGGGCCGCGCGCGCTGCGGCTGATCGGGGTGCATGCCAAATCCAAGGCCCCGCATGGCGCCCGCACGGCCGCCGATGCCAGCCGCATCGGGATCGAGAACCGCCGCAAGCAACTGGCGGAATGCCTGTGGCTGCGCGCCCGGGTCGAGGCGCATCTGGATCGCGGCGACAGCCTGCTGGTGATGGGGGATTTCAACGATGGGCCGGGCCTCGACGAGTTCGAGCGCCTGTTCGGCCATTCCGGCGTCGAGGTCGTGCTGGGGGCCGCCTGCCCGCCAGAGCGACGGCTTTACGATCCCCATGCCGAGATGGCGCAGTTCAGCCGCTTGCAACCCACGACAGCCCGGTTCTGGAGCCCCGACTGGCAGCGCTATTTCGAGGCGCTGCTGGATTTCATCATGGTCTCGCCCGATCTGGCGGCGCAGCGCCCGCGCTGGCGGATCTGGCATCCGCTGAATGACCCGAAATGCTGGGCGGTGCCGGAATTGCGCGCCGCGCTGCTGACCGCCTCGGACCATTTCCCTGTGACAATCGACCTCTAAATTCCCCCTTGGTGCCCGGCCCGGCCCTCCCCATATTGGGGCCAGCCCAAGACCGGAGATCCAGATGCGCCGCCTCATCCTGCCCTGCGTCCTTGCCCTCAGCCTCACCACCCCCAGCCTCGCCCAAGAAACCGAGGAACCGGGCCTGATGGAACGCGGCTTGTCGATGTTCTTTGAAGGCCTGATCGGCGAGGTGGCGCCGGAACTTGACAAGATGCAGCAGGCTTTGCAGGACATGCAGCCGCAGATGGAAAAGCTGGTCGCGCTGATGGGCGATGTGCAACATTACGAGGCGCCGGAGCGCCTGCCCAATGGCGACATCCTGATCCGCCGCAAGGCCGGCGCCCCGCCGCCGCCTGCCCTGCCTGAAGGCACCTCAGACGCCCCGCCTGCCGGCAGCACCGATCTCTGACCCTTTCAACCTGACCCAAATATCCTCAGGGGGTGAATGGGCCGCAAGGCCCAGAGGGGGCGCGAGCGCCCCCGCCTTCTATCAATCCAATGGGGGCGCGAGCGCCCCCTGCCTTAGCCCAGGATGGACGCCTCGCGCCGCGCCGGGCAGGCCTGTTCCGGGCAAATCCGGCAACTCGCCCCCACCCGCAGCGCAGGCGCGGGCGCGACGGGGGGCAAGGGCGTCAGCAGCATCGCGGCCTGCCGCACCTCCACGCCCTCAAACCCGCCGGGATGGCGCGCCTCGCCCCAGGCCCGCACCGCGAAGCGCTCGCCCCGCCGCCCCGCCACCTCGATACTGGTTGCCAGCGGCTGGCCGGGCCGGGCCAGCGCCGCAAAGACCGGCCAGAGCGCGCAGGCCGCGCCAAAGCGCGGCGGGCGAAAGCCTGCCACCGGCTTGCGAAAGATCAGCGCCCCGGCGGCATCACAGATCACCAGACCGGCCTCGGCCCCCGGCCACAGCGCGATGCGCCGCATCACCGCCAGCACCGGCGCGCCAAACTGTTGTGCCAGTCGCAAGGGATCGCCCGCCTGGGCCTGCATGGCCGCGGCAAAATCCGCCTCCGGCAGGGCAGCCGCATCGGCCTCGGCCTGCGCCACCAGCCGCGCGGCCATTTCGCGCGCGACCGGCGCCGACAGCCCGTCAAAGCGCGCCTCCCCGGCCAATTGCCAATCCCGCCCGGCAAGCCATTGATCCAGCTCATCCTCGGGCGAGGTGCCCCCCGGTGCCGCCGCCTCGCCCGTGCCCTCCAGATAGGCCACCAGGCTGCCGGCGCCCTGCGCCAGCCGCTCGCTGTCGGCGTAAAGATTGGCATGGAAGCGGGCGCGCCATTCGGCATCCAGATCCTCGGTCTGCGCCAGAATCCCGGCGGTCGAGCGCACCGAACTGACCGCCGACAGCACCTCATGCAGCGCCTGTTCCAGCTGCGGATCATGGGCGATACGGTCATTCAGCGCCGCCACCGCGCGTTCCAGCTGCGCCACCCGCGCCTGAAGCCCCAGCGTCAGCCCCGCCCAGCCGGGAAAGCGGCCCAGATATTCCTCCAGCCGGTCAAGCTCCACCGCCTCGCCGCCCGGCTCGCCCGCCGCCGCGCGCAAGCCCTCGGCCAGCCCCGCCGCGCTGCCCGCCTCCAGCGCCGCCACCTCGACCCCCAGCACGCCCGCCAGCCGCAGCAGCACATCCCCGGCCACCCGGCGGCGGTTGTGTTCGATCAGGTTGAGATAAGAGGCCGAAATGCCCGCCGCCGCCGCCAACTCGGCCTGCCGGAGGCCAAGCGCGATGCGCCGCTCGCGCAACCGACTGCCGGTGAGTTCGTTCAAGGGCATGGCACCACCTCCGCAGCGCGGAATTTACACATTACAGTAAAATTTACAAAGCCCGGAAATGCGACAGGCGCGCCGGTTGCCCGACGCGCCTGCCCTTCGCCCGATCCGGCGCTTATTGCAGCGCCTTGTCGGTGATCTGATGCGTCCAGGCCCCTTCCGGTGCCTTGGTGATCACCGGGTCCGAGCCGCCCGACATCAGCGCCGCCACCGTGCGGTCGTAATCGGCCGCATCCAGCGCCCCATTGCTGCCCGCCGTCAGCTTGGCGATCTCGCCCATCATGCGTTTTTGATGGCTTTCGGTCTGAGCGCCGGTCTCGTCATTTTCCAGCACGATCATCGCCGCCTCATCCGCATTCGCCTCGGCATATTTCCAGCCTTTCATGCTGGCGCGGACGAATTTCACCATCTTCTCTTCAAAGGCGGGGTCTTTCAGCTTGTCTTCCAGCACATAGAGGCCGTCTTCCAGCGTCGCCACGCCTTCATCCTCATATTTGAAGGTCACCAGATCCTCGGGCTTCACGCCCGCGTCGATCACCTGCCAATATTCGTTATAGGTCATGGTCGAGATGCAGGCCGCCTGTTTCTGCAACAGCGGATCGACGTTGAACCCCTGCTTCAGCACCGTCACATCGCTGCCATCGGTCTTGAGCGCCAGCTTGTTCATCCAGTTCAGGAACGGGTATTCATTGCCGCCAAACCAGACGCCCAGCGTCTTGCCCTTGAAATCGGCCGGGGTCGCCACGCCGCTTTCCTTCAGGCAAGTCAGCATCATGCCCGAGGATTTGAAGGGTTGCGCGATGTTCACCAGCGCCAGCCCCTTTTCGCGGGCCGCAAGGGCCGAGGGCATCCAGTCCACCACCACATCGGCGCCGCCGCCAGCGATCACCTGCGTGGGGGCCACATCCGGGCCGCCGGGCAGGATGGTGACATTAAGCCCCTCCTCCTCGTAAAAGCCCTTGGCCTGGGCCACATAATAGCCCGCGAACTGGGCCTGGGTGACCCATTTCAATTGCAGCGTCACATCCTCGGCATGGGCTGCGCCCGCCAGCAGAAGACCCATGGCCGCCGTCAGCAGTTTCTTCATCGTCAAACCTCCATGTTGTCCGGGTTTGCCCCGGTTTTTCAGGTGTCTCAGTGCCGTTGTGACGGGTGCCAGAAGGTCACCCGTTTCTCGATCAGCGCCACCGCGCCGAAAAAGGCCGACCCCGCAAGGGCCGCCACCGCGATCTCGGCCCAGATCATCGGCAGGCCAAGGCGCCCGATCTCGGCGGTGATGCGGAACCCCATGCCCACGATGGGGCTGCCAAAGAACTCGGCCACGATGGCGCCGATCAGCGCCAGCGTGGTGGCAATCTTCAAGCCGTTGAACAGAAAGGGCATGGCGGCCGGCAGGCGCAGTTTCAGCAAGCTTTGCCAATAGCTTGCCCCATAGGTCGCCATCAGGTCGCGCTGCATCGGGTCGGTGGCGCGCAAGCCCGCCACCGTGTTCACCAGCACCGGGAAGAACACCATGATCACCACCACCGCCGCCTTGGACTGCCAGTCAAAGCCGAACCACATCACCATGATGGGCGCGACGCCGACAATCGGCAAGGCCGCAACGAAGTTGCCCACCGGCAAAAGCCCGCGTTGCAGGAAGGGCGAGCGGTCGATCAGCACCGCGACCAGCACCGCCGCGCCACAGCCCAGGGCATAGCCGGTCAGCGCGCCCTTCACAAAGGTCTGCACGAAGTCGGCCCAAAGCGTCGGCAGGCTGCCGGTGATCTGCGCCCAGATCGCCGAGGGCGCGGGCAGGATCACCGGGCTGATGTCGAATTTGCGAACGGTAATTTCCCAGAGATACAACAAGGTCAGC
>NZ_JAEULU010000349.1 GCF_016792925.1 Gemmobacter sp.
GCTGGTTTCCCGTGGCGCGGGTTTTGCGCGCGATGTGATGATGGCCTCCTATCTGGGCGCGGGCCCAGTGGCCGATGCCTTCAACGTGGCGTTTTCGCTGCCCAATATGTTCCGCCGCTTCTTTGCCGAGGGGGCGTTCAACCAGGCCTTCGTGCCGCTTTACAGCAAGAAGCTGGAGGGCGGCGAGGATGCCAAGGTCTTTGCCCGGGATGCCTTTTCCGGGCTGGCGGCGGTGCTGGTGGTGTTCACCCTGCTGGGCACTTTCGCGATGCCTTGGCTGGTCTGGGCCATGGCTTCGGGCTTTGTGGGCGACAGCCGCTTTGACCTTGCGGTGGAGTTTGGCCGCATCACCTTTGTCTATATCTTCTTCATCTCGCTGTTTGCGCTGCTTTCGGGCATTCTGAACGCGCATGGCAAGTTTGCCGAGGCGGGCTTTGTGCCGGTGCTGATGAACCTTGTTTTCATCGCCGCCATGGGGCTGGCGGTATGGCAAGGCTGGGATATGGGCCTCACGCTGGCCTGGACGGTGCCGGTGACCGGCGTGGCGCAACTGGGCTGGACATGGTGGGCGGCGGCACGGGCGGGGTTTGCGCCGCGTCTGGCGCGGCCGCGCTGGTCGCCCGACCTCAAGCGCCTGCTGATCATCGCCGGGCCTGCGCTGCTGGCGGGCGGGGTGGTGCAGATCAACCTGCTGGTGTCGCGGCAGGTGGCCTCGGGCACCGAGGGCGCGATTTCGTGGATGTCCTATGCCGACCGGCTCTATCAACTGCCGCTTGGCGTGGTGGGCATTGCGATTGGCACCGCGCTGCTGCCCGAACTCAGCCGCCGCCTGCGCGCGGGCGATACGGCAGGCGGGCGCGAGGCCCTCAATCGCGGCGCCGAGTTCGCGCTGGCCCTCACCCTGCCCGCCGCCGTGGCACTTGTGGTGATTGCCATGCCGCTGGTGCAGGTGCTGTTCCAGCGCGGCGCCTTCGGCCCGGATGACACTGCCAATACCGCACTGGCACTGGCCGCCTATGGCATCGGCCTGCCCGCCTTCGTGCTGCACAAGGTCTTGCAACCGCTGTTCTACGCGCGCGAGGACAGCCGCAGCCCCTTCCGCTATGCGCTGTGGTCCATGGCCATCAACGCGGGCTTTGCCTTCGCCCTGCTGCCCTATATCGGCTTCATCGCCGCTGCGCTGGCCACGACGGTTTCGGCCTGGATCATGGTGCTGCAACTCTGGCTCGGCGCCCGCCGCATGGACGAGGCCGCGCATTTCGACGCACGCTTCAAATCGCGCCTGTGGCGCATCCTGCTGGCCTCTGCCGTCATGGGCGGCGTGCTGTGGGGCCTGACGGTGGCGCTTGGGCCGGCGCTGGATGCGGCGCGCTGGCGCTGGCTGGCGCTTGGCGGCCTGGTCACAGGTGGCATGATCAGCTACTTCGTCGCCGCCGCGCTGTTCGGCGCCCTGCGCCTGTCAGACTTGCGCAGCGCCCTGCGGCGCAGCCCCCGTTAAGAAGGATACCCCCGGCCCGGAGGGATCGGACCGGGGGCCAGTCTTGCGCCGCGCGGGGAAGCGTCTGGGGGACAGGAGCGCGACGCCCTCATCATCGCTGGCCCACGCAAAACTTTCGTGACAGCCGAACCGCCGCGCCATCTTCCCGAAAACCCGACAAGTGTTTTCGTGTCTTTCCAGCAAATCCGCCCCCCGGATTCCTTGCGCCCCGCCCGGCTTTCCCGCATCCTCGCCGCAACAGCGAAAAGGGGAATGCCATGGCCGAACGCATCAACAAATACGGGCTTCAGGTCGATGCCCGGCTGGTTCAGTTCGTCGAGACCAAGGCCCTGCCCGGCTCTGGCATCGCGGCCGAGGCATTCTGGCAAGGCCTGTCAGAAGGCATTGCCACGTTCGGCCCGCAAAACCGCGCGCTGCTGGCCAAGCGCGACGCGCTGCAAAGCCAGATCGACGGCTGGTTCAAGGCGCGCAAGGGCCAGCCCTTCGATGCACAGACGCATGAGGACTTCCTGCGCGAGATCGGCTATCTGCTGCCCGAAGGCCCCGATCTCAGCATCGACACCGCCCAGACCGACCCGGAGATCGCTACAATCCCCGGCCCGCAACTGGTGGTGCCGGTGATGAATGCGCGCTATGCGCTCAACGCCGCCAATGCCCGCTGGGGCAGCCTGTATGACGCGCTTTATGGCACCGATGCCCTGGGCGAGGCGCCAAGCGGCAAGGGCTATGACGCGGCGCGCGGCGCGCGTGTGATCGACTGGGCGCGCGACTTTCTGGATGACGTGGCCCCGATCGCAGGCGCCAGCTGGCGCGCGGTGACGGGCCTCGCCGCCGGCGAGACGCTGGCCGTGACCACCGCCGAGGGCCACACCACCCTCGCCAACCCCGCCCATTACGCAGGCTACCGCGACACCAGCGCCGTCATCCTGAAAACCAACGGGCTGCATATCGAGATCCTCCTCGATGCCTCAACCCCCATCGGCAGCAGCGATCCGGCCCATATCTCTGACATCCGGCTGGAAAGCGCGCTTTCCGCGATCATGGATTGTGAAGACAGCGTGGCGGCGGTGGATGCCGAGGACAAGGTGGTGGCCTATGCCAATTGGCTGGGCCTGATGAAGGGCGACCTGACCGAGGAGGTCAGCAAAGGCACCACAACCTTCACCCGCCGTCTGGCCGACGATCTCAACTACACCACCCCCACGGGCCAATCCGCCAGCCTGAAAGGCCGCGCCCTCATGCTGGTGCGCAATGTCGGCCATCTGATGACCAACCCCGCCATTCTCGATGCCGAAGGGCGCGAGGTCGGCGAGGGGATCATGGATGCCTTCATCACCACGCTCTGCGCGCTGCATGACCTGCGCAAGACCACCGGGCTGCGCAACTCCATCACCGGCTCGGTCTATGTGGTGAAACCCAAGATGCACGGCCCCGAGGAGGTCGCGCTGGCCTCAGCCATCTTCGACAAGGTGGAGGCCACGCTGGGCCTGCCCGCCAACACCGTGAAACTGGGCATCATGGACGAGGAACGCCGCACCAGCGTGAACCTCAAGGAATGCATCCGCGCCGCCAGATCGCGCGTGGCCTTCATCAACACGGGCTTCCTCGACCGCACGGGCGATGAGATCCACACCGCGATGGAGGCAGGCCCGATGATCCGCAAGGGCGACATGAAAGCTGCCGCCTGGATCAAATCCTATGAAGATCGCAATGTGGATATCGGCCTTGCCTGCGGGCTTCAGGGCCGGGCGCAGATCGGCAAGGGCATGTGGGCAGCGCCCGATCTGATGGCGGCGATGCTGGAGCAGAAGATCGCCCATCCCAAGGCCGGGGCGAATTGTGCCTGGGTGCCCTCTCCCACCGCCGCGACCCTGCATGCCACGCATTACCACCGCGTTGATGTGCTGGCCCGTCAGGCCGAGATCAAGGCGGGCGGCCCGCGCGGCTCCCTGCGCGACCTCCTCACCGTGCCGGTGGCGCAGGGCGTGAACTGGTCGCCCGAGGACATCGCGCAAGAGGTGGAGAACAACGCCCAAGGCATCTTGGGCTATGTCGTCCGCTGGGTGGATCAGGGGGTTGGCTGCTCCAAAGTGCCCGACATCCATGATGTCGGCCTGATGGAGGATCGCGCCACCTGCCGCATCTCCTCGCAGGCGCTGGCCAATTGGCTGCATCACGGCGTGGTCAGCACCGATCAGGTGATGGCCGCGATGCGCAAGATGGCCGCCGTGGTGGATCGCCAGAACGCCGGCGACGCCGCCTATCGCCCGATGGCGCCGGGCTTTGACGGCCCCGCCTTCCGCGCCGCCTGCGATCTGGTGTTTGAAGGCCGCGTGCAGCCCTCGGGCTATACCGAGCCGGTGCTGCATGCGCGCAGGCTGGAGGCCAAGGCCCTGTAACCCCACCGCGCGGGGGCTGCCTGCCCCCGCACCCCCGGGGATATTTGCATCAGGTTGAAACGATACCGGCTTCAACCTGACAAAAATATCCCCGCCGGAGGCTCCCGCACGCGATCGCCGCGCGCCGCGTCAAGCAGCGCGCTGAAGGATCAGCCAATATCCAGCGCCAGCGCGTGAATGCGCGTGGTGAGGTCGCCGAGCGCCTTATGCACCGCGCGATGGCGCGCGACGCGGCTCAGCCCCGCCAGCTCTGCCGCGCGGATCGTCACGTTGAAATGCGTCTCGCCGCCCTCACGCCAGCCGCCATGGCCGCGGTGCTTTTCGCTATCATCCTGTATTTCCAGCACTTCCGGGCTGAACGCCGCCGTCAGCCGCTGAAAAATCTCGTCCTTCACAGTCATTTTTATCGCTGCCCCCTTCACGCCGCCGCCCAATGCTTTAATGTTGGCGCCCCGAGTCTGAAAGGCCTGCCATGACGAAACCCCCGTTCGAATTCGATATTCGTGTGTCCTCGGACAAGAAGCGCCGCAAGACGGTGCGTCGGGGCATGTCTGGCGCTTTCGAGACCTCGCAGAAGCAATGCGAATTTCCCGATTGCTCGGCGCCGGGCCTGTATCGTGCGCCGAAATCGCCGGATCTGCTGGACGAATTTTTCTGGTTCTGCAAGGATCACGTCCGCGAATACAATTTGAAGTGGAACTTCTTCAACGGCACCTCGGATGAGGAGTTCCAGAAATTCCTCGACAAGGCGCGGGTGTGGGAGCGCGAGACCAAGCCGTTCAGCCAGAAGGATGATGGCCGGGCCTGGGCGCGTTTGGGCGTGGAAGACCCGATGGGCCTGCTGGGCGAAAAGGCCACCCAGAACCCCGGCAAGGTGCAAAGCCATGTCACCCGCAAGCTGCCCTCGACCGAGCGTAAGGCGCTGGAAATCCTCGATGCCCGCGACACCTGGACCCGGACCGAGATCCGCAAGCAATACAAGTCCATGGTCAAGGATCTGCATCCTGACATGAATGGCGGCAACCGCGATGACGAGACGCGGCTGCAAGAGGTGGTCTGGGCCTGGGAGCAGATCCGCGAAAGTCGTTATTTCCGCGACTGACCCTGTTGCGGCGGCGCGGGAGGCGGCTGGCCCTCTCCGGCGCGCTGACGGCGGATGAAGCCGTATTTCAGCAGCCAGATCAGCACCCGGTCCAGTTGCACCACATTCAGGCCCAGCGTGGTTTCCAGCGCCGCGCGGTCGCAGCCCGCCTGTCCGGCGGCCAGAATGGCGGCATGGGTGCGCGCGTAATCCTCGCTGCGCTCGGCCTGCCGGCCCATTGCCATATAGTCGCGCAAGCCCAGAACCTCGGCCACCGGCAGGCGGCCCGGCCCGGCGGCATCGACAAAGCGGGTCAGGGCAAAGCCGCCCTGACGGCTGGGCCAGGCGGCAAAGAGCGCGAAGGGCGAGGGGCCCACCGGCAGCGCCGCGCGCGGAGTTTGCGCGATGCTTTGGCCGCCACCCTGCGCCGCGCGTCGCCGCAGCGCCAGTTCCTGCCACAGGTCCTGCATCTGCGGCACCACTGCCGCCCAGTCATAGAGCCGTTGCGCCCGCGCCTTGCCCGCCGCCCCCATCCGCGCCCGCAGCGCCGGATCACTGGCCAGTGCCAGAATGGCCGCCACCAGCGCGGGCATCTCGATTTCGGTCATCGAGGAGGCCAGCGCGCAATATTGCGTATAGCTGTCCACACCGGTGACATGGCGATAGCCCTCCTGCTCGGCATGGGCCGCCGTCAGGGTTTGCGTCGGCACCCGGATCCCCACATCCGGGGTCACCGTGTCGCGCATCCCGTCCCAATCCGAGACCAGAACCGGCAGGCCCGCCGCCATCGCCTCGATCGGGGCAAGGCCAAAGGTCTCCTGAATGTTGTCAATCGGAAAGGCAAAGACATCGGCCCCCGACAGCACGCCTTTGCGCAGGGCGGCATTGGCGCCATCCAGCACATGAAAGCCCACATCGGGCATCAACCCCGCCGCGCCCTGCTCGAACACCCGTTTCGAGTAATCGTCGCGGTAAATGCCGCACAGCGCCAGATGCAGCTTGACCCCCTTGGGCATGCGCGCCTGCGCCGCTTGCAGCGCGATATAAAGCGGCAGGGGATCGAATTTCTCGTAAGGCGTCAGCCGGGCGATGGTGGCAAAGACCACATCCTTCGGCCCCGCCCCCAGCCGGGCGCGCAGCGCCTTGCCCGCCGCCTTGTCGGGCGCGAAGGCGGCGCAATCCACCCCCAGCGGGATCACCGGCAGTTGCGGCCGGGGCGGCACCGCCCCGCCAAAGCGGCTGCGGATATGATCCTCGATCCGCTCGAATTGATGCAGCACCGAGGCCAGCACCGCGCGCGAGGTGCAGATCACCGCATCCCATTCCGCCTGCGCCGACATGCGCAGATCAAAGAAACCCTGCATCACCCCCTTGGTCGAGGTCGTATGCGTGATGCCACAGATCGACCAGGCAGCGGCGCCATGCGGCGCGCGGCGCCATGTCTCGGCGCCGAAATTGGGGCTGGGGTAGAACAGGGTCTGCACCGGCGCCATCTGCGGCATCAGGCGCAGCGGCACATGGCGCACCGGCACGCCCTTGCGCTCCTCGGCGGCAAACTGGGCGAACAGCTCCTGATCGCTGGCCTTCGGCGCCAGCGACACGAATTCCGCCACATCGGCATGGCGGAAAAACCCCCGGATGAAACTTTCGCCCGCCACCCGCCGACCATTGATCCCCTTGGCCTTGGGGTCATAGCCATCAGCAGCGAAATAGATGCCCGCGTTTCGGGTTGGGTCAACAGGCAGGCTCATTTCCGCTCCATCCAAAGCCAGGGCGTCGGCGAGGATCGCCATTCCCACAGCAAAATCAGCCGATCCAGATCGTTCAGCCGCTCCATCCAGCCGGTCAATGGGGTGTCATCCAGCTTGCGCTCGATCCGGGTCAGGCGATGCGTCGCCTCAAAGCGCTGGTGCAGCACATCCATGGCGCCGGGGCGCATGCCCTCATGCACCTCCACCAGCAGATCGGCAGCCAGGAGGCCCGGCGCCGCCTCGGGGTCCAGCAGCTCGACCTCCGCCCCCTCGATGTCGCAGATGATGACCGCCCGGCCCGGCTCCAGCGCGTCGAAGTCGCGCGGCCCCATCACGCCGCCGATCTCGATGCGTTCGGCCACACCATTGGCCTCGGCCAGCCGCGCACAGGCGGCCAGCGCCCGGGCGTCGCCATCCCGGGCGAGGATGCGGCTGCCCGGCATCCGCCGCGCCAGCCCGACGGCGTAATAGCCCTCTGCCGCGCCAATATCGACCACCAGAGGATAGGCGCGGGCGATGATCGTCTCGATCACCGGGGCGAGGCTGGCCTCATAGCAGCCCAGCATGCGCGGCAGACGCGCGCCTTCCGAGGCGCGCACCGGATAGGCCATGCCCGCGAAAGGGCCACAGGTCAGCTGTGCAGGGCCGCGTCTCTCGACCTCGGCCTCCAGCACGGTCGAACGCCATTGGGCCAGATAGCGCAGCGCCCGCGACAATTCACGCGGCCCCGGATCGCCCGAAACCAGCCGCGCCACCTCTGCCGCCACACGCGCGGACAGCTGATCTGCCATACTCACCACCCCTGCCGCAGCGGAACGTCCCGCCCGCTTTTGCCCCCAAGCTATCGCCCCGCCGCGCGCCGGTCCATCGCAAAGCGCCAGCGCAGGGACAGGCCCGAACAGCCGCAGAGATCACCGACCCGAGGTCGCGACCACCTGTCACATCTGGTTTTGAAGATTTGGTGGAGCCAGGGAGGATCGAACTCCCGACCTCTTGAATGCCATTCAAGCGCTCTCCCATCTGAGCTATGACCCCACCGGGTGCCGCGGCGCTATGGGTTTTGCGCTGCGATGGCGGCTATCTAGGGGAAGGCGGGGGCGGGGGCAAGGGGAAAACGCCAGCCACCCGGCGAAAATTTTCGCCGAAAATTTGCGCCCCGCGACCATGGCGCGAGGCGCGGCAGTATCAGACTTCTTCCTCGTCGCCGGCAACATCGGCCAGATCATCGAGCGAAACATTGTCGTCGGCGTCGTCTTCCAGCAGATCATCGTCCAGATCGGCGTCATCGGTGACGCCGGCGGCCAGCAGATCCTCATCGGTATCCAGATCGTCCACCAGCACGTCATCATCCTTGTCGGGCACGGCGCGCGAGATCACGGCGGCGGCCAGCTTGCGGCGCGCGCTCTCGATATCCACCACCTCGCCCGTATAGGGGCTGACGATCGGGCTGCGGTTCAGGTCATAGAAGCGTTTGCCGGTCGTCGGGCAGAGGCGCTTCGTCCCCCATTCTTCATTGGGCATGGTGATTCCCTTGCTCATGGCCCCGGATGGGCCGGAATCGGGCGGCTCCGCCCGCGAATGCTGGCGCATGCCACAGGGCGGCGCGCCTGTCAAAGGCTTTTCGTGACGCTTTGGCGCAACCGGGCTGTGACCATTGCGCCGGGCGGTGACATGGGTATTCTGACCTCCCACGACAAGGCCGCCCATGCCCGTTCTTCCTTCTGCCCTTCCCGGCGCCCCTCCGATCGAGATCACCTTGCGCCGCTCGGCCCGGGCGCGGCGGTTCAGCCTGCGCGTGTCGCGGCTGGACGGACGGGTCACCCTGTCCTTGCCCCTCCGCGCGCGAGAGGCCGATGCGCTGGCCTTCGCCCATGCGCAGGAGGATTGGCTGCGCCGGGCGCTGGCGGCGATGCCCAAGGTGCCCGCGCTTGCCTTCGGGGCCGAGCTGCCGCTGGAGGGTCAGCCCTATCGGCTGGTGCCCGGCGCCGGGCGCGCCATCCGCGTTGAGGCGGGCGAGCTGGCGATCCCCGGCGACCCGGCCCAGATGGGGCGGCGGCTGGCGGCCTGGCTGAAAACCCGGGCGCGCGACCGGCTGGCGGCGGCCTCGGATCACTTCGCGGCGCGGCTGGGGCGGCCCTATTCCAGCCTGGCCCTGCGCGACACCCGCTCTCGCTGGGGCAGCTGCACCCATGACGGGCGGCTGATGTATAACTGGCGGTTGATCATGGCGCCGCCTCTGGTGCTGGATTACGTCTGCGCCCATGAGGTTGCCCATCTGGCCGAAATGAACCACTCCCCCGCCTTCTGGGCGGTGGTGGAACGCCTGATGCCCGGCCACGCCCCGCATCGCGCCTGGCTGAAGGCGCAAGGGCAAAGCCTTCAGGCCTGGCGCTTTGACGGTTGAGGTTCCACCCTTCCTGCCTGCCCCCACCCTTCCTGCCTGCCCCCCCACCCTTCCTGCCTGCC
>NZ_JAEULU010000004.1 GCF_016792925.1 Gemmobacter sp.
AGCTCCAGCGGATCGGCGAATTCGCTGTCGATGCGGCGCCACAGCAGGCCCAGCGGCTCCAGCCCCTTCACGGTGCGCACCATGGCCTGACCGTTCTGCACGATCAGGTCTTCGCCTTCCAGCAGGGTCAGGCCCAGATAGCGGGCGATATAGGTGTGTTCGTAATAGGTATCATTGTTCGGCCCCGGCGTCAGGATCGCCATGCGCCGCCCTTCGCCGGCCAGATCCTCCATCGCGGCGCGGAAGGCGCGGAAGAACCCGGCCAGCCTGCGCACATTGGCGCGGGGGAACGGGTCCGAGAAGATGCGGCTGGTGGCCATCCGGTTTTCCAGCGCAAAGCCCGAACCGGAGGGCGCCTGCGCCCGGTCGCCCAGCACGAAGAACGACCCGTCGGGCGAGCGCCCGATCTCGAAGGCCAGATGATGCAGCCAATGGCCCGAGCGCGGGCGCACCCCCACCAGCGGGCGCAGCCATTGCGGGTTCTGCGCCACCAGTTCCGCAGGCAGGTGCCCGTCGGCCACCAGTCGCCCGGGGCCGTAAAGATCGGCCATCACCTGTTCCAGCAGCTCGGCCCGCTGGGCCAGCCCGTCGCAAATCCCCTGCCATTCGGCATCCGAGATCAGCACCGGCACATGGCTCAGCGGCCATTCGCGTTCCTGCGCCGGGCCGCCGCTATACAGCCGGAAATACACCCCGGCATCGCGCAGATATTGTTCCCCCCGGCCAAAGCGGGCCGCGACCTCCTCGGGCGAGAGGCTGGCAAGCTGGGCAAGAAAGGGCTGCCAGACCGGACGCATCCGGCCTGTGGCATCGAACAATTCATCCGCGACGCCGGGTTGCGGCGTGTAATCCGCCAGCAGGGCGGCGCGGGGCAGGGGGGCGGCGGAGGACGTCATCCCGCCGTTATAGCCCCGGCGCGCGGCGCAGGTCGAGCGTCATCGGAAACTCCGGGTGGGGCTGTTCCGGCGCGGGGGCATAGGCGCCGGGCTGGTGGCCATGCGCCTCGAACCGGGCCAGACGCCGTGCCTCGGCCTCATAGCCGTTCACCGGGAAGGTGTCATAGTTGCGCCCGCCGGGATGCGCGACGTGATAGACGCAGCCGCCAAGCGCCCGGCCTGTCCAATCATCATAGATGTCGAAGGTCAGCGGCGCATTGACCGGCAGCACCGGATGCAGCGCCGCCGCCGGTTGCCAGGCCTTGAAGCGCACGCCGCCCACGGCTTCGCCACTGGTGCCGCTGCGCGCCAGCGGCACCGGGCGGCGGTTGCACATCACCCGGTAGCGATCCTGATGCAGGGTGGTCAGCTTTACCTGCAAGCGCTCGACCGAGCTGTCGGTATAGCGCACCGTGCCGCCAATCGCGCCGGTTTCGCCCAGCACATGCCAGGGCTCCAGCGCCTGCCGCAGTTCCAGATGCACGCCGCCGATGTCGATCTGCCCGCAGAAGGGGAAGCGGAACTCGGCCTGCGCCTGATACCACACCGGATCGAGCTTGAAGCCATGGTGCCCCAGATCATCCAGCAGCGACAGGAAATCGGCCCAGATGAAATGCGGCAGCATGAAGCGGTCATGCAGCACCGTGCCCCAACGCACCGGCTTGCCCGTCACCGGCGCTTGCGAGCAGCGCGCGATGATCGCCCGGATCAGCAATTGCTGCGCCAGGTTCATGCGCGGATGCGGCGGCATCTCGAAACCGCGGAACTCCACCAGCCCCAGGCGCCCCGTGGGGCCATCGGGGGAATAGAGCTTGTCGATGCAGATCTCGGCCCGGTGGGTATTGCCGGTCACATCAATCAGGATGTTGCGCAGCAGCCGGTCCACCAGCCAGGGTGGCGGCAGCGGCCCGCCCGAGACCAGATCGCCAATCTGCGCCAGCGCGATTTCCAGCTCGTAAAGGCTGTCATGGCGCGCCTCGTCGATGCGTGGGGCCTGCGAGGTTGGCCCGATGAACAGGCCCGAGAACAGGTAGGACAGCGAGGGGTGGCGCTGCCAGATCAGGATCAGCGACTTCAGCAGATCGGGGCGGCGCAGGAAAGGGCTGTCGCCCATGGTCTCGCCCCCGACCACCACATGATTGCCGCCGCCAGTGCCGGTATGGCGGCCATCAATCATGAATTTGTCGGCGCCAAGGCGGCAATTGCGTGCCTCGTCATAGATCGCCTCTGTGGTGGCGACGCAATCCTCCCAACTATGGGCCGGGTGGATGTTCACCTCGATCACGCCCGGATCGGGGGCGACGCGGATCACGTTCAGGCGCGGGTCATGGGGGGGCGCATAGCCTTCGATATGGATGGGCAGGCCAAGCGCCTCGGCGGTCACTTCGGCGGTGGCGAGCAGCTCCAGATAATCTTCCAGCGTCTCGCAGGGCGGCATGAACAGGCACAGCCGCCCGTCGCGCGGCTCGATCGCAATGGCGGTGCGCACGGCGCCTTGCGCCGGGTCCACGCCCTGCGCCACCTGCCGTTGCCGGGCCGTGCTATCGCTGCGGGTCGTGCCCTCTTGCAGATGGCCCGCGCTGGTTTCGGGCGTCATCGCGGCGATCTCGGCCTCCTCTTGCGCCAGCCGGTCCAGCTCGGCCTGCACCTCGGCCAGCCGATGCGGCGCGATGCGGGCGTGGAAATCGGGCAGCGGCGCCAGCGGCAGCGATGTATCGGACGGGTAGCTGTAGGGATATTGCGCGGGCGGGATATAGGGCAGCCCCGCCAGTGGCAGGCGATAGCCCACCGGGCTGTCCCCCGGCACCAGAAACAGATGGCCGCGCCGGGGCTTCCACATCTCCGACCGCCATTTCGGCGCGCCGGCCTGCGATTGCCAGCGCTGCAAGGGCAGAACGAAGCCCGACGGCTCGGTCAGACCGCGCGAAAACACCCGGGCAAAGCGCGAGCGTTCTTCCGGGTCTTTCAGCTTGCTGTTCTCCGGGCTGACATTGGGCGGCAGGTTCGCCTCTTTCAAGATCCACTCGGCCGGGTCTTCGAAGGCGGGCTGCGCATGGGCGGCCGTGATGCCCAGATTTTCGGCAAAGGCCTCCATGAAGCGCCCGGCTTGCGCGGCGCCGACCTTGTAATCCTGCGCCTCGACCGCCACCAGATCGGGGTTCTTCCACACCGGCACGCCATCGCGGCGCCAATACAGCGAGAAGGTCCAGCGCGGCAGGCTTTCGCCCGGATACCACTTGCCCTGCCCGTAATGCAGGAAGCCCCCCGGCGCAAAGCGCGTGCGCAGGCGACGGATCAACTGGTCGGCGCGGTCGCGCTTTTGCGGGCCGACGGCCTCGGTGTTCCATTCGGCGGATTCGAAATCGTCGATCGACACGAAGGTCGGCTCGCCGCCCATCGTCAGCCGCACATCGCCCTTGGCCAGCACCTCATCGACCTTGCGGCCCATGGCGTTCAACCGCGCCCAGGCCTCGTCGCTGAACGGTTTGGTGATGCGCGGATGTTCGGCCACCCGGCGAACCTGCATGTCAAAGGCAAATTCCACCTGCGGCGTGCCCGCGCTGGCATAGCCGCCCGAGATCGGCGCGGCGTTGCGATAATGCGGGGTCGCGGCCAGCGGGATATGGCTTTCGCCGGTCAGAAGGCCGCTCGTCGGGTCCAGCCCCACCCAGCCTGCGCCGGGAATATAGGCCTCCACCCAGGCATGTAGATCGGTGAAATCCACCTCGGTGCCGGATGGGCCATCCAGCGATTTCACATCCGGCGCCAGCTGGATCAGATAGCCCGAGACAAAGCGCGCGGCAAAGCCCAGATGGCGCAGCGCCTGCACCAGAAGCCAGCTCGAATCGCGGCACGAGCCGGATTTCAGATGCAGGGTTTCCTCGGGCGTCTGCACGCCGGGCTCCATGCGGATGGTGTAATTCACCGCGCCGTTGACCCGCGCATTCAGCGCCACCAGGAAATCGGTGACCCGCGCGCGGTCGCGCGGCACGCCGTCCAGAAAGGCCTGCACCAGCGGCCCCGCCGGTTCCGGGCGGCGATAGATCACCAGATCATCCGCCAGATCGGCGGGATATTCAAAGGGCCAGAACTCGGCGCTGTCCTCGACGAAAAAGTCGAACGGATTATAGACCGACATATCGGCCACCAGATCGACCTCGATCTTGAACTCCATCACCGGCTCGGGGAACACGAAGCGCGCCAGCCAATTGCCGTAAGGGTCTTGCTGGTGGTTCACGAAATGGCCGCCGGGTGAGACCTTCAGGCTGTGCGACAGCACCTTGGTGCGCGATTGCGGGGCCGGGCGCAGGCGGATGATCTGGGGGCCCAGGGTGACAGGGCGGTCATACTTGTAATGGGTCAGGTGATGGATACTGGCATGAATCGCCATGAAGGCCCCCGGCTGCTGTGCTGTTCCCGAAACTTAGACGGCAAGCCGCCATGGGATGCCTCCATCCTGCGCAGCTTTCGGGCAGAGTCACGCAAAACCGCCCAAGCCATAGGCCGGGCGGTTGCAATTGCCTGAAATTTCAGCAGATCAGCCGAGCGGGGCGAGCAGCGCCCTGAGCGCGGCAGCCGGGGTCTCGCTGCGCCAGATTTCTTCGCCCACGCCAAAGAAATCGGTGATCGGCCCCAGTTTCTCGACCAGTTCGGCGGTCAGCGCGCCTTCGGCCACCACCGGCACCTCGATCATCTCGGACCACCACTGGAACAGCTCCAGCTCGGCGCGCGAGCCATCGCCCAGGGGCGTTTCGCCCACCGGACCGAAGGCCACGTAATCGGCGCCCCCCTCGGCGGCGCCAATGCCCTCATGCCGGGTCACGCCGCAGAAGGCGCCGATGATCGCATCATCGCCCAGATCCTTGCGCAGCTTGCGCACATTGCGGGCGCCATCGGTCAGATGCACGCCATCGAGCCCCAGACGCTCCACCAGCAGCGCGTGCTTTTCGATCACCAGCGCCACGTCGCGGGCATGGGCCACCTCGCGCAGCGCATCGGCGGCGCGCGCCACGCGGTCCTCGTCGCGGGTGGCCAGCGCCAGCCGCACGCAAGACACCTCGTGCCCGTCCAGCACCGCCGCCAATTGCGCCGGGAACACATCCAGATCGAACTCGGGCGGGGTGACAAGGTAAAGCTGCGGGCGTTCGGTATCGGACATGGGACCACTCGGGCTGAGGTTTCCCGCGCTTTAGCGGGTTTTCGCGGCTTTGGGAATGGCAGGCGGCGCGGGAAGCAGGCTTGTCAGGGCAGGGGCTTCGCTTTATACGCGCCCGGTGGTCCAAATCGGGCCACAAGAATCAACATGACGCCGCGTGTGCCCCTCTGTCGCTTGTGGGGGCATTTCCGGCAAAGGAGAAGCGACATGAAACTTCATGAATTGGCCGATAACGCCGGTGCAGCCCGCAAGCAGAAGCGCGTCGCGCGCGGCCCGGGCTCGGGCAAGGGCAAAACCGCTGGCCGTGGTATCAAAGGTCAGAAATCGCGTTCGGGCGTGGCCATCGGTGGTTACGAGGGCGGCCAGATGCCGCTGTATCGCCGCCTGCCGAAGCGCGGCTTCAACAAGCCGAACGCCAAGGAATACGCGGTGGTCAACCTCGGCCTGATCGAGAAATTCGTGGCGGCCGGCAAGCTGAACGCTGCTGAAATCACCGAAGACGCCCTGATCGCGGCTGGCGTGACCAAGTACAAGCACGATGGCGTGCGCGTTCTGGCCAAGGGCGCTGTGACCTCCAAGCTGGTGATCACCGTGACCGGCGCCTCGGCTGCCGCCATCGAAGCGGTGGCTGCGGCTGGTGGCTCGCTCACCGTGGCGCAAGCGGCTGCTGCCGCTGAATAAGCCTCGGGCGGCTTTGGCCGCTGAATAAGGTTGTGAGCGGTCGCAAGACCGCTTACATGGGATCAAGTTTTCCCGCGCCGCCGACCGGAAAACGGTTCGGCGGCGCTGTCATGAAAGAGCATCCGTATGGCATCTGCTGCAGAGCAAATGGCGGCGAACCTGAGCTGGGGCGCCCTTGGCAAGGCGACGGACCTTCGCCAACGCATCTTCTTCACCATCGGCCTTCTGATCGTCTATCGCCTTGGCACCTATATTCCGGTGCCGGGGATCGACGGTGGCGCGCTGCGCAACTTCATGTCGGATGTCTCGGCCGGTCTTGGCGGCATCCTGAACATGTTCACCGGCGGCGCCATCAGCCGCATGGGCATCTTCGCGCTTGGCATCATGCCCTATATCTCGGCCTCGATCATCGTTCAGCTCTTGTCCTCCATGTGGGCACCGCTGGAGCAGCTGAAGAAAGAGGGCGAGCAGGGCAAGAAAAAGCTGAACCAATATACCCGCTACGGCACGGTCGCGCTGGCGCTGTTCCAGGCCTATGGCATCGCCGCCAGCCTGGAGACCGGCAATCTGGCGCATGAGCCGGGCCTGTTCTTCAAGGCGGGTGTGGTGATCACGCTGGTTGGCGGCACCATGTTCCTGATGTGGCTGGGCGAGCAGATCACCGCGCGCGGCATCGGCAATGGCATCTCGCTCATCATCTTCGTCGGCATCGTGGCCGAGATCCCGGCCGCGCTGGCGCAGTTCTTCAGCCAGGGCCGCTCGGGCGCCATCTCGCCTGCGGTGATCATCGGGGTGATCGTGATGGTGGTGGCCGTGATCGCCTTCGTGGTGTTCATGGAACGCGCCCTGCGCAAGATCCATATCCAGTATCCCCGCCGTCAGGTGGGCATGAAGATCTATGACGGCGGCTCCAGCCACCTGCCGATCAAGGTGAACCCGGCGGGCGTGATCCCGGCGATCTTCGCCTCGTCGCTGCTGTTGCTGCCCACCACGATCGCCGCCTTCTCGCATTCGCAGACCGGGCCGGTGATGTCGACGATCCTCGCCTATTTCGGGCCGGGTCAGCCGCTTTACCTGCTGTTCTTCACGGCGATGATCGTGTTCTTCGCCTATTTCTACACCCACAACGTCGCTTTCAAAGTCGACGAGGTGGCGGATAACCTGAAAAATCAGGGTGGTTTCATTCCGGGCATCCGTCCCGGCAAGAAAACCGAAGAACATCTGGAATATATCGTCAACCGCGTGCTGGTGATCGGGGCTGCCTATCTGGCCTTCGTCTGCCTGCTGCCCGAGATCATCCGCCACCAGCTGACGATCCCGTTCTACTTCGGCGGCACTTCGGTGCTGATCGTGGTCTCGGTGACGATGGACACCATCAACCAGATCCAGTCGCATCTGCTGGCCCACCAGTATGAAGGCTTGATCGAAAAATCGCAGCTGCGGGGCCGCAAACGCACGGGCGCCAAACCCGTGACCCGCCGCTGAATGCCAAAGCCTGGGAGGAAACCTGAACCATGACCAATATCATTCTTCTCGGGCCGCCCGGCGCCGGTAAAGGCACGCAGGCCAAGCGGCTGGTGGATGAGCGGAACATGGTGCAGCTTTCCACCGGCGACATGCTGCGCGAGGCCAAGACCTCGGGCACCGAAATGGGCAAGCGCGTCGCCGAGGTGATGGACAAGGGGCAGCTGGTCA
The DNA here is from genome assembly GCF_016792925.1 of Gemmobacter sp. Taxonomy (GTDB): domain Bacteria; phylum Pseudomonadota; class Alphaproteobacteria; order Rhodobacterales; family Rhodobacteraceae; genus Gemmobacter. The sequence goes on from NZ_JAEULU010000004.1 coordinate 7,468, forward strand.
CCGACGAGATCGTGATCGGCCTGATCGAGGAAAAGCTGTCCGGCCCGGCGGGCGGCGGCTTCATCTTCGACGGCTTCCCCCGCACCCTGGCGCAGGCCGATGCGCTTGGCGCGCTGCTGGCGCGCAAGGGGCAAAAGCTGGATGCGGTGATCGAGCTGGTGGTGGATGACGAGGCGCTGGTCGCCCGCATCGTGCGCCGCGCCGAGGAAGCCGCCGCCGCAGGCCAGCCGGTGCGCGCCGATGACAACCCGGAGGTTTTCGCCGGGCGTCTGCGCGAATATTACAAGAAAACCGCGCCGCTGACCGGCTATTACTATGCCAAGGGCGACCTGAAACAGGTGGATGGCATGGCGCCGATGGCGGAGGTTGGCGAGGCCGTCGCGAAACTTCTTGACAGCCAGTGAAACTTGCGCCGTTGCCCTTGACGGGTGACGCAAAACGACCTAAGCCACGGCGTCCCGCAAGGGAATCGTCCGTGGCTTTCGTTTTTCCTCCGGGAGATTCGGTCTTGGGCGGACCATTCGAGCCGGGCGACGGTTAATGCACTCTCAAGGTCGCGCCGGTGTTGTGAAAAAAGGTTCTGGCATTACGGAACCGCAACGATGAAGGAAGACACGTTTGGCACGTATTGCTGGCGTTAACATCCCGACCGGGAAACGCGTCCCGATCTCTCTGCAATATATCCACGGTATCGGCGCCCATTTCGCAGAGCAAATCTGTGAATCGCTGAATATCGACCGCGCCCGTCGCGTGAACCAGCTTTCGGATGCCGAAGTGCTGGCGATCCGCGAATATATCGACGCGAACTTCACCGTCGAAGGCGACCTGCGTCGCGAAGTGTCGATGAACATCAAGCGTCTGATGGACCTCGGCTGCTACCGTGGCCTGCGTCACCGCCGCAACCTGCCGGTTCGCGGTCAGCGCACCCATACCAACGCTCGCACCCGCAAAGGCCCCGCAAAGGCCATCGCCGGCAAGAAGAAATAAGGGGCGCTGAGATATGGCACGCGATAAAACCCGTATGAAGCGCAAAGAGCGCAAGAACATCGCCGCTGGCGTCGTTCATGTGAACTCGTCCTTCAACAACACCAAGATCCTGATCTCCGACGTTCAGGGCAACGCCATTTCCTGGTCGTCCTCGGGCACCATGGGCTTCAAGGGTTCGCGCAAGTCGACCCCCTATGCCGCCCAGATGGCTGCCGAAGACGCCGCCAAAAAGGCTCAGGAACATGGCATGAAGACCGTTGAGGTCGAAGTGCAGGGTCCGGGTTCGGGCCGTGAATCGGCGCTGCGCGCGCTGGCCGCGGTTGGCCTGACCATCACCTCGATCCGCGACGTGACGCCGCTGGCCCATAACGGCTGCCGTCCGCCCAAGCGTCGCCGCGTCTGACGCAAGACCTTTGATCGGGCCGCGCAGGTTTGCGCGGCCCTTTCACGCATTTCTGAACCTCGGGCGTTCTCCGCTTAGGGACATGGGCAGAGAACAAGTATGGAGGCGAAAGCATGATCCACAAGAATTGGGCAGAGCTGATCAAACCGACCCAGCTGGTCGTGAAGCCGGGCGCCGATCCGGCCCGCGTGGCCACCGTGATCGCCGAACCGCTGGAACGCGGCTTCGGTCTGACGCTGGGCAACGCGCTGCGCCGCGTGCTGATGTCGTCGCTGCAAGGCGGGGCCATCACCTCGGTGCAGATCGACAATGTTCTGCATGAGTTTTCCAGCGTGGCCGGTGTGCGCGAAGATGTCACCGACATCGTGCTGAACCTCAAGGGCGTCAGCCTGAAGATGGAAGTCGAAGGGCCGAAGCGCCTGTCTATCTCGGCCAAGGGGCCGGGCGTCGTGACCGCTGGCGACATTTCGGAATCGAATGGCATCGAGATCCTGAACCGGGATCACGTTATCTGCCACCTCGACGACGGCGCCGATGTCTACATGGAACTGACGGTGAACACCGGCAAGGGCTATGTGGCTGCCGACAAGAACAAGCCGGAAGATGCACCGATCGGCATGATCGCCATCGACGCCATTTTCTCGCCGGTCAAGAAAGTGTCCTACGAAGTCACCCCGACCCGCGAAGGTCAGGTGCTGGACTATGACAAGCTGACCATGAAGATCGAGACCAATGGCGCGCTGACCCCCGAGGATGCCGTGGCCTATGCCGCCCGCATCCTGCAAGATCAGCTGGCCGTGTTCGTCAATTTCGACGAGCCGGAATCGGCCTCGAAGCAAGAGCTGGATACGGGCCTCGAGTTCAATCCGCTTCTGCTGAAGAAGGTCGACGAGCTGGAGCTTTCGGTGCGTTCGGCCAACTGCCTGAAGAACGACAATATCGTGTATATTGGCGATCTGATCCAGAAAACCGAAGCCGAAATGCTGCGCACCCCGAACTTCGGCCGCAAATCCTTGAACGAAATCAAGGAAGTGCTGTCGGGCATGGGCCTGCATCTCGGCATGGATGTCGAGGATTGGCCGCCGGAAAACATCGAAGATCTGGCCAAGCGCTTCGAGGACCAGTTCTAAGAGATTCGGGGGGCCGCAAGGCCTCCCGGCAATGCCCTCGATGGAGGGGAACCCTGGGCAATCCTGCCCCAACGAAGTGGCCCCAACGCAGGGCCGCAAGACAAAGCAAAAACGCTAGGAGATCATCATGCGTCACGCTCGCGGCTACCGCCGTCTGAACCGCACCCACGAACACCGCAAGGCCCTGTTTGCCAACATGGCCGGCTCGCTGATCGAGCACGAGCAGATCAAGACCACGCTTCCGAAAGCCAAGGAACTGCGTCCGATCGTCGAAAAGCTGATCACGCTGGCCAAGCGCCGCGACCTGCACGCCCGTCGTCAGGCCTCCTCGCAGCTGAACGACGAAAAGCACGTCGCTCGCCTGTTTGAAATCCTCGGCCCGCGCTACGCGAACCGTCAGGGCGGCTATATCCGCATCCTGAAAGCCGGTTTCCGCTATGGCGACATGGCGCCGATGGCGATCATCGAATTCGTGGATCGTGATCCCGCTGCCAAAGGCGCCGCCGACCGTGCGCGTCTGGAAGCAGAAGAAGCTGCCGAGGGCTGATCTGCCCTCGCATTTCGGAAAAGGCCCGCTTCGGCGGGCCTTTTTCTTATCTGGCCCCAAGATGTTAACGTTACGGAAACCCGAGGTTTCTATCACAGGGCTGGAACTCACTGGTGGCGCACCCTATGGTTGCGGTGACGCCGAATCCTGTCGTTGGAAGCCCCGCTAGATGTCCGCCCTGCAAGGCATTGACAAAGATCTGAAATATCTCGCCCGGCTGTCGCCGTCGGGGTATTTTGTCGGGCTTCATATCCGTTTCACCTCGCCGATGATGACCTTCCAGACCTACCCGCAGGCCTGGACCGATCATTACACCGAGAATGGCTATGCCATGCGCGACCCGATCATTGCCTGGGGTTTCACCCAGCTCGGGGCGACGCGCTGGAGCGAGATCACCTTTCCCGACACATTCGGCATTCTGGCCGAAGCCGCGCGCCATGGGCTTGTCTATGGGGTGGCCGTTTCTTGCGGCCCGGTTTCGTCCCGCACCATTTCCGGCCTGGCGCGGGCTGATCGAGAGTTCTCGGCCGAGGAGATCACCCTCGCGGCCACGATCATCACCCGTCTGCATGATGTGACCCAGCCGCCGGATCACCTGACCGACGCCCAGATCGAGGCGCTCCGTCTGATTGCCGCAGGCCATCGCCATGCGGCAGCCGCAGCCAAGCTGGGGATTTCCGAAAGCGCGCTGAAGGTGCGGTTGAATTCCGCTCGTCAGCGTCTGCTGGCCCGGACAACGGCCGAGGCCATCCAGCGCGCCACCGACTATCGCCTGATCTGAAGCGCCGGCCTGGCCCTACAGGATGTAGGGTATCCTTCCTGCCGGAGACACATCATGCAGACGACGACGCTTTCCTTTGCCAATATGCACAACCATGGCGAGCTGATGGCAAACCTGTTTCGCGCCCGCCGCCAAAGCTTCATCATCCAGAACCGCTGGGAACTGCCCGAAGCCCTGGGCATGGAATATGACCAATACGACACCCCGGCGAGCCGCTGGATCGCAGTGCATCAGGGCGCGCAGATCCTGGCGGGCATCCGCCTGACGCCCACCACCGCGCGCTGCGGCATCTACAGCTATATGATCCGCGATGCGCAAAACGGGCTGCTGGACACGATCCCCTCGGATTTGTTGAATTTTCCGGCGCCTGTCGATGCTGACATCTGGGAATCGAGCCGGGTCTTCGTGGCGCATGACACGCCCATGGCGATCCGCCGCCGGGTGCATGCGCAGCTGATCACCGAGATGACGGTCTCGGCCCGCAAGCTGGGCGCGAAACGGGTTTTGGGCATCATCCCGGCCAGCTGGCCCCGCTGGGCGGCGCGTTGCGGGCTGGATGTGGCGGCGGCAGGCCGCGTGCTGGAATTCGACGGCTATGACAGCCAATGCGTGTCGATCAACCTGGCCGAGACGCTGCACTGAGAGTTGAAACCGCCGGGCCGCCTGTCCATATCCGCAGGGGCGGCCCGCCTTTGCGCGGGAAAAACTGTAACCTCCTATACGCAATTGCACGAAAAGGGGCGCGAATCGTAATGAGATGTACACTTTTTGCCGTGATGCTGGGGCTATCGGTGGCCGCCCCCACCTTTGCACAAACCGTTCCCGGCTCTCAGGCCGAGATCAGCCTCAGCTTCGCCCCGGTGGTGCGTCAGACCGCGCCCGCTGTGGTGAACATCTATGCCACGGTTCTGGTCGAGAGCCGTGAGAGCCCCTTTGCGGGCGACCCGTTCTTTGAACAGTTCTTTCAGGGCATGACCCGCAGCCGCCCGCGGCTGGAGAACTCGCTGGGCTCTGGTGTGATCGTCGGTGCCGATGGCATTGTGGTGTCGAATTACCATGTCGTCGGGCAGGCCACCGAAATCAGGGTGGAGCTGTCCGACCGGCGCGAGTTCAAGGCGCATGTCTTGCTGGCGGATGAGGAGGCCGATCTGGCGATCCTGCAACTGGAGGGCGCCGAGGATTTGCCAGCGCTGGCCCTGCGCAACTCTGACGAGCTGGAGGTCGGAGAGCTGGTGCTGGCCATCGGCAACCCCTTCGGGGTGGGGCAGACGGTGTCCTCCGGGATCATCTCGGGGCTTGGGCGCTCCACGCTTTCGCTGGGCGACGGGCGGGGCTATTTCGTGCAGACCGATGCCGCGATCAACCCGGGCAATTCGGGCGGGGCGCTGGTCGATATGGCCGGGCGGCTGATCGGGATCAATACGGCGATTCTCACGCGGGGTGGCGGGTCGAATGGCATCGGCTTTGCCATCCCCTCGAACCTGGTGCAGAATTTTGTCGATCAGGCCCAGGCGGGCGAGACCCGGTTCCAGCGCCCTTGGGCCGGGGTGCAGGGGCAGGGCATGGATGCCGCCATGGCCGAGGCCATGGGCCTGCCGCGCCCGGAAGGCGTGGTGTTGAGCGAGCTGCACCCGGAAAGCCCGTTCCGCGCGGCGGGGCTGGAGGTTGGCGATGTGATCCTGTCGATCGACGGCGCCCCGACCGACAGCCCGCAGGAGATCATGTTCCGGCTGGCGGCGCTTGGCATCGGCCGCGAGGTCACGCTGCGCTATCTGCGCGGTGGCGAGGAGGCCGAGGCGGAGGTGGTGCTGATCGCGCCGCCCGACAGCCCGCCGCGCGACGAGCGGCGCCTTGCGGGCGAAAGCGTGCTGCAAGGCCTGACGGTGGCGCGCATCAACCCGGCGGTGGCGGCCGAGCTGGATGTGCCGAGCGCTGTGGCCTCGGGCGTGGTGGTCACCGGGGCAGAGGGGCTGGCGGCGCGCTTCGGCCTGCAACGTGGCGATGTGATTCTGGGCATCAACGGCGTGTCCGTGAGCAGCCCGGAGGAGGTGGAGGCCCTGAGCGCGCCGACGACCCGCCGTTGGGGGGTCGAGGTCTTGCGGCAGGGGCGGCAGATGTTGCTGCGCTTCCGCATCTGACCTTTTCGCGGCGCGCATCCGGGCGTAACGTAAACCATGGCCGATTTGTTTGACACGCCCCAACCCGCCCGACCAGAGGCGCCGCGCCCGCTGGCCGACCGCCTGCGCCCGAAATCCCTGTCTGAGGTGATCGGCCAGGAGCATGTTCTGGGGCCGGAGGGGCCTTTGGGGGCGATGCTCGCCGCCGGCAGCCTGTCTTCGCTGATCCTGTGGGGGCCGCCGGGCGTGGGCAAGACCACCATTGCCCGGCTGCTGGCCGATCAGACCAAGCTGGCCTTCGTGCAGATTTCTGCCATTTTCACCGGCGTGCCGGACCTGCGGAAGGTGTTTGAAAGCGCCAAGATTCGGCGGGCGAACGGGCAGGGGACGCTGCTGTTCGTGGATGAGATCCACCGCTTCAACAAGGCGCAGCAGGACGGGTTTTTGCCCTATATGGAGGATGGCACGATCCTTCTGGTGGGGGCGACGACGGAAAACCCGTCTTTCGAGCTGAACGCCGCCGTGCTGAGCCGGGCGCAGGTGATCGTGCTGGAGCGTCTCAGCCTCGCCGATCTGGAGCGGCTGGCGCAGCGGGCGGAGAAAGAGCTGGCACGCGCTTTGCCGTTGAAGGCCGAGGCGCGGGAAAGCTTGCTGGAAATGGCCGATGGTGACGGGCGGGCGCTGCTCAATCTGATCGAGCAGGTGATGGCGCATAAGGGCGAGGCGCTGACCAAGGCCCAGCTGGGCCAGCGGCTGATGCGGCGGGCCAGCAAATATGACAAATCGGGCGAGGAACATTACAACCTGATCTCGGCCCTGCACAAATCGGTGCGCGGGTCAGACCCGGACGCGGCGCTTTACTGGTTCGCGCGCATGCTGGAGGGCGGCGAAGACCCGCGGTTTCTGGCGCGGCGCTTGGTCCGCATGGCGGTGGAGGATATTGGCCTCGCCGATCCGCAGGCGCAGGCGGTTTGCGTGGACAGTTGGCAGACCTATGAGCGCCTGGGCAGCCCCGAGGGCGAATTGGCGCTGGCCAATGCGGTGGTCTACCTCGCGCTGGCGCCGAAATCGAACGGGGTCTATGTGGCCTATAAGGCGGCGCGGGCGGCGGCACGCGACACTGGCAGCCTGCCGCCGCCGCTGCATATCCGCAATGCGCCGACGAAGCTGATGAAAGAGATCGGCTATGGGTCGGGCTATGCCTATGACCATGACGCCGAAGATGGATTTTCGGGGCAGGATTATTTCCCCGAGGGCATGAAGCGCCCGATCTTCTATGCGCCGCCCGAGCGGGGCTTTGAGCGCGAGTTGAAGAAACGGGTGGAGTTTTTTGCCGGGCTCAGGGCGAAGCGGCGGGGGTGAGGCGGGTATTCGGCAAAGGCCATCGCCTTTGCCGCGCGATGCCATCCCGGCCTGACGCCGGGGGCCCAAAGGCCGCCGGCCAGCACCCGCCCCTCGCATGGCGGGTGCTTCGCCCCCGCCGGGGCAGGCGCTGGCCTTGGTTGCGCGGGGTGAGCCGGTCTTGCGGAACCGTTGCGAGTCGGGCGGGGCGAGGCAGTGCCTCGCCTGATCCGCCCGAATGAGGCGGCCCTCACTCACACATGCTGCGCGCCGTTCACCTCGATCTCGGCGCCGGAGATATAGCTGGACTGATCGGAACACAGGAACCAGATGACATCGGCCACCTCGCGCGGTTGGCCAAGGCGCTGCATCGGCAGTTTCTCGACGATCTTGTCGGTGCCGGGCGACAGGATGGAGGTTTCGATCTCGCCGGGGGCGATGGCATTGACCCGCACGCCCAAGGGGCCGAAATCATGGGCCATTTCGCGGGTCAGCGCCGCCAGCGCCGCCTTGGAGGTGGCATAGGCGGCACCGGCAAAGGGATGCACACGCGCCCCCGCGATGGAGGTGACATTCACCACCGAGCCGCGGGCGGCGGAAAGCTCCTCCTGCAAGCCGCGCGCCAGCACGATGGACGCGAAGAAGTTCACGTGGAACACCTGCCCCCAGGTGCGCAGATCGGTTTCCAGCGTGTTCAACCGCTTGCCGCCCGGCCCCTTGGGCGAGATCCCGGCATTGTTCACCAGCGCATGCAGTCGCCCCCCGATCTTTTCCTTGATGGTGGCGATGGCCTGAATGGTGGCATCCGGGCTGGCCAGATCAATCTGGATGTGGTTCTCGGCGCCGCCGGGCCAGGGGCAGCGGGCATCAAAGGGCTGGCGCGAGCAGGTCAGCACCCGCCACCCCTCGGCGCTGAACCGCTTGACCGTGGCATGGCCGATGCCCCGGCTTGCCCCTGTCAGAACCATGACCTTCTGCTCGCTCATCGCTGCCTCCGCGCTTTGCCGCCACCCTACGCCTGACAGGGGGAATTGCAACCTTGGCAGGGCGCGGCAAAGGGGCTATCCCCTTGGGCATTCCTGCGAGGCCCCCATGAAACAGCAGACGCGCACCATGCAAGATTCCATCGCCACCGCCAAAACGCTCTCCGAGGCTCTGCCCTATCTGCAACGCTATTCCGGCGCCGTGGTCGTCGTGAAATTCGGCGGCAATGCGATGGGCGATGATGAGGCCATGGCCGAATTCGCCCGCGACATCGTGCTGATGCGGCAAGTGGGCGTGAACCCGGTGGTGGTGCATGGCGGCGGGCCGATGATCAACGAGATGTTGACCAAGCTGGGCATCAAATCCGAATTCGTGCGCGGCAAGCGGGTGACCGACAAGGCCACGGTGGAAGTGGTGGAGATGATCCTGTCGGGGCTGGTGAACAAGCGCATCGTGCAGGCGATCAACGATCAGGGCGGGCGCGCTGTGGGGATCTCCGGCAAGGATGATGACCTGATGGTCTGCGAGGCCGACGACCCGGAGCTGGGCTTTGTGGGCCGCCCGGTGGAGATGAATGTGCAGGTGCTGCGCGATCTTTACACGGCGGGCATCATTCCGGTGGTGGCTCCGGTGGCGACCGGCATGGCCGATAACGAGACCTTCAACGTGAATGGCGATACGGCGGCGGGGGCGATTGCGGGGGCCTTGCAGGCCGACCGGCTCTTGCTGCTGACCGATGTGTCGGGGGTGAAAAACGCCGAGGGGGTGGTGATGACCCAGATCACCCCCGAGGAGATCCGGCAGATGACCGCCGATGGCGTGATTGCGGGCGGCATGATCCCGAAGACCGAGACCGCGCTGATGGCGCTGGATCAGGGGGTGCGGGCGGTGACGATTCTGGATGGGCGGTTGCCCAATGCCTGCCTGCTGGAGCTGTTCACCGATCATGGCGCGGGCAGCCAGATCCGCTCGACCGAGCCGCGCGTCAAGCCGCGCGTCCGGCGGTGAAGGCAGCGCTTGAAGCGCATCACCTTGAAATCCTGGGCGGGTTTCATGCCGAGGATGACCCCGCGCTGCCAAAAGGCGCCCGCACGCTGCTGCTGATCGGCCCCTCGGAGCCGGGCTTCTGGCCGCATTTCACGGCGCAGCCGGAATGGCAGGATGGCCAGCCCGACCCGATGGACCGCTGGTCGCGCCGGGTGATCGGGCGGCTGGCCTGCGATCTGGGGGCCAAGGCGCTGTTTCCCTTTGGCGGGCCGCCCTACCACCCGTTTTACCAATGGGCGCTGCGCAGCGGGCGGGCCTGGGCCTCGCCGGTGCAGCTTCTGGTGCATGAGACGCAGGGCCTGTTCTTCTCGGCCCGGGGCGCGCTGGCGCTGAAAGAGCGGGTAGAGCTGCCGGCGCCGGGGGCGCGGCCCTGTGACGCCTGCGCCCAGCCCTGCGCCGATGCCTGCCCGGCGGGGGCGCTGACGCCTGCCGCCTATAACGTCTCGGAATGCCACAGCTTTCTGGACAGCGGGGCAGGGGAGGGCTGCTTGTCGCAGGGATGTGCGGTGCGTCGCGCTTGCCCGGTGTCCCAAAGCTATGCAAGGATGGAGGTTCAATCCGCCTATCATATGAGGCAGTTTCACAGATGACCCTTCGGCTGATCCTGACCCGACACGCGAAATCCAGCTGGGATGACCCGCTGATGAGCGACCATGACCGCCCGCTGAACGCGCGCGGCAAAGCGGCGGCTGCCGATCTGGGCGGTTGGCTGGCCTCGCGCAGCTATCTGCCGGGGCAGGTGCTGTGTTCGGATGCCCTGCGCACCCGCGAGACCTGGGAGGGCATCGCGCCCGCGCTGGCCGCGCCGCCGGTGCCGGAGCTGAAACCGACGCTGTACCATGCCGGGGCCGATGTGATGCTGGCGGTGCTGCGCCATGCGACGGCGCCGGTGGTGATGATGATCGGCCATAACCCCGGCATTGCCGATTTCGCACAGCGCATCGTGGCGCGGGCGCCGGTGAATGGCGAGTTTGGCCGCTATCCGACCGGGGCAACGCTGGTTTGCGATTTTGCCTGTGAAAGCTGGTCGGAGATCGGCTGGGGCATGGGCAGCGTGGATGATTTCATCATCCCGCGCGAATTGGTCGGCTGACAGCGGCCCCCCATTGGCGGCAGGATGACAAAAGGCGCCCCGCAGGGCGCCTTTTTCGATTTTTCTGCGAAAAATCGGGGGCTTAGTGCCCGAGGATCTGGCTGAGGAACAGTTTGGTGCGATCCGATTGCGGGTTGTTGAAGAACTCGCGCGGCTCGTTCTGTTCGACGATCTGGCCTTTGTCCATGAACACCACGCGGTTCGCCACGGCCTGCGCAAAGCCCATTTCATGCGTCACGCAGAGCATGGTCATGCCTTCCTCGGCGAGGCTGATCATGGTGTCCAGCACCTCCTTGATCATCTCGGGGTCGAGGGCGGAGGTGGGCTCATCGAACAGCATGATGCGCGGTTTCATGCAGAGCGAGCGGGCGATCGCCACGCGCTGTTGCTGACCGCCCGAAAGCTGACCGGGGTATTTATGCGCCTGATCCGGGATTTTCACCTTGGACAGGAAGTGCATCGCGGTTTCTTCGGCCTCGCGCTTGGGGATCTTGCGCACCCAGATCGGGGCCAGCGTGCAGTTTTCCAGAATCGTCAGATGCGGAAACAGGTTGAAGTGCTGGAACACCATCCCCACTTCCGAGCGCACCTTGTCGATGTTCTTCAGGTCATTGGTCAGCTCGGTGCCATCCACCACGATCTGCCCGGCCTGATGTTCCTCCAGCCGGTTGATGCAGCGGATCAGCGTCGATTTGCCCGAACCGGACGGCCCGCAGATGACGATGCGTTCGCCCTTTTGCACGGTCATGTTCACATCGCGCAGGACGTGGAACTGGCCATACCATTTGTTCATATTGGTGATCTGGATGGCGACCTCGTCCGAGACCTTCATCTTCGAGCGGTCGATTGCGTGTTCAGCCATGATGAGGCCTCCTTAACGATGGTCGGTCTTCAGCTTGCGTTCGAGCCACATGGAGTAGCGCGACATGCCGAAGCAGATGAGGAAGAAGATGGCGCCGGCAAAGATATAGGGCTCCCAGTAGATGCCCTTCCAGTTGATGTCGGCGCGCACGACGGCGGTGATGCCTTTCAGCGGGTCCATCAGGCCGACGAAGGCCACCAGCGTGGTATCCTTGAACAGGCCGATGAAGCTGGAGACGATGCCGGGGATCGAGATCTTGAGCGCCTGCGGCATGATGATCAGCCGCTGCGCCTGCCAGTAATCGAGGCCAAGCGCGTCGGCGGCCTCATACTGACCGCGCGGCAGGGCCGCGAGGCCGCCCCGGATCACTTCGGCGATATAGGCCGCAGCGAACAGGGTGACGAGGATGATAACGCGCAGGATGATGTCGAAATTGGTCTCGGGCGGCAGGAAATATTGCAGCAGCAGCGAGGCGGTGAACAGCAGGGTGATCAGCGGCACGCCGCGGATGAACTCGATGAAGCCGACGGAGAGCGATTTCACCAAGAGCATGTCGGACTGACGGCCCAGGGCCAGCAGGATGCCCAGCGGCAGCGAGGCCGAGATGGCGGTGATGCCGATGACGATGGAGAGCAGGAAGCCGCCGAACTGGTCGCTGTCAACCTCGCGCAGGCCCAGCGGGATGGCGCTGTGCAGGGCGGTGGAGAGCGGGGTTTGCACCAGCAGCCACCAGGCGGCGGCGGCGAGCAGGCCGACACCGGCGCCCACCGGCACGCCCAGCTTGGGCGAGGCGAAGCGGAACACCAGCGCCATGACGCCAAAGCCAAGCGCCACCACGATCGGCGCCCAGATGGTGCCGCCCCAAAGCAGCCAATAGGCGATGAAGGGGAAGCTGAGGCTGAACAGCATCATCTTGCGCGGCAGCGACAGGAACAGCACCGGCGCCAGTGCCACCAACATCAGCACGAAGGCCAGGTTGGGCCGCCAATACTGATCCATCGGGTAGAAGCCGTAGGTATATTGGTGCCAACGCTCGCGCACCATGGCCCAGCAGGCGCCCGTCGCATCGGGGCCCCAGGTCTGGGCGATGATGGCGTTGCATTCCGACAGCGAGGCCGCGTTCCAGACCGAATGCATCAGCCATGGCACGATGCCCATCAGCAGCCAGAGGATCGCCAGCCCGCCCAGCACGGTGAGAACCGAGTTTGCCGGGCTGGAGAACAGGTTTTCGCGCGCCCAGCGAACCAGCCCCTGCTGGCCCGAGGGGGGCTCGCGCGGGTCGATCATTTCAGACCGGACGAAGGGGGTGAAGTTGGTCATCTCAGCGCTCCTTCAGCCGCACGGCCCGGTTGAACATGTTCATCAGGGCGGAAATGATCAGGCTGATCGTCAGATAGATGCCCATCATCAGCAACATGCATTCCAGTTCCTTGCCGGTCTGGTTCAGCGTGACGCCCCCCAGCGTGCCGCGCAGGTCCATGTAGGACACGGCGATGGCCAGCGAGGTGTTCTTGGTCAGGTTCAGATATTGCGAGATCAGCGGCGGGATGATGACCCGCAGCGCCTGCGGCAGGATCACGAGGTTCATCGTCCGGCCCGGGCGCAGGCCCAGGGCGGCGGCGGCCTCGGATTGCCCGCGCGAGATGGCCTGAATGCCCGCCCGCACGATTTCCGCGATGAAAGCCGCGGTGTAAAGCGCCAGCGCCAGCGTCAGCGCGGTGAAGCTATGCGCCACATTGATGCCGCCGACAAAGTTGAAGCCCTTCAGCTCGGGCACCACCCAATGCAGGCCCAGAACCCAAAGCAGGATCATCGAGGGCACCGTCAGGATGGCCAGCGATTTCCACCAGATCACCGGACGCTCGCCCGTGGCCTCTTGCGTGGCATTGGCCTGACGCACCAGACGGCGATTGACGAAGATCGAGCCGCCAAACACCGCCAGCAGCGCCAGCAGGTTCAGCGAGACCTTGAAGATGCCAAGGTCGATCACGCCAAGCCCGCCCTCGGGCGAGCCGGGCTGCAGCGATTCGGTATGGCAGGCCTCACGCTCGCGGCCCAGGCAGAATTTCGGCTCGGGGATCACGGTGCCACGGTTGGTGACGGCGATGATGCCGAACAGCATGGAGGCCTTGGGCGCCTCGCCTGCCGCTTCCATCTCGGGCGTGGAGCGGAAATCCTTGGGCTGCGGCGCGGTTTCCGACAGGATGGTCGCCGCCAGAAGGATCCACAGCAGCACCGGCACGTTGCGGAACACCTCGACATAGACCGTCATCAGACGGCTGACGAGCCAGTTCTTCGACAGGCGCAACACGCCGATGAACACCCCCAGCACGGTGGCGATGGTGCAGCCGACCAGCGCGGCCAGCAGCGTGTTCAGAAGGCCGATGAAGCCCGCCCGCAAATGCGAGCTGTCATTGGTGTAATCCACCAATCTCTGATTGATGTCATAGCCCGCACGATTGAGCAGGAAGCCAAAGTCGAAGGTGCGATCCTTCGCCTCCAGATTCGCGATCGTGTTGTTCACCAGCCACGACAGAAACAGCAGAAACAGGACCAGCACCACCACCTGGATGGTGAGCGACCTGTAGCGCGTGTCATAAATAAGCATTCCCAGCCGAAAGTTTTCTTTCGGCGCGTCCGAGACAAAAGTCATGTGATGCGTACCCCCGCGTCCTGCCCGTCGCCCACATTTTTGCGGTGTCTGATCGGGTCAGGCGGTCGTTGTTTGTGGATGGGGGCACCCGCGAGGCGCCCCCATCTGTGCGATCAGCTCAGCGGAAGGGCGGAGCGTATTGCAGGCCACCCTGGGTCCAGAGCGCGTTCAGACCGCGCGCCAGTTTGATCGGGGTGGCCGAACCGATATTGGCCTCGAAGATCTCGCCATAGTTGCCGGAAACGGCGATGGCGCGCTTGGCCCAATCCTTGTCGAGGCCCAGCATCGCGCCAAGGTCGCCCTCGGTGCCCAGCAGGCGCTTGATTTCCGGGTTGGTGGTGGTGGTGGCCACTTCTTCGATATTGGCTTTGTTCACGCCATACTCTTCGGCGGCGATCAGCGCGAAGAAGGTCCAGCGGACCACATCGCCCCAGACGTTGTCGCCATGGCGCACCATCGGGCCGAGCGGCTCTTTCGAGATGATCTCGGGGAGGATGATGTGGTTGTCGGCATCGGGCATGGTGGCGCGCGACGCGGCCAGACCCGAGGCATCGGTGGTGTAGGTGTCGCAGGCGCCCGCCAGATATTGACGCTGGCCTTCCGAATCATCCGCCACGTTGACCGGAGTATAGGTCATGTTGTTGGCCTTGAAGAAGTCGGCCAGGTTCAGCTCGGTGGTGGTGCCGGTCTGGATGCAGACAGTGGCGCCATCCAGCTCCTTGGCGGAGGACACGCCGAGGTCTTTCTTCACCATGAAGCCCTGACCGTCGTAGTAGTTGGTCGCCACCACGTCGAATTTCAGGTCCACATCGCGCGAGAAGGTCCAGGTCGAGTTGCGGACCAGCAGGTCCACCTCGGAGGATGCCAGCGCGGTGAAGCGGGTCTCGCCGGTCAGCGGGACGAACTTGACCTTGGACGCATCGCCCAGAACCGCCGCGGCCACGGCCTTGCACAGGGCCACGTCAAAGCCCTGATATTCGCCATTGGCGTCGGGCGCACCGAAACCCGTCAGGCCGACGTTGGAACCGCAGTTCAGCACACCGCGGGCCTTCACGTCTTCCAGCGTGCCGGCACCGGCAACACCTGCAAGCAGCGCGGCCGCCGACAGCGTGCCAAGGAATACGGATTTTTTCATGCGTACCTCTTCCTGAGTTTCCGCCCGTTTTCGGGCGGTGTTTTATGACGCCCATTGCAGGGCTTGGAACAGCCGGAGCCATACCGCCGGGGGCGGCTTGTCTCTCAGTATCTGGCAGTTTCGTGCAAAGCGCTTTGGGAGGTCAAGCGAAACTCTTGCGTTAGCGCTAACTGCCGCAAGGTCAACATGTTGTGTCGCCCTGAAGGCAGCGGCGCAGAAAGATGCTCTCTTTCTGCGCCATGCCTGTGCAAGATTGTTATCAACACAATCCGTAGAATCGCGCAGCGTCGCGCATTGCTTGCAGCTTCACCGCCTCTTTCGCGGCGGCTTCCTCATCCTCGCC
Organism: Gemmobacter sp.; assembly: GCF_016792925.1. Classification (GTDB taxonomy): domain Bacteria; phylum Pseudomonadota; class Alphaproteobacteria; order Rhodobacterales; family Rhodobacteraceae; genus Gemmobacter. Next base: position 22,891 of record NZ_JAEULU010000004.1, read on the forward strand.
CCATTGCTCGATCTGCCAATGCTCGTCGATTCGGCTCAAGGCGAAGGCCTCGTCCGCCGACAGCCGCCCCTCGGCCACCGCAAGGCCCAGAACCAGCGAGCCGGTGATGGCGATGAGGTCGTGCAGCGCGGCCAGCTGGAACGGGGTCTGGGCAAAGACGGCGGCGCGCAGGGCCGCAAGGCTAC
>NZ_JAEULU010000041.1 GCF_016792925.1 Gemmobacter sp.
CAACCCCAAACGGGCGGTCTATGACCGCGCAACCGTGCATGCCATTCTGGATGCGGCGATGATCTGCCATCTGGCCTATCAGATCGACGGCCAACCCTATTGCACGCCCACGATCCATTGGCGCGAGGGCGAATGGCTCTATTGGCACGGCTCCTCGGCCAGCCGCGCGCTGCGGGCGCAGGCAAACGGGGCGCAAGGCAAGGGGCTGCGGGTCTGCCTCACCGTCACGCATCTCGATGGCATCGTGCTGGCGCGTTCGGCCTTCAACCACAGCTGCAACTTCCGCTCGGCCATGATCTTCGGCACCGCCGAACTGGTCACCGATCCCGCCGAGAAACAGGCGGCGCTCCTGGCCATCACCGACCGGCTGATCCCCGGCCGCAATGCCGAGCTGCGCGAGATGGCGGCGCAAGAGATCAAGGCCACCTCGGTGATGCGCATGCAGATCGAGGCCGCTTCGGCCAAGGTGCGCGCGGTGAATGTGGGCGATGACGCGGAAGACGGCAGCCACCCGGTCTGGGCCGGGGTGATTCCGGTCCTCACCACCCTTGGCACGCCCGAACCCTCGCCCATCCTGCCCGCAACCACCGCCCTGCCCGCCCACCTCGCCCCCTTCGCCACCGGGCGCAAGCTGGACGAGGCGCTGCTGGAGACGCAAGCCACCTATGAGGCCACCCGTCCCTGACACTCGGCGCGCTGACCGTCTGCCCTGGCGCCTGCTCATTCACCTGTTTCTAAATATCCTCAGGGGGTGAGCCCCAAAGGGGCGAGGGGGCGCGAGCGCCCCCTGACATCCTTCGGCGAAGGATGTTCCCGCGCAACATAAAGCCACAGGGCTTGCGCGCGCCGCCCCTTCCGCCTAGATAGGCGCGTCAGCATGATCTGTAGCACGAATTGGGCGGCCCCATGGAAAACGTCATCCTCACCATCCACCTGATCCTCGCGCTTCTGCTGATCGGCGTTGTGCTGTTGCAGCGCTCCGAAGGGGGCGGGCTGGGCATGGGTGGCGGCGGTGGCGGCGCGATTTCCGCCCGCGGCGCGGCCAATGCGCTGACCAAACTGACCTGGATCTTCGCCGCCGGCTTCATCGTCACCTCGCTGACGCTGACCATTCTGGCCGCGCGGGATGTGGGCGGTTCGGTGACCGAGCAGATCGGCGGCTCGCTGGTGCCGCAGGCTCCGGCTGTGCCCGCCGCGAGTGACCTGACGCTGCCCGCGCCCGCAGGCGATGCGCCGCTGGCCCCGCCGCGCCCGGAGGCCGCAACCCCGGCTGCTCCGGCAACGCCCGCACCGGCTCCGGCAACGCCCGCAGCCCCGGCAACGCCCGCTCCGGCAGCCCCTGCTCCGGCAACCCCCGCCCCGGCCCCGTCCAACTAAGGCCGTCCCCGGCTGGCAGGGCTCGCCCCTGCCCCCCTGGCCCGCCCCCGCGCGGGCCACAATCCTTCGCTCCTCCCCGCCCCCGCGCGGGCCACAATCCTTTGCCCCTCGCCCCCTCTCATCGACAGCATCTAGCGTTGCTGTTGCGCTTTGGCCGGAATGCGGCTAAGGCTCAACTCCCGTGATGCTGCGATTCCCGATGGGTGACCAAGGGGCGAATCGTGCAGTCCAGACGTTTATTCACGGGAGTTCACCGCATGGCACGTTACATCTTCATCACCGGCGGCGTGGTGTCCTCTCTCGGCAAGGGGCTGGCCTCTGCCGCGCTTGGCGCACTTTTGCAGGCGCGCGGCTATTCGGTGCGCCTGCGCAAGCTCGACCCCTATCTGAACGTCGATCCCGGCACCATGTCGCCCTTTGAACATGGCGAGGTCTTCGTCACCGATGACGGCGCCGAGACCGATCTCGACCTCGGCCATTACGAGCGTTTCACCGGCGTTTCGGCCCGCAAGACCGATTCCATCTCCTCGGGCCGCATCTATTCCAATGTGCTGGAGAAAGAGCGCCGCGGCGATTATCTGGGCAAGACCATTCAGGTCGTCCCCCACGTCACCAATGAAATCAAGGATTTCCTCCGCGTGGGCGAGGCCGAGTGCGATTTCATGCTCTGCGAGATCGGCGGCACGGTGGGCGACATCGAGGGCCTGCCCTTCTTCGAGGCCATCCGCCAGTTCATCCACGAGCGCCCGCGCGGCGAATGTATCCTGATGCACCTCACCCTCCTGCCCTATCTGGCGGCCAGCGGCGAGCTGAAGACCAAGCCCACCCAGCATTCGGTCAAGGAGCTGCAATCCATCGGCCTCGCGCCCGATGTGCTGGTCTGCCGCAGCGAACACCCGATCCCCGAGCGCGAGCTGGAAAAGATCGCCCTGTTCTGCAATGTGCGCAAACAGGCCGTGGTGCCCGCCTATGACCTGAAAACCATCTATGAGGCGCCGCTGGCCTATCATCGCGCGGGCCTTGATCAGGCCGTGCTGAACGCTTTCGGCATCGAGCCCGCGCCCAAGCCCAATCTCGCGCGGTGGGAAGATGTGATGGACCGCATCACCAACCCCGAGGGCGAGGTGCGCGTGGCGATCGTCGGCAAATATACCCAGCTTGAGGATGCCTATAAATCCATCGCCGAGGCGCTGACACATGGCGGCATGGCGAACCGGGTGAAGGTGCGGGCCGAGTGGATCGACAGCGAGATCTTCGAGAAGGAAGACCCCGCCCCGCATCTGGAGCGGTTCCAGGCCATCCTCGTGCCCGGCGGCTTTGGCGAGCGCGGCACCGAGGGCAAGATCAAGGCCGCGCGCTATGCCCGCGAGAAGGGCATCCCCTATCTGGGCATCTGCCTTGGCATGCAGATGGCGGTGATCGAGGCCGCGCGCAATCTGGCGGGCCTGTCGGATGCCGGGTCGGAGGAGTTCGACCACGAGGCCGGCGCCAAGCGCTTTACCCCCGTCGTCTATCACCTGAAGGAATGGGTGCAGGGCAACCATGTGGTTGCGCGGAAACTGGGTGATGACAAGGGCGGCACCATGCGTCTGGGCGCCTATGACGCCACGCTGGTCGCCGGGTCGAAAGTGGCCGAGATCTATGGCAGCACCCGCATCGAGGAGCGCCACCGCCACCGCTATGAGGTGGATACCCAGTTCAAGGACAAGCTGGAGGCCTGCGGTCTGGTGTTCTCCGGCATGTCGCCCGATGGCCGCCTGCCCGAGATCGTCGAGGTGAAGGGCCACCCCTGGTATATCGGCGTTCAATTCCACCCCGAACTGAAATCCAAACCCTTCGCCCCCCACCCGCTCTTCGCCAGCTTCGTGGAAGCGGCAGTCGGGGTCAGCCGCCTGGTGTGATCCATCGCCGCGCTGCGTGCCGAGCCACGCTGTGGTGACGAGCCGCCACCAGATCAACCGACGCACCCCATGACCGAGGCCATCGCCTCGGTCACGCGGCATCTTATCCGCGTTTGGCCGTTGGCCCAAAGCCACCGGGTGAGCGGCCCGCCCTCCGGGTGCGAGCCTGTGTAAAATGGGCAGATGCGGTCTTGGCTCATCGCTCCCAAAAGGCCGGGAAAACACGACACGTTTCCTGATCCCGCCCGAACTGACCGAGGCCATCGCCTCGGTCACGCGGCATCGTATCCGCGTTTGGGCCGTTGGCCCAAAGCCACCGGGTGAGCGGCCCCGCCCTCCGGGTGCGAGCCTGTGTAAAATGGGCAGATCCGGTCTTGGCTCATCGCTCCCACAGGGCCGGGAAAATACGATGCGTATCCTAAACCCGGCCCGAAATGGCCGAGGCCATCGCCTCGGTCATGTGGCACCGTTTCCGCGTTTGGGCCGGTGGCCCAAAGCCACCGGCCAGCGCCCGCCC
>NZ_JAEULU010000161.1 GCF_016792925.1 Gemmobacter sp.
GAGGAGATCATGACGACCGCCTTGCCTTGCGCCGACAGGTCATTGATGATGCCGTAAATCTCGTATTTCGCGCCGACGTCGATGCCGCGCGTCGGTTCATCCAGGATCAGCACCTCCGGCCCGGTGAACAGCCATTTTGACAGCACCACCTTTTGCTGGTTGCCGCCCGACAGGTTCATCACCTTCTGGAAAACGCTGGGCGTGCGGATGCGCATGGCGGCGCGATAGCCCTCGGCCACCTCGGTTTCGCGGGCGTCATTGATGATGCCGCGCGACGAGACGCCTTCCAGATTGGCAAGACTGGTATTGGTCTGGATCGTGTCCTCCAGCACCAGCCCCAGCGATTTGCGGTCTTCGGTCACATAGGCCAGCCCTGCCGCGATGGCCCGGCTGACGGTCGAGGTATCGGCGGGCTTGCCCTGCACCGACACCCGGCCCGAGATATTGCGGCCATAGCTTTTGCCGAAAATGCTCATGGCCAATTCGGTGCGCCCCGCGCCCATCAGCCCGGCAATCCCGACCACCTCGCCCGCACGGGCCTTCATCGAGATGTTGCGGATCACCTGCCGCTCGGCATGTTCGGGGTGCCAGACATTCCAGCCCTCCACCTCGAACACCACATCCCCGGCGCGGCGCTCGCGGTCGGGATAGCGGTTCGCCATGTCGCGCCCCACCATGTCGCGCACGATGCGATCCTCGGTGATCGGCTCCTTATGGGCATCCAGCGTCGAGACCGTGGTGCCGTCGCGGATCACCGTCACACTATCGGCCACGCGGCGCACCTCGTTCAGCTTGTGGCTGATGATGATCGAGGTGACGCCCTGCGCCTTCAGCTCCAGCAGCAGGTCCAGCAGCGCCTGACTGTCGCTTTCCGAAAGCGCCGCCGTCGGCTCGTCAAGGATCAGCAGCCGCACATCCTTCGACAGCGCCTTGGCGATCTCCACCAATTGCTGCTTGCCCACGCCCAGCTTGCCCACCTGCACGCCCGGCGCCTCGCTCAGGCCCACCTTGCGCAGCAGCGCCTCGGTCTGGCGGAAGGTCTCGGGCCAGTTGATCACGCCCTGCGCCGCGCGTTCATTGCCCAGAAACAGGTTCTCGGCAATCGACAGCAGCGGCACCAGCGCCAGCTCCTGATGGATGATGATGATGCCGCGATCTTCGCTGTCGCGGATCGAGCGGAACTGCGCCAGGGCGCCATCATAGTGAATTTCGCCGTCATAGCTGCCCGCCGGGTAAACCCCCGAAAGCACCTTCATCAGCGTCGATTTCCCGGCGCCATTCTCGCCGCAAATCGCATGAATCTCGCCCTGCCGGACGATCAGGTTCACCTTGTCGAGCGCCTTGACGCCCGGAAAGGTCTTGGTGATGGCACGCATTTCCAGCAGCGCGGTCATGGGTCTGCCCCTCGGCTTGCAGGTCAGGTGAGGCCGCCCCCCGCAGGGAAGGCGGCCTCGGAGACATCCTTAGGGAGGATGGTTACTGGATCTGGTCCTTGGTGTAGTAGCCCGACCCGATCAGGATCTGCTCCCAATTCGTCGCATCCACGCCCACCGGCTCCAGCAGGTAGGACGGCACGACCTTCACCCCGTTGTTATAGGTGGTGGTGTCGTTGATCTTCGGCTCCGAGCCTTTCAGCACGGCATCCACCATGCCCACGGTCACCTTGGCCAGCTCGCGGGTGTCCTTGAAGATGGTCGAATATTGCTCGCCCGCCAGGATCGACTTCACCGATTGCACCTCGGCATCCTGCCCCGAAACGATCGGCATCTTCATGTCGCCCGAGCCATAGCCCACGCCCTTGAGCGAGGACAGAATGCCGATCGACAGCCCGTCATAGGGCGACAGCACGCCATTCACCTGTTTGTCGGTGTAATTGGCCGACAGCAGGTTATCCATGCGGGCCTGCGCCACGGCGCCATCCCAACGCAGGGTGCCCACCTTGTCCATCCCGGTCTGGCCCGAGCCGATGACGATGCTGCCATCGTCGATCAGCGGTTGCAGCACCGACATGGCCCCGTCGTAGAAGAAGAAGGCGTTGTTGTCATCCGGGCTGCCGCCGAACAGTTCCACATTCCAGGGCTTCGTGTCCGGGAACCGCTCTTTCAGCCCGTTCACGAGGCTGGTGGCCTGCTGCACGCCGACCTTGAAATTGTCGAAGGTGGCGTAATAGTCCACATTGCCGCTGTCGCGGATCAGACGGTCATAGGCGATCACCTTGATGTCGGCGGCGGCGGCATTTTCCAGCGCGTTCGACAGGGTGGTGCCGTCAATCGCCGCAATCACCAGCACATCCACGCCCTTGGTGATCATGTTCTCGATCTGGGCCAGCTGGTTCGGGATGTCATCCTCGGCATATTGCAGATCGGTTTCATAGCCGGCGGCCTGAAACTCTTTCACCATCGAATCCCCGTCCGAGATCCAGCGGGCCGAGGATTTGGTCGGCATCGAGATGCCCACGGTTTCTGCCGCAGCCCCATAGGCCACAAAAGAGGCGCACATCGCCAGCGCGGCGGCGACCGATTTCAGTTTCATGATCTCTCTCCCTGACTGGGGACCGTCCTCTCCCGGGGGGTCCCTCTCCTCCTGTGGCCTGATTGCCGCGAAGCCTCCTCCGCAGAACGGCCTGCGCTGGTCATACTCCGCGTTGCCATATCATAAAAATGACATTATCCGTAGGATTGATAGCAAAAATGGTATGCGAATGGCCCTCGCCCTGAAACCCGCCCAATTGCGCCTGATTGTCGAAGTGGCCGAACAGCGGCAATTGCAACTGGCCGCCGAGGCGATGGGCCTGACCCAGCCCGCCGCCTCGCGCATGTTGGCCGAGGTGGAGCGGATGGCGGGTGCCGTGCTGTTCCTGCGCCAGCCCAAGGGGATGGAGCCGACCGAGGCGGGGGCGGTGGTGATCCGCCGGGCGCGGGCGATCCTGCGCGAGATGCGCTCGATGGCGGCCGAGGTGCAGGCGCTGGAGGGCGGCATGGGCGGCACGGTGCGGGTGGGCGCCGTCACCGGCCCCGCCGTGGGCCTGTTGGTGCCCGCGATCCGTACTCTGAAACGCGCCGCGCCAGAGGCCGAAGTGACGGTAGAGGTTGCCCCCTCGCGCGAATTGCTGCGGCAATTGTCGGCGGGCGAGATCGACTTTGCACTGGGCCGCGTGCTGCCGGAATTCGACAGCCGCGCCTTCGAGGTGCATCCGATGCGCGACGAGAAACTGGCGCTGCTGGTGCGGCTGGGGCACCCTTTGGCGCGGGCGCCCTCGGTCACCCTCACGCAGTTGATGGATTATGAATGGATCATGCAGGACCGCGGCGCGCCGATCCGCGAGGCCACGCTGGAGGCCTTTGGCGCCGTCGGTCTGGCCGAGCCGAAGAACATCGTCGGCAGCCCCTCGCTGCTGTTCATGCTGGCCTATCTGTCGCAAAGCGATGCTGTCGCCGCCATGTCCGAGGAGGTGGCGCAGCTGCTCACCCGCCCGCCGGTCGGGGCGGGGTTCACCGCGCTGACCCTGCCGCGCGAGGTGCGGGTGGCGCCCTATTACCTGCTCAGCCTGCGCCGCCGCCCGCTGTCTCCGGTGGCGCTGCGCCTGCGCGATCTGGTGATTTCGCTGGCCGAACAACCGCCCTATGATGGCGACGGGAGGCCGGCATGAAGCGCTATGCAATCTATTACGCCCCCGCGCCCGGCGCTTTCGCGCAGGCCGGGGCGGCGTGGCTGGGCTGGGATGCCGCCAGCGGGCAGGCCGTCGCGCAGCCCGATCCCGGGCTGGAGGCCGTCACCGTCGCGCCGCGCAAATACGGCTTTCACGGCACCTTGAAACCGCCCTTCCGGCTGGCCGAGGGGCAGGATGTCACCGCCTTGCAAGCCGCCGTGGCGGCCCTCGCGGGTCGTCTCGCCCCGGTCTCCCTGCCGGGCCTGCGCCTGCGCGATCTGGACGGGTTTCTGGCCCTGACGCCCGAGGGCGACACGCGCGATTTGCAGGCTTTGGCCGCCGAGGTGGTCACCGCGCTGGAGCCCT
>NZ_JAEULU010000165.1 GCF_016792925.1 Gemmobacter sp.
CAACACTAGGGCTGCGCCAAGGCCGGTGCAAGGCGGGGCTCACTGCTGGCTTTGGCTTTGGCCGCCCTGTGTCGCCACGCGCACGGTGACATCCATCGTCTCGGCGCCGGGGCCGCGCGCGATGCCCCGGATCGGCGCGGCATCCTGCGCGTCGAGGCCCGAGCCCAGCCGGATATAGCGCGCATCCGGGCAGCAGCGATTCGCCGGATCAAAGCCGATCCAGCCAAAGCCTGGCACATGCAGTTCCGCCCAGGCATGGGCGGCGTCATGGGCCTTGCCTTCGGCATCTGGGGCCAGATAGCCGGAGACATAGCGCGCCGGAATGCCCTGCGCCCGCGCCACGGCGATCAGCGCCTGCGCGTGATCCTGGCAAACCCCTGCCCCTTGCGCCAGCGCTTCGGCGGCGGTGGTATGGGCCTCGGTCACGCCGGGGGCGTAAGCGATGGCTTCGGCCACGGCGGCCGCCAGCCGATGCGCGGCATCCAGCGGGTTCTCGGCCCCTTCGGCCGCGCGCGACAGCGCCACCAGCGCCGGATCGGCCCAGGTGGCGGCGGTTTCGCGCAAGTAAACCTCGGGGCGCACCGTCTCGCGGTGGCCCTTCAGGATGCCGGCGGTATCGCTGGTTTCCACGATGCCCTTCACATGCACGGTGATCTCGGCCACCGGGCCTTGCACCGACCAGCTGTGCAGCCGGTCCCCGGCCCCGTCGCGGAAGCCGCCTCCCGCGATCCCGTCCGAGACGGTCACGCTCCAGTCCAGCACGGTCTGGCTTTCGCAAGCCGAGGGCGTCAGGCGGTGGCTTTGCACCACGCCGCGCACCGGCTGGTCATAGACATATCGGGTCACATGATCGACGATCAACCGCATCAGCGCACATCCCCGCTCAGGTAGCATTCGTGCATCAGGGTGCCCAGCACCGCGCTTTCGCCGATGAAGCGCGACAGAAACTCGTGCAGCCCTTCGTCGAAAATCGCCTCGGTGGTGGTGGTTTCCAGCTCGGCCAGCATGGCGGCGGCCTTGCCCTGCGCGCGGGTGCCGCGCCCATAGGCCTTGGCAAGCCGCGCCAGATGGTTGTTCATCCCCGCCACGCAGGTGATGAGCGAGCGCGGGCTTTGCGGGTTGAGGATGAGGAAATCGGCGATCTTGGCCGCTGTCACCTCGCCGCCATAGGCCCAGTGGAAGGCGCGATGTGCCCCCATGGCGCGCAACAGCGTGGTCCACTGATAGTTATCCAGACCCGACCCCACGAAATCGAGGCTGGGCAGCAGGACGTAGTATTTCACATCCATCAGGCGCGCGGTGTTATCGCCGCGTTCCAGATAATAGCCGATATTCAAGAAGTTATAGCCGTCATTGCGCAAAAGCGTGGCATCAATGGCGCCGCGCACCATGGCGGAATGGCGCATGACCCAATCGGTCAACCGGCTCAGTTCCAGCTCGGACCGCGGGGTGCGTTCCAGCTGGCGCAGCTCTTGAAAGGCGGTGTTCAGCGCATCCCAGACCTGGCTGGTCAGCGCGGTGCGCACGATGCGGCCATTCTCGCGCGCGGCGGTGATGCAATTGGCGACCGAGGCCGGGTTGTCGCGGTCGAAAAACAGCCAGCTTTCCAGATTGCGCTGCACCGGGTCGCCATATTTCTTGGCGAACCCGTCGGCGGTACCCGAGGATTGCAACAGGCTGTCCCATTCGCTGCGATAGCCATGGGCCGAGGGCAGCAGCGAAATGCGCGAGCCGACCTCCAGTAGGCGGGCGGCGATGTCGGCGCGCTCCATATAGCGCGCGATCCAGTAGAGGTTGTCTGCGGTTCTGCTCAGCATGATCGTTACTCCGCCAACACCCAGGTATCCTTGACGCCCCCGCCCTGCGAGGAGTTCACCACGAGGCTGCCCTCCGTCAGCGCCACGCGGGTCAGACCGCCGGGCACGAGGTCGATCTGTTCGCCCACAAGGCAATAGGGCCGCAGATCAACATGGCGGGGCGCGATGCCCTCGGCCACGAAGGTGGGCGTGGTGGAAAGCGCCAGCGTCGGTTGCGCGATGTAATTGTCGGGGTCGGCCTCGATCTTGGCGCGGAAGGTCTCGATCTCGGCCTTGGAGGATTTCGGCCCCACCAGCATGCCATAGCCGCCCGAGCCATGCACCTCCTTGACCACGAGTTCCGGCAGCTTGTCGAGGACGTATTTCAGGTCATCGGCCTTGTTGCATTGCCAGGTGGGCACATTGTTCAGGATCGGCTCCTCGCCCAGATAGAAGCGCACCATATCCGGCACGAAGGTGTAAACCGCCTTGTCATCCGCCACACCCGCGCCGGGGGCGGAACAGATCGACACGCCGCCCGAACGGTAGACATCCATCAGCCCCGGCACGCCCAGCATGCTGTCGGGGCGGAAGCAGAGCGGGTCGATAAAGGCATCGTCGATCCGGCGATAGATCACATCGACGCGCTTTGGCCCCTCGGTGGTGCGCATATAGACATATTCGCCCTCCACGAACAGATCCTGCCCCTCGACCAGCTCCACCCCCATCAGATCGGCGAGGAAGCTGTGTTCGTAATAGGCGCTGTTGAAATGGCCGGGCGTCAGGATGGCGATGCGGGGTTCCCCCTTGCATTTGGCGGGCGCCACCGAGGCCAGCGTGCGCCGCAGCCTTTCGCTATAGCTGTCAACGGGTTGGATGCGGTTTTCGCGGAAGAGGTCGGGGAACATCCGCATCATGATCTCGCGGTTTTCCAGCATGTAGCTGACGCCGGAGGGCGTGCGGCAATTATCCTCCAGCACGAAGAAATCCTCTGGCCCGGTGCGGACCAGATCAATGCCGACGATATGGGAATAGACCCCCTTGGGCGGCACAAAGCCCACCACCGCCTTTTCATAAGCGTCATTCTGATAGACCAGCCGGGCCGGGATGCGCCCTGCCTTCACGATCTCGCCCCGTCCATAGACATCGACCAGAAAAGCATTGAGGGCGCGGGCGCGCTGCTTGATGCCCCGCTCCAGCTTGGCCCATTCGCCCCCGGTGAAGACGCGGGGGAACATGTCGAAAGGGATCAGGCGGTCCGGGTCGCCGCCCTCGCCATAGACGGCAAAGGTGATGCCAATGCGGCGAAACAGCGCCTCCGCCTCGGCCTGTTTCATCTGCCGGAACTCGGCCGGCATGGTCTTCATCCAGTCTTCCAGCCGGGCATAGGGCGGGCGCACCGCCCCGTTCTGGTACATCTCGTTAAAGTAATCCGTCACCTGAACCATCCCCCCGGTTTTGGGTTTATTGGGGTCAGTTAAGCAGCCGTTTCCGCCAGTGGGAAGCGCCCGCGCCCATGTTTGCAGCGCCCGCCCGGAGAGAGCGCCCAAATCGCGCCTGACTGCACAATTTTTAGGCAAATCACAGGGGCCCGCGCCGCGGAGGCGGAAGATTTTCGCAGCCCAATGCGTTTTGGGGCGAGGAAGGTTCCCGGATTGATTGCAAAACCGGCAAATCCTCCCGCACAGGGTGTTTCGTCGTCGCGCCGATCCCGAATCTTTTGATCAAAAGCGCTTTCAATTTCCGCCGCCGAACTGGACA
>NZ_JAEULU010000174.1 GCF_016792925.1 Gemmobacter sp.
CATGAAGTTCTTCGCACGCAGCTCGCGCACGACCGGCCCGAAGATACGGGTGCCGACCGGTTCGCCCTGGTTGTTCAGGATGACGGCGGCGTTACGGTCGAAGCGGATCGAGGTGCCATCTTCACGACGGACTTCCTTGGCGGTGCGAACGACAACGGCCTTGCGGACGTCACCCTTCTTCACGCGACCCTTCGGAATCGCCTCCTTGACCGACACCACGATGATGTCGCCCACGGATGCGTAGCGGCGGTGCGAACCGCCCAGAACCTTGATGCACTGAACCCGGCGAGCGCCAGAGTTATCAGCAACATCCAGATTGGTCTGCATCTGGATCATTTGGTTTCTCCCGACCTTTGGAGCGGCTGATCAGCACCGCCCCAGGGTTTCGTTCAGATGAACTGAACGATGGAATCGGAGCCTTTCTCAGGCCTCGACCACCACCGTCCAGCGCTTGGTTTTCGAGATCGGTGCGCATTCTTCAATACGCACGGTATCGCCGACCTTGAACTTGTTCTCCGCGTCATGGGCGCGGTATTTCTTCGACTTGCGAACGGTCTTTTGCAGCAGCGGGTGCTTGAAGCGACGCTCGACGAGAACGGTGATGGTCTGCTCGTTCTTGTCCGAGGTGACCACACCTTGCAGGATACGCTTGGGCATGTGTCTTCTCCTCAGTTCGCAGCAGCAGCAGCTTGCTGGTTCAGAACCGTCATGATGCGGGCGACGTCACGACGGACGGCACGCATGCGGGCGGTGTTCTCAAGCTGGCCGGTCGCTTGCTGGAAGCGCAGGTTGAACGCTTCCTTTTTCAGCGCCAGCAGCTGCTCGCGCAGCTCGGCCGGCGATTTGGCCTTCAGTTCAGTGGCGGTCATGCGCCTTTTCCTTTTGACAATCGCCAGACGGCCCCGATGTTCAGGGTGACCGTTGATCTGGCGGATCAATGACAAACCGACGACTCCGAGTCGCCTCGGAGCCGCAGATGGGCCCGTGTATGCCTTGGGGCCAAGAATGGCAAGGGAAAGTTTGTCGCGCAGAGGATAGCGGCGCAGGGCGGGCTGGCCTAGCATCGGCCACACCACCACAAGAGGAGTCACCGTGAAACCCTTCCTGACCGCCGCCCTGGTGCTGGCCGCCTCCCCCACCCTTGCCGAAGACTGGACGATGCCCTGGCAGGAGGATGCCAGTTTCGCCGCCTATAGCACCACCGCCGAAAGCGTGACCGGCGATCTGTCGATCAGCGGCTCGGAGACCGAGAAGGTGCTGACCACCGCCGATGGCACCGAGATCGGGCTGAGCTTTGTCGAGGATCGCAGCTCGGGCTGGAACCTGAATGACAATGAGGTCTGGCCGGGTGGGGTGTTCGCCATCGACGAAGACCCCGGCGCGTTGGTGAACGGCAACACGCTGTGCGGGGCCGAGGCGGCGACCTATCTGGTCTTCACCCCGCTGGATGACACATTGCTGCAAATGGCGGTGTTCTCGGGCGAGGCACCGGAGAACATCGAAAGCCCCGGCCTCTGCGGCACCTACAATTACAGCATCGAATAAACGAAAAACCCCCGCCATCACTGGCGGGGGTTTTCCTTTGGCTCGAAGGGTGCGGGCCAGGCCCGCACTCCCCGGATTACCAGTCTTCGCGGACCACAACGCGGGTGGTCACCGGCAGCTTGTTCGCGCCAAGGCGCAGGGCCTCGCGGGCGATCGTTTCGGCAACGCCGTCGATCTCGAACATGATGCGGCCGGGCTTCACTTTGCACGCCCAGAAATCCACCGAACCCTTACCTTTACCCATACGGACTTCGGTCGGCTTCGAGGTGACCGGAACGTCCGGGAAAATCCGGATCCAGACGCGGCCTTGACGTTTCATGTGACGGGTGATCGCACGACGCGCGGCTTCGATCTGGCGCGCGGTCACACGCTCCGGCTCGGTAGCCTTCAGGGCGAACGTGCCGAAGTTCAGGGTGGAGCCACCCTTGGCTTCGCCGTGGATCCGGCCCTTGTGCTGTTTGCGGAACTTCGTCCGTTTCGGTTGCAGCATCTCTCTCTACTCCCTTACGCGCGCTCGCGCTCGCGGCGCTGCGGACGCGGAGACGGGGTCTCCTCCGACAGACGACGGTCATGCGCTTGCGGGTCGTGCTCGAGGATCTCGCCTTTGAAGATCCACACTTTCACACCGATGATCCCATAGGGGGTCATGGCTTCCGACAGGGCGTAGTCGATGTCAGCGCGCAGGGTGTGCAGCGGCACACGGCCTTCGCGATACCATTCGGTACGGGCGATCTCGGCGCCGCCCAGACGGCCGGAGACGTTCACACGGATGCCGAGGGCACCGATGCGCATCGCGTTCTGCACGCCACGCTTCATGGCGCGACGGAAGGACACGCGGCGCTCCATCTGCTGAGCGATCGACTCGGCGACGAGTTGAGCGTCCAGTTCCGGCTTGCGCACTTCGACGATGTTCAGGTGCAGCTCGGAGGCGGTGAATTTCGCGAGCTTCTTGCGAAGACCCTCGATGTCAGCGCCTTTCTTGCCGATGATCACGCCCGGACGTGCAGTGTGAATGGTCACACGGCACTTCTTGTGCGGACGCTCGATGATCACGCGGCTCACGCCAGCCTGCTTGCACTCTTCATGCACGAAGTCGCGGATCTTGAGATCCTCGAGCAACAGGTTGCCATAGTCTTTCGACTCGGCGAACCAGCGGCTGTCCCAGGTGCGGTTGACCTGGAGGCGCATCCCGATGGGGTTGACCTTCTGACCCATTACGCAGTCTCCCCTTGCTGACGCACCTTGATGGTGATTTCCGAGAACGGCTTCATGATCTTGCCGAACCGGCCACGCGCACGCGGACGACCGCGCTTCATCACCAGGTTCTTGCCGCACCAGGCTTCGGCAACCACCAGGGCGTCGACGTCGAGCCCGTGGTTGTTTTCAGCATTGGCGATGGCCGATTGCAGAACCTTCAGCACGTCCTGGGCGATACGCTTTTTCGAGAAGGTGAGATCGGCAATCGCCTTTTCCACCTTCTTGCCGCGGATCAGACCGGCGACCAGGTTGAGCTTCTGCGGCGAGGTGCGAAGCATGCGGCACTTGGCCATTGCTTCATTGTCCGCCACGCGGCGCGGATTCTTTTCCTTACCCATGGCTTACTTCCTCTTGGCTTTCTTGTCGGCGGCGTGACCATAATAGGTCCGGGTCGGCGAATATTCACCGAACTTCTGGCCGATCATCTCTTCGGTGACAGCAACCGGGATGTGCTTCTTGCCGTTGTAGACGGCGAAGGTCAGACCCACGAATTGCGGCAGGATGGTGGAGCGGCGCGACCAGATCTTGATCACTTCGCCCTTGCCCGACTCGCGCGCCTTGTCTGCTTTTTTCAGCACATAAGCGTCGACGAAGGGGCCTTTCCAGATAGAACGTGCCATGGATTAACGACCCTTCTTCTTCGCGTGGCGCGAACGGACAATGTACTTGTCGGTCTGCTTGTTCGAACGGGTGCGGTTGCCCTTGGTGCCTTTGCCCCACGGGGTGACCGGGTGACGGCCACCGGAGGTCCGGCCTTCACCACCACCATGCGGGTGGTCGATCGGGTTCATGGCAACACCGCGAACCGTCGGACGCACGCCCTTGTGGCGCATACGACCGGCTTTACCGAAGTTCTGGTTCGAGTTGTCGGGGTTCGACACGGCACCCACGGTGGCCATGCATTCCTGACGCACCATGCGCAGCTCGCCCGAGGAGAGGCGGATCTGGGCATAGCCACCGTCACGGCCGACGAACTGGGCATAGGTGCCAGCAGCGCGGGCCAGCTGGCCGCCCTTGCCGGGCTTCAGCTCGACGTTGTGAACGATCGTCCCGATCGGCATGCCCGAGAAGGGCATCGCGTTACCGGGCTTCACGTCGGTCTTGGCGCCGGCGATCACGCTATCGCCCACGGCCAGGCGCTGCGGCGCGAGGATATAGGCCAGCTCGCCATCGGCGTATTTCACAAGCGCGATAAAGGCGGTGCGGTTCGGATCGTATTCAATCCGCTCGACGACCGCCGCGATGTCGAACTTGCGACGCTTGAAATCCACAACGCGGTAGAGACGCTTCGCGCCACCGCCCTTGTGCCACATCGTGACGCGTCCGGTGTTGTTGCGGCCACCCGTCTTGGTCAAACCCTCGGTGAGGGCTTTGACCGGACGGCCTTTGAACAGCTCCGAACGGTCGATCAGAACCAGCCCACGCTGGCCAGGCGTCGTCGGCTTATACGACTTAAGTGCCATGCTTTCTGTCTTCCGTCTGCTTGCGCATAACGCCCCCCCTACCCTTGCGGATGTCGGGTCGCCTTCGCGCGGTTGTAGGGCTCCGAAGATCCCCGGTGAAGGTTCTCGCCCCCGGCCCGAAGGCAGCGGCAGAACAAAGGCAAAGCCCCGGAACGAATCCCGGGGCCAAACCGATGGGTCGCGATAGCAAGACTAGCCGATCCTGTCCAGCGGTTTGTTCCAACACGGGTTGTGTAGGCCCATACACCGTGATTCACTCCC
Source organism: Gemmobacter sp. (assembly GCF_016792925.1). Lineage (GTDB taxonomy): Bacteria > Pseudomonadota > Alphaproteobacteria > Rhodobacterales > Rhodobacteraceae > Gemmobacter. Next base: position 4,527 of record NZ_JAEULU010000174.1, read on the forward strand.
GCAATGCGTGTGAAGGAGCAATGAATGGAATATCGGTATCACAAGATGGCCCGGAATGAAGGCGGCTGGCTTGGCCCTATGGCAGGTCGGTTGGGTAAATCTGCGGATTATGTAGGGGATAACGGCTTCGGCTACGAGGACTGGAATTTTGCCGATGACCTGTGGAGCGATGGCAAGCTGCACCTCTACCTCCAGCAACAGCCCGCAAGAGCAGACCGGGGCAAGACCTTCAACATCATTCTTGGCTATCATCAAAACCAGCAGCACTATGCTGTCGGCCTGTGCCTCAATGCAACCTACTCCATTGGCACTGCCGACCTACCCGAAGAAGCCAGACTGCGGCGCGCCCGGCAATTGCATGAACTGGACAAACAAGGCCAGCTTGACGGGCCGCTTAAATCACTCAGCGTAGAACAGAAAGCACAACAACTGTTTAACACTGGTGAGGTTTGCTGGGTCACATTGGAGCCTGACAACCTCATCAAACTTGAAGCGCCCATCCCCATTCCAGCGCACATCATCAGACCGAATGCGAACCGCTATCAACTGCAAAGACTGGATCAGGCTGAGTTCGACCAGATAGCCGCCTTGGCTGAAAGCTTGAAATCCATTCTTGATCCGGAACCCGTAAGCTTTCCTGAGGGCGCACTTGTGGCGCGCACACATTTGTCGCGGGAGCGCAATCAGGAGGTGGTGAGTATCGCCAAGACGCAGTTCCGGGCGCTGCATGGCAGCCTGCACTGCGAGGCCTGCAACTGGCCCAAAGGTAGCCCACTTGAGCATGTTGAGGACATGGCCGACACCATCGAGGCGCATCATGACATCCCCCTCAGCTCGGTCGATCACAGCGGCAAAACCAGCCCCGATGATCTGCGGATGCTTTGCCCGACCTGTCACCGGGCAATCCACCGCCTGCGCCCCTGGCTGAAAACCAGAGACTTCAAAGCGGCATACTTCCCCGACTAGCCCGCCCCAAAGCAAAACGCCCCCGCATCGCTGCGGGGGCGCCTTGAGATCGGACCCTGTGATTACAGGCCCGAAGCCACGTCGATCGACTGACCGGCTTCGAGGATCACATAGGCCTTTTTCTTGTCGCTGCGCTCGCCGGGGCGACCGCGGAAGCGCTTGACCTTGCCCTTCGCCACAACGGTGTTCACGGCTTTCACCTTCACACCAAAGACAGCCTCGACGGCCTCCTTGATCTGGGGTTTGGTCGCGTCCATCGCCACGATGAAGGTTGCCGCATTCGAGGTTTCGGCCGCGAGGGTCGTTTTCTCGGTGATGACGGGCTTCTTGATCAGGTCGTAATGTTCGGGCTTGACGGTCATTTCAGACGAGCCTCCAGAGCTTCGACACCTGCTTTGGTGATCACCAGCTGATCACGTTTCAGGATGTCATAGACGTTGGCACCGATCGACGGCAGCACATCGATGGTCTCGATGTTGCGGGCGGCCTGCACGAAATTCACGTTCAGGTCGGCGCCGTCGATGATCAGCACGCGCTTCCAGCCCAGCTCCTTGGCGGCTTTCGCCAGGAACGCGGTCTTGCCTTCGGCCATCGCCAGGTTCTCGACGATGATCAGCTCACCGGCCTTGGCCTTGGCGGACAGGGCGTGACGCAGACCCAGAGCGCGGAATTTCTTCGGCAGATCATGGGCATGCGAACGCGGCTGCGGGCCTTTGTAGACGCCACCGTGACGGAAGATCGGCGCCTTCTTGGACCCGTGACGTGCGCCACCGGTGCCTTTTTGGCGGTAGATCTTCTTGGTCGAGTAGGACACGTCCGACTTGCCGAGCGTCGAATGGGTGCCAGCCTGTGCTTTCGCACGCTGCCAGCGCACCACACGGTGCAGGATGTCGGCGCGCGGCTCGAGGCCGAACAGCGCTTCGTCGAGGTCGATGGAACCGGCTTTGCCGCCGTCCAGCTTGATCACATCAAGTTTCATGCTTCACCCCCTTCGACGGCGGCTTCGGCAGCAGGCGCAGCCGAACGGACCGCAGCCGGCAGCGGCAGACCGGCCGGAGCCGCTTTCTTGACCGCATCCTTGATGGTGACCCAGCCACCCTTGGAACCGGGCACGGCGCCCTTCACCAGGATCAGGCCACGGTCGGCATCGGTTTTCACGACTTGCAGGTTCTGCGTGGTGACACGCACGGCACCCAGATGGCCAGCCATCTTCTTGCCCTTGAACACCTTGCCAGGGTCCTGGCACTGGCCGGTCGAACCGTGCGAACGGTGCGAGATCGACACACCGTGCGAGGCGCGCAGACCACCGAAGTTGTGACGCTTCATCGCACCGGCAAAGCCTTTACCGATCGAGGTGCCGGCGATGTCGACGAACTGACCTGCGAGATAGTGGTCAGCGGTGATTTCCGCGCCCACATCAATCAGGTTGTCAGCCGACACGCGGAACTCGGCCACTTTGCGCTTCGGTGCCACATTCGCTTTCGCGAAGTGACCACGCTGTGCAGCGGTCGTGTTCTTGGCCTTGGCGGAACCGGCACCCAGCTGAACGGCGGTATAGCCGTCACGGTCAGCGGTGCGCTGAGCGACCACTTGCAGGGCGTCGAGTTGAAGAACGGTGACAGGAACCTGCTTGCCGTCTTCGAGGAACAGCCGGGTCATGCCCAGCTTCTTGGCGATAACACCAGAACGCATTGGTTTCGCCTCCCCTTACACTTTGATCTCGACATCCACGCCAGCGGCGAGGTCGAGCTTCATCAGCGCGTCCACGGTCTGGGGGGTCGGGTCAACGATGTCGAGAAGACGCTTGTGCGTGCGGATTTCCCACTGGTCGCGCGACTTCTTGTCGATGTGCGGACCACGGAGAACCGTGAATTTCTCGATCTTGTTGGGCAGCGGA
>NZ_JAEULU010000189.1 GCF_016792925.1 Gemmobacter sp.
GGATCACCGACACACTCACCCTCGCCGATTGGGAATTGACCGAGAGCTTTTCGCGCTCTTCGGGCCCCGGCGGGCAGAATGTGAACAAGGTGGAAACCGCCGTCGAACTGCGCTTCGAGGCCGAACGCTCGCCGCATCTCAGCCCCGCCGTGAAGGCCCGGCTGAAGCGTCTGGCCGGGCGGCGCTGGACGACCGAGGGCGCCATCGTCATCCGCGCCGAGGAGACCCGCAGCCAGATCCGCAACCGCGCGCTGGCCGAGGAGCGGCTGGTCGAGATGATCCGCGCCGCCCTCGTCGCCCCCAAGCGCCGCATCGCCACCAAGCCCACCCTGGGCAGCCAGCGGCGGCGGCTGGAGGCCAAGGCGCAGCGCGGCGAGGTGAAATCGCTGCGCGGCAAGGTGGATGAGGGCTAGGCCCGGCGGCGCATCACACCACCACGGCCTCGGCCCGCTGTTCGCCCACGCCAAAGACGCGTTTATAGCGCGCGACCTCTGCCGCAGGCCCCATCGCCTTGTTCGGATTGTCCGACAGTTTCACCGTGGGGCGGCCATTGGCGCTGACCGCCTTGCAGACCAGGCTGAATGGCGCCAGCCGATCCCCGGCCAATCCCCTGAAATCATTGGTCAACATCGTGCCCCAGCCGAAGGACACCTTCACCCGGCCCGCGAATTGCGCGTGCAATTCCTCGATCTTGTCCACATCCAGCCCGTCGGAAAAGATCACCAGCTTTTTCGTCGGGTCTTCGCCCCGCGCGCGCCACCAGCGGATCGCGGTTTCCGCCCCCTGCGCCGGATCGCCGCTGTCGATTCGGATGCCGGTCCAGGTCGACAGCCAGTCCGGCGCGTTTTTCAAAAACCCTTCCGTGCCATAGGTGTCGGGCAGGATGACCCGCAGGTTGCCGTCATGCTCCTCGTGCCAATCGGCCAGCACCTTATAGGGCGCCTGCGCCAGTTCGGCATCGCTGTCGGCCAGCGCGGCATAGACCATGGGCAGTTCATGCGCATTGGTGCCGATGGCCTCGATGTCGCGTTTCATGGCGATCTTGCAATTGGATGTGCCGGTAAAGGCCTCGCCCAGACCCTCCTGCATCGCCTGCACGCACCAATCCTGCCACAGAAAGCCATGGCGGCGGCGGGTGCCGAAATCGGCGATCTTCAACCCGTCAATGCGGCGCAGGCGTTCGATTTTCTCCCAGAGCCGGCTCATCGCGCGGGCATAGAGGATTTGCAGCTCGAATTTGCCCATGCTTTTCAGCACCGCCCGCGCGCGCAGCTCCATCAGCACCGTCAGCGCCGGAATTTCCCACAGCATGACCTCGGGCCAGCGGCCTTCAAAGGTCAACTCGAACTGGCCGTCGCGCTTTTCCAGATGGTAGGCGGGCAGGCGCAGCCCCTCGAACCATTCCATGAAATCGGGGCGGAACATCTGGCGTTTGCCATAGAATGTATTGCCGCGCAGCCAAGTGCTTTCCCCGCGCGACAGGCTGAGGCTGCGCACATGATCCAGCTGTTCGCGCAATTCGCCCTCGTCGATGATCTCGGCCAGCCGCACCGAGGCAGAGCGGTTGATCAGGCTGAACGCCACCTGGGTTTCCGGCTTGTTTCGGAAAATAGACTGGCACATCAAAAGCTTGTAAAAGTCTGTGTCGATCAGCGACCGGACGATCGGGTCGATCTTCCAGTTGTGGTTGTGCACCCTTGATGCGATGTCGACCATGCCGCCTCTCCCTTTGCCTCCCTGTCTAAGGCAAAGCCGGGGGAAAGGTCAAAACCAGAAGCATCGGGCTGTGGCTGGCCGGGCACAGACCCGGCGGCCACATGGCGCAGCAGCGTGAACAATTCGGCGCGCAGGAAGGGCTTGGTCAGGGCGCCATCCATGCCCGCCACGATGAAGGCCGCCTGATGTTCGGCGTCGGAATAGGCGGTCAAGGCGAAGATCGGCACCCGGGGCAGCCCGGCGCGCTGTTCGGCGGTGCGGATCACCCGCGTCGCCTCCAGCCCGTCCATGCCCGGCATCGAAACATCCATCAGGATCAGATCGGGGCGCTGCTGCTCCCAGGCGGCCACCGCCGCCGCGCCATCCTCGGCGGCATGGAACGCGGCAACACAGGGTTCCAGCAGGCGGCGCACGATCAGCGCATTGGTGCGGTTATCCTCCGCCACCAGAATGCGCAGCGCGGTGCGCGGGGCCTCCAGCCCCGGCTGCGGCCCCGCCGTGGCGGCTTCGGCCCGGGCGAGGGGCAGGCTGATGGTGAAGGTGGAGCCATGGCCCGGCGCCGAGACCAGCGATATATCGCCGCCCATCCGCCGCACCATCTCGCGCGAGATGGTCAACCCCAACCCGGTGCCACCAAAGCGGCGCCCGATCGTATTGTCGGCCTGGGCAAAACTGTCGAACACCTGGGCCTGCCGTTCGGGGGGGATGCCGATCCCGGTATCCTCGACATGCAGGTCGATCCGGTCGACCTGCTCGCCCGGGCGCCAGTCGAGCCGCAGCCGGACCCCGCCGGTTTCGGTGAATTTCACCGCATTGCCCAGCAGGTTCAGCAGCACCTGCCGCAGCCGCCCCGGATCGCCGCGATGGCGCGGCAGCGCCCCCGGCAGATCGGCCTCCAGCCAAAGCCCCCGGCCCTGCGCCACCGGCCGCAGCAATTCGATGCTGCGCCCGATCAGCGCCGCGAGGTCAAAATCCTCCTCGGCCAGATCCATGCGCCCGGCCTCCAGCTTCGAGAGATCCAGCACATCATTGATGATGGTCAGCAGCGCCCGGCCGCTTTCCACGATGGTCGCGACGTAATCGCGCTGCACCGTGTCCAGCGTGGTATCCGCCAGCAGCTCTGCCACCCCGATGACCCCGTTCATCGGCGTGCGGATTTCGTGGCTCATGGTGGCCAGGAATTGCGATTTCGCCCGGCTGGCGGCCTCGGCCACCTGGCGCGCCGCCGCCAGTTCGATCTGCTGCGCCTTGGCCTCGGTGATGTCGCGCTCGACCGAGATGAACACATCCAGACGCCCATCCGCCGAGAAGACCGGGCTCATGTTGATGTCCATCCAGATGATGCCACCAGCCTTGGTGCGGTTCTTGATCTCGACCCGGCAGGGGCGCCCCTCTTCGATGGCGGCCAGCAATTCGGCCAAAGCCTCCTGCTCGGTGTCGGGCGCATTCAGCAGATCGCCCGGCAATTGCCCCACCGCCTCGTCGAAACTATATCCGGTGATGCGGCTGAACGCCTCGTTCACCCATTCGATCCGCCCGTCGGGCGTGGTGAACATCACGCTGTCGCCGGCATAGCGCGCCACCAGCGCCAGCCGCTCATAGCGGCGCGCGGTCTGCTCCAGCTCGGCGCGCGACAGACTCAGTTGCACCTGTTCATCCAGCAGCGCGCGTTCAAAGCGATAGCGGTCGGCCCGGCTGCGGGAGACCGTGTTCATGAACAGCGCCACCGCATAGGTCAGGATCAGCACCGCCAGGATCAGGAACACCGCCCCCTGATCGCGCCGTGTCAGCAACAGCTCGGTCAGCATGCCCACCGTGACCAGCGCATAGACCCAATAGCGCACCACAGTGCCTTCCGGGAAATGGCGCGAGGCCATGCCCGCATTGGTCACCGCCGCCATCAGAAAGACCAGCGCGAAGAACTTTGCCTCGGCAATGGGGATGAAGCCCCAGCAAATCCAGATGCAGCCGCCGATGGTCAGCGCCTGAAACCCGGCCACGGCCGCCGCGATCCGTCGCAAGCGGCGGCCCGGCCCATCGGGCCGCTTGAGAATGCGCCACAGAATCAACGCCTCGGCCGATTCTCCCAGCAGCGCCAGCCCGATCGCCCAGAGCCCCAGTTCCACCCGCGCCATCAGCGCCATGGCCAGGGCCCCGAACAGGGTCATGGTCTGGCGCAGGTAAAACCCACGCAACCGCCCCCGCGCATAGCGCAGAAGCAAGCCTGTCGCACTGTTGCGCCGCCGGAATTCCGCCCGCGCATCCATGCCTGCGGAGACCATCGAAACCTCGCCACCAGATCCTCATGTCAGACCCTAGGGCAGAGGTGTTAAGACTTTCTGAGTGGAAACCGCGATTTACAGCAGGTCCACGCCCACCCGCATCATCTGGCTACAGGCCTCGGCCAGCGATCCATCCAGATCAATGGCGCGGCAGGCGCTCATCTTCACGGCCACCTTGAAGCCCAGCCGCGCCGCATCCAGCGCCGAATAGGTCACGCAGAAATCAGTGGCGAGGCCGACCAGCACCACCTTTTCCACGCCACGGCTGCGCAGATAGCCCTCCAGCCCGGTCGGCGTCTGGTGGTCATTCTCGAAAAACGCCGAATAGCTGTCGATGGCGGGGCGAAAGCCCTTGCGGATCACCAGGTCGCCCGGCTCGGTCTCCAGCCGCGGGTGGAATTGCGCCCCCGCCGTGCCCTGCACGCAATGGGTGGGCCACAGGATTTGCGGGCCATAGGGCATCTCGATGCTGGAAAACGGCGCGGCGCCGGGGTGGCTTTCGGCAAAGCTGCTATGGCCGGCGGGGTGCCAGTCTTGCGTCAGCACCCGCACCGGATATTGCCGCAGCATCGCGTTGATTTCCGGGATGATCGCATCGCCGCCCGCCACGGCCAGCGCACCTCCGGGGCAGAAATCATTCTGCACATCGACAACGATCAGGGCTTCATGGGCTGGGCGCATCGGGACCTCCGGGTTTTCCCTTGGCTAAGACGGCCTGCGCCATGCGTCAATGCCGCGCTTGCAATCGCGGGGGCAAAGCGGCAGATCGGGGGCATGATCACCATTGCCGCACTCTATCACTTCACCCGTTTCCCCGATCCGGCGGCCCTGCGCCCGGCCCTGCAAGCGCTGTGCGACATGCAGGGCGTCAAGGGCTCGCTTCTGCTGGCCGCCGAGGGGGTCAATGGCACCATTGCAGGCCCGCGCGCGGGCATCGACGCCGTGCTGGCGCATCTGCGCGCCCTGCCCGGTTGCGCCGCGCTGGAGCATAAGGAAAGCCACGCCGAAACCATGCCCTTTGGCCGCATGAAGGTGAAGCTGAAGCGCGAGATCGTCACCATGGGCCAGCCCGACATCGACCCGCGCGCCCGCGTCGGCCATTATGTCGCGCCGCAGGATTGGAACGCGCTGATCGCCGAACCCGATGTGGTGGTGATCGACACCCGCAATGATTACGAGGTCGCCATCGGCAGTTTCGAGGGCGCCATCGACCCCGGCACCCACAGTTTCCGCGAATTTCCCGCCTGGTGGGAGGCCAACCGCGCCCGCTTTCACAACAAGCGCGTCGCCATGTTCTGCACCGGCGGCATCCGCTGCGAGAAATCGACGAATTACCTGCTCAGCCAAGGGGTTGAGGATGTCTATCACCTCAAGGGCGGCATCCTGAAATATCTGGAAGACGTGCCCGAGGATCGCAGCCTGTGGAACGGGCAATGCTATGTCTTTGACGGGCGCGTCAGCGTGGGCCACGGGCTTGTGCCGGGTGACTATGACAGCTGCCATGCCTGCCGCCGCCCGGTCAGCGCGGCTGACAAGGCGCATGCCGATTATGAACATGGCGTGCAATGCCCGGCCTGTGTGACCGAATATTCACAATCCGATCGGGAGCGGTTCCGCGAGCGGATGCACCAGATGGAGCTGGCCGAAAAACGCGGTCAGCGCCATTTGGGCGGCTGATCTTTCCCGAAAGCCCGATCCTTTTCGTAAGGCTGCTCTTTCAGGATACGGTGAAAGGCGCGCAGCAGGCTCACCCGGCCGGGGCGGAAACTCTCCTCGCTCAGCCGCACATCGCGCATCGCCTTCAGGTGAAAGCGGCGGAAATCCTGCCGCAACCGGCATTGCGCCAGCAGCATCAGCGCCCGGTCCATCCAGACCACCGACAGGGGGTAAATCCGGCGCTGCGTCTCGCGGCCTGACAGATCGGTATAGATCATGTCCACCGCGCGTTCCTCCCAGATCGCCTCGCGGATCAGGCCCAGATGCGCGGGCGCAGGCGCGCGCGCCTCGCAGCGATAGACCGCCTGCGCCGCATGCAGCGCCTGCCGCTGCACCCGTTCCGGCAGGGTGGCGATGATCTTGGCCCCCGCCGCCTCGGCAGCCTTGGCCAGCGCCGGATCGCCCGCCAAGCCCACCTCGGCCAGACCCAGCATCAGCGCCTCCACCTCCAGCCGGGTGAACATCTGCGGCGGCAGCGCCGGGTCTTCCGTCAGGCAATAGCCCAGACCCGCCTCGCCCTCGATCCGCGCCCCCGCCGCCCGCAAGGCGCCGATGTCGCGATAGAGCGTGCGCGGCGAGACCTCCATCTCCGCCGCCAGACGCTCGGCCGTCACCGGCTGCGGCAGGCGGCGCAGCGCATCCAGGACACGGAACAGGCGGTCGGGTTTGGCCATGACATGCTGACAGGTTTTGACAGGAGGCTCCAGTCATACCAAGCCCATAGCAAAAGAAAAGGAAAACCGATGCTGACCTTCTATCACGCCCCGCATTCGCGCTCGTGGCGCATTCTGGCCCTGATCGAGGAGATGAGCCTGCAAGATTGGGTCACCACGCGCCCGGTGAACATTGTCCGCTCCGATGGCTCGGGTGCGGTCGATCCCGCCAACCCGCATCCCGAGGGCAAGGTGCCGCTGCTGGATCATGACGGCCATCTGATCTCGGAAACGCCGGCGGTCATGATCTATCTGACCACGCTGTTTCCCGGCAGCAGCATGGCGCCCGCGCCCGGCACGCCGGAGTGGGGCGTGTTCCTCACATGGATGTGCTGGTATACCGCCGCGATGGAACCGGCGCTGCTGACCGAGGTGGCGGGCCTCTCGCATCCCGTGTTCCACGGCACATGGCGCGACGCGCAGGCCGTGACCGCCCGCCTGCACAGCGCCTTGCAGGCCGGGCCCTGGATCATGGGCGACAGCTACAGCGCGGTCGATCTGCTGCTGCATTCGCCCTATGCCTGGCTGCCGCATCTGACCCCGGATGATCCGCTGATCCGCGACTGGGTGGCGCGTTGTCAGGCCCGGCCCGCCAATCTGGCGACCTATACCGCCTGACGCGAGACCTGCACCGCCAGAATCCCCGCCATGACCACGGCCACGCCCAGCATGTCGGTCAGGCGGATGCCCTCGCCCAGCAACAGCGCCGCGATCACCACCCCGAAAAACGGGTTCAGAAAGTGGAAGGTCGCGGCCTTCACCGCCCCGATGCGCCGCACCAGCGCGAACCACAGCACGGTGGCAAAGATCCCGGGCATCAGGATCTGATAGGCCATGGCCGCCGCCCAATGCGGGCTGAGGTTCAGCCGCCACGGCTCCACCAGCGCGGCCAAGGCGGCCAGCGCCACCGCGCCCACCCCCATCTGATAGCCCACCACCACCAGCACATTCCCGCCCGAGGCCGCGCCCCGCAGCGTGAGCGTCGCCCCCGCCAGCGCCAGCGCCGCGATCAGGCACATCGCCACGCCAACCGGATCGGCCCCGCCCTGCAACCGCGCCGCCATGATCAGCGCCACGCCGCCAAATCCCAGGGCCAGCCCCGCCACCCCCAGCATCGGCAGCCGCTGCCGCAGCACCAGCCAGCCCAAAGCCGCCACCAGAAGCGGCATGGTCGAGGCGATGATCGCCGCCAGCGAGGCCTCGATCCATTGCATCGCGGTGAAATTCAGCCCCAGATAAATCGCATTCTGGCACAGGCCAAACACCAGCACCGCGCGCAACTGTGCCTGCGTCAGCCGCAGGCTTTGCCCCAGCGCCGCCCCCATCGCCACCGCAATCACCCCGGACAGCGTGAAGCGGATCGCCAGCGACAACAGCGGCCCCGCATCGGTCACAATCACCCGCGCCGTCGCATAGGCCGAAGACCAGACCAGCGCAAAACCCAGCCCCATCATCATCGCGCGCATGTCCATAGCCTGCCTCCCGGATGAAAAAGGCCGCCCCGAAGGGCGGCCCATGAAACGCGAAACCCGCAGCGGGGTCAGGCGTTCACGCTGTCCTTCAGCGCCTTGGCGATGGTGAATTTCACCTGCTTGTCGGCCGGTTTGGTCACGGTCTCGCCAGTGGCGGGGTTGCGCACCTGACGCTCCGGGCGCTCTTTGCACACCACTTTGCCAAGGCCCGGCAGGGTCACGGCGCCACCGGCGGCCACTTCACGCGCCACAACTTCGGCCACGGCGTCCAGGGCTGCGCCGGCCACTTTCTTGTCGGCGCCCATGGCTTCGGCCAGAGCGGCAACCAGCTGGGTCTTGGTCATCGGTTTGGACATGATGTCTTTCCTTGTCTTTGGTCCCGCCTCGGGGATATTTCGTTGCCCGATCGCTGCAAGGCTTGCATGCCGGGCTTCTGGGGCCTTGCTACACAGGTTTTCGCGGCAAAGTGCAAGCCCCGATTGCCATGATTGCGGTTTGCCGCAAGGTTTCGCCCATGCCTTACAGGAAGGCGGTTTCCTCAAAGCTGCGCAACTTGCGGCTGTGAATGCGCTCCACCGGCATTTCCCGGATCAGCTCCATCGCGTGAATGCCAATCAGCAGATGCCGCGCCACTTGGGTGCGGTAGAAATCGCTCGCCATGCCCGGCAGCTTCAGCTCGCCATGCAGCGGCTTGTCGCTGACGCATAGCAGCGTGCCATAGGGCACCCGGAAACGAAAGCCATTGGCCGCGATGGTCGCGCTTTCCATATCCAGCGCGATGGCCCGCGATTGCGACAGCCGCTGCACCGGCCCCGACTGGTCGCGCAGCTCCCAGTTGCGGTTGTCGATGGTGGCCACGGTGCCGGTGCGCATGATGCGTTTCAGCTCGTAACCCTCCAGCTGGGTCACATGCTCCACCGCGTCTTCCAGCGCGATCTGGATCTCTGCCAAAGCCGGGATCGGCACCCAGACCGGCAGGTCATCATCCAGCACATGATCCTCGCGCAGATAGGCATGGGCGAGGCAGAAATCCCCAAGGCTCTGGCTGTTGCGCAGCCCCGCGCAATGCCCCACCATCAGCCAGGCATGCGGGCGCAGCACGGCGATATGGTCGGTCGCGGTTTTGGCATTCGACGGCCCCACGCCGATATTCACCAGCGTGATGCCCTGCCCGTCGGGGCGCTTCAGGTGATAGGTCGGCATTTGCGGCATCTTGGCGGGCAGGTTCACCGCCCCGTCCGGTGTGGTGATGATCTGGTTTCCGGTCGCCACAAAGGCCGTATAGCCCGAGGCCGGATCGCCCAGCACCTTGCGCGCATAGGCCTCGAACTCGTCCACATAGAATTGATAGTTGGTGAACAGCACATGGTTCTGGAAATGCACCGGATCGGTGGCGGTGTAATGCGCCAGCCGCGCGAGGCTGTAATCCACCCGCTGCGCCGTGAAGGGCGCCAGCGGGCGCGAGCCGTCGGGGTATTCGGTCAGCACGCCATTCACGATGTCGTCATTCGTCGTCGCCAGGTCCGGCACGTCGAACACATCGCGCAGCGGGAAATCCAGCACCCCCTCCTGCGGGATCACGATGCCGGGCCGGTTCGCCACCGCGAAATGCACCGGAATCGGCGTCTCCGACAGGCCGATCTCCACCGGCACGCCATGGTTCTGGATCAGCAATTCCAGCTGCTGCACCAGATAGTTGCGGAACAGGTCGGGCCGGGTGATCGTGGTGGCATAGCTGCCCGGCTGCGCCACATGGCCGAAAGACAGCCGCGAGTCGGTCTTGGCAAAGCTGGTGGTGGTAAAGCGGATCTCGGGATACCAGGCCCGCACCCGCGCGGCGGGCGGCGTGCCGGAAATCACCGCATTGAACTCTGCCGTCAGAAAATCGACGGCCTCGGCATAAAGCGCCTCCAGCCGCGCCACGGCGGCGGCAGCATCGGTAAAGCTTTCGCGCACCGCATCGGGCGGCGCGATATAGGTCTGTGAAATCTGTGTCACGTCTTTTGCGTCCATTTTTTGATCGCCTTTTG
>NZ_JAEULU010000253.1 GCF_016792925.1 Gemmobacter sp.
GCAGCGGGGGCGATGCTGCAACTGGTCTGGACCGATGCGGCGGGGCAGGTGAGCGCCGGGCGCGAGGCGGGGCTTTCGGTGATGGATCGCGCGATGACGGACCAGATGCTGCGCAAGCTGTTCCGACGCGCGCTGGCCGAAACGCCGATGCCGTGACCGCCGCCCTCTGGCGCGGGTCGGGGCGCGGCGGCATTGCCCCGTCCTCGGGCAGGCGCGCCCCCTAAATGGTCGAAATCCGAAGCGCCAAGACCTGATTCCGACCTTTCGCGGCCATTGTGGCGCCCGAAAATGCGGCAATCCGCGCCGCTTTGCCCAAAAGAAAATCATTTGCCCCGGATGTGGCAGGGCGCCCTTGCCGCAGCGCAGCGCCCGGCTTGCTGCGGCTTGGCGCGCTTGGCTAGCCTTTGCCCTGCGGGGATCACCGCAACAGACAAAAGGCACGCGGGATGAGCCGCCGTGCCGGGGGATAACAAACACGCCGGACCTGCCTTTCGCCGCGCCGCCATGCCGGGCGCGGAGCGGCCCCGGCATGACAAAACGGGGAAGACAGATGAATTTGACGCGCCGCTCGCTTCTGGCCACCGTCGCTGCCGCCATGGCGGCCCCGATGGTCAGCCCGCGCTTTGCCTTCGCGCAGGAAGGCCCGATCAAGGTCGGTATCCTGCATTCGCTGTCGGGGACGATGGCGATTTCGGAAACCACGCTGAAAGACACGATGCTGATGCTGATCGAGGCGCAGAACGCCAAGGGCGGCGTGCTGGGGCGGCAGCTGGAGGCGGTGGTGGTCGATCCGGCCTCGGACTGGCCGCTGTTCGCCGAAAAGGCGCGCGAGCTGCTGACGGTCTCGAAGGTCGATGTGATGTTCGGCTGCTGGACGAGCGTGAGCCGCAAATCGGTGCTGCCGGTGATCGAGGAGCTGAACGGCCTTCTGTTCTACCCGGTGCAATATGAGGGCGAGGAATCGTCGAAGAACGTGTTCTACACGGGTGCGGCGCCGAACCAGCAGGCCATTCCGGCGGTGGATTACTATCTGAACGAGCTGGGCGTGCAGAAATTCGCCCTGCTGGGCACCGATTACGTCTATCCGCGCACCACGAACAACATTCTGGAAAGCTATCTGGTGTCCAAGGGCATCGCGAAGGAAGACATCTTCGTGAACTACACCCCCTTCGGCCACAGCGACTGGTCCAAGATCGTGGCCGATGTGGTGGCGCTTGGCGCCGATGGCAAGAAGGTGGGCGTGATCTCCACCATCAATGGCGATGCCAATATCGGCTTTTACAAAGAGCTGGCAGCGGCGGGTGTGACCGCCGAGAAGCTGCCGGTGGTGGCTTTCTCGGTCGGCGAGGAAGAGCTGTCGGGCCTCGACACCACCAACCTCGTCGGCCATCTGGCGGCGTGGAACTACTTCATGTCGGCGGAAAGCCCCGAGAACGAGGCCTTCATCAAGGCCTGGAAAGCCTTCATCAAGGATGACAAGCGCGTCACCAATGACCCGATGGAGGCGCATTACATCGGCTTCAACATGTGGGTGAATGCGGTGACGGCGGCGGGCACCACGGCGGTAGATGCGGTGTCGGCGGCGATGATCGGGCAGAAATTCCCGAACCTGACCGGGGGTGTGTCGGAAATGCTGCCGAACCACCACCTGACCAAGCCGGTGCTGATCGGCGAGATCCGCGCCGATGGCCAGTTCGACATCATCAGCCAGACCGAGCCTGTGCCGGGCGATGCCTGGACCGATTACCTGCCGGAATCGGCGGTGCTGGAGTCGGATTGGAAAGACCTGAAATGCGGCATGTACAACACGGAAACCAAGACCTGTGTGCAGCTGACCTCGAATTACTGATCTGACCTGCCGGGGGCGGTGGCCGCCCCCGGTTTCTCTGAAAGGGGTTCGGATGATCCGCCTTCTGCTGTCGCTGCTGCTGGCGCTGTGTCTTGCCATGCCGGGCTTTGCCCAAAGCGCTCCCTCCACCTTGCCCGAAATCCTGAGCGCCGAGCGCGCGAGGATCGAGAAACCCTCGCGCCAGACCATCGGCCCGGTAATCGACGCCATTGTCGCCACGGGCGATCCGGCGGCGGCAGGGCTTTTGCGCGCCTGGGCCGACAAGCGGCTGGGGCTGCGCAAGGCGGATGGGGCGGTGTTCCTGCTGGAGAAAACCGCTGATGGCTGGGCGCTGACCGCGCCGGATGGCACGGCGGCGGGCACGGCGGCCAAACCCGAGATCCTGGAGCTGAAGCCCAATGCCGGGGTGCGCGAGCTGATCGGGGCGGCGCTGGTGCAGTTCACGCTGTCGGACCCCGACCCGCTGCAACGCGCCCGCGCGCTGGAGGCGATTGCAAGCGCCCCGGCGGCCAGCCAGTTGGCGCCGCTGCGCGCCTCGATCGACACGGAGCCCGACCCGGCGCTGAAGGCGCAGAAGGCGCGGCTGGCCACTTTCCTCACGCTGCAATTCGACACTGACAGCGCGGCGCGGGTGGCGGCGATTGAAAGCCTTGGCAGCGACACCGCGCTGGATGTGCGGGCAGCGCTGAACCCGCTGCTGGCGACCACGCGCAAGGCGGCGACGGCCCTGCCGGAGGGCACGAATATCGCCGCCATGGTGGAGCCGGATTACGAATTGCTGGTGGCGGCGGGCCTTGCGCCCGCGCGCCTGACCCTGGCGGCGCAGAAAGAGGCGCTCGCGGCCCATCTGAAGGACGGTGCCGTGGCGGGGGTGCCCTTGGCCGATCTGGCGACGCAAGCGGGGCGCGACCGGGCCTATGAGGCGCTGGAACAGGCGGGCGCCGTGCCCGCTGCCGCCACCGATGCCGAGGTGGCCGCCGCGCTGCAACGGCATGTGTTCTTTGATGAATATGCCGAGAAAGACCCCGCCGTCACCGCGGCCGCCAAGGCGGCGCTGGACGGCATTGATGCCAGGGTGGGCGCCATGACGGCGGTGGATCTGGGGCTGGATGCGCTGTCGCTCGCCTCGATCTATTTCCTGGCCGCCATTGGCCTTGCCATCACCTTTGGCGTGATGCGGGTGATCAACATGGCGCATGGCGAGTTCATCATGATGGGCGCCTATACCGGCTATGTGGTGCAGCAACTGATCCCGAATTACACGGTGTCCATCGTGGTGGCGCTGCCTTTGGCCTTTGCCGTCACCTTCGCCGCCGGGGTGGCGATGGAGCGTCTGGTGATCCGGCACCTGTATAAGCGCCCGCTGGAAACGTTGCTCGCCACCTTCGGCATTTCCATCGCGCTGCAACAGATCGCCAAGAACATCTTCGGCACCCAGGCCCGCCCGCTGACGGCGCCGGGCTGGCTGGACGGGGCGCTGGTGGTGAATGACGTGATCGCCATCAGCTATATCCGCATCGCGATTTTCGCCCTCGCGCTGGCGTTCCTGATGTTCTTCCTGTGGCTGATGAAGCGCACGAGGCTGGGGCTGGAGGTGCGGGCGGTGACGCAGAACCCGGCCATGGCGGCCAGCATGGGCATCGACCCCGACCGCATCAACATGCTGACCTTCGGCATCGGATCGGGCATCGCGGGCATTGCGGGCGTCGCCATCGGCCTGTTCGCCAAGGTCACCTCGGAACTCGGTTCCGATTACATCGTGCAAAGCTTCATGACCGTGGTGGTCGGCGGCGTGGGCAATATCTGGGGCGCGCTGGCGGGGGCGGCGA
>NZ_JAEULU010000282.1 GCF_016792925.1 Gemmobacter sp.
ATTGCCGCCGAACAGCCGGTCATCGCCCGTGCCGCCGTCGAGGCTGTCATTGCCCTCGCCGCCGTCCAGACTGTCGGCGCCATCCCCGCCCGAGAGGCTGTCATTGCCATTGCCGCCGAACACCGAGTCGGCGCCCGCGCCGCCATCCAGCCGGTCATTGCCCTCGCCGCCGATCAGGCTGTCATCACCGCCACCACCAAAGGCCGTGTCATCGCCGGTGCCGGTATCCAGCAGGTCAGAGCCTTCGCCGCCGTCAAGGCTGTCATTGCCATCGCCCGCCAGCAGCGTGTCATTGCCATCGCCGCCGGTCAGCGTGTCATTGCCGGTGCCTGCCTCCAGCCGGTCATGGCCCGCGCCGCCGTCCAGCCGGTCATTGCCATCGCCCGCCAGCAGCGTGTCCTGACCGTCGCCGCCGGCCAGCGTGTCATCGCCGGTGCCGCCATCCAGCCGGTCATCGCCGGCATCGCCGCTCAGGCTGTCATTGCCATCGCCGCCCCAAAGGCTGTCATTGCCCTCGCCGCCCGCCAGCGCGTCGCGCCCGGTGCCGCCGGTGAGGCTGTCATTCCCGGCCCCGCCCGCCAGCGCATCATCGCCATCGCCGCCGTCCAGCGTGTCATGGCCGTCGCCGCCCTCCAGCACATCCTGACCCAGACCGCCGAACAGCTGGTCATTGCCCTCGTCACCGAACAGCGTGTCCTGATCCGCGCCGCCGATCAGCGTGTCATTGCCGGTGCCGCCATACACCAGGTCATTGGCGGCGCGGGCATCCATGAAATCATCGCCACCGGCGCCATAAAAGACGTTGGTGAACACATCGCCCGAGATGCTTTGCCCGTCGAACCCATAGATCGTGTCGTTGAACTCCGACCCGATCACCCCGTCCACACCGTTCAGCCGGTCGCCCTGCGCATGGCCGCCATAGCCCTGCCCCGAGGCCAGATCGACCCAGATCGCCGCATTCGAGGCGCTGTAATCGACCGTGTCCTGATCCTCGCCGCCCACCAGCGAATCGGCGCCCAGACCGCCGATCAGCGTATCGTCGCCCGCGCCGCCAAACAGCGAATCCGCCGCCGTGCCCGCGCCGCCATCCAGCCGGTTGGCGCCGTCATTGCCGGTCAGGTTATCCGCGCCGGTGCCGCCGGTCAGGTTCTCCACATCATAGAAGCGGTCGCCATTGGCATCGCCGCCGGTGCCCTGCCCCGTCGCCAGCGAGGCGGTCACCGCGCCGGTCGAGGTCGCGTAATCCGCCGTATCAGTGCCCGTGCCGCCCCAGAGACTGTCCGAGCCGCTGCCGCCGGTCAGCGTGTCATTGCCCGCCCCGCCATAAAGCCGGTCGCTGCCCGCCCGCCCGTCCAGCCAGTTGTCGCCGCCATCGCCGGTCAGCGTATCGGCGCTGCCCGAGCCGATCAGGTTCTCGATGTCGCGCAGCGTGTCGCCCGCCGCATCGCCGCCGCTGCCCACGCCCAGAACGGTGGTGATGACGCCAAGGTTCAGCCCGCTGCCGGTGCCCGTCCCCAGCGAGACATTCACCCCCGAGGTCGAGGCCGAATAATCCGCCGTGTCGATGCCGTCACCGCCCTCCAGCACATCGCTGCCCGAGCCGCCCACCAGCGTGTCATTGCCGCTGCCCGCCAGCAGGCTGTCGCTGCCCGCGCCGCCGAACAGCCCGTCATCCCCGGCGCCGCCTTCCAGAATATTGGCCGAGCTGTTGCCGGTCAGCGTGTCATTGAAGCCCGAGCCCAGCAGGTCTTCGATGCTGTTCAGCACATCGCCCTGCGCATCGCCGCCGGTGCCGGTATTGCTGGTCAGGCTGACATTGACCGCCGCGCCCGAGGCCGAATAATCCGCAAGATCATAGCCCGCGCCGCCAAACAGGCTGTCGGCACCCGCGCCCCCGGCCAGGGTGTCATCGCCGCCATTGCCGACCAATTGGTCATTGCCCGCGCCGCCGAACATCTGGTCGGCAGAGCTGCTTCCGTTCAGGGTGTCATTCCCTGCGCCGCCGGTAAAGGTTGCCACGTCGATACTGCCTGTGCCTGTGCCCAGGGTTTTCCCCGGTGCGATCTGCTCACCGGCCAGAATACGGCAAGATTTTGGCAAAGTTTAATGAATTGCGGCGGGGGCGCGGCGAAATGCCGGGGGCCTGTTGCGCAAAAGCACAGGGGGGGAGGGGCCGGAGTCAGAAAACGCACCGCGTTTTCCCGGCCCTGTGGAAACGCCGCCGCAAGACCGCTCCAGCCCCCCTTCCAAAGGCCAGCGCCCGCCCGGTGGGTGCGATAGCACCCGCCCCCCGCAGGGCGGGCGCTGGCCGGTGGCTTCGGGCCACCGGCCCGATGTGGAAACGTTTCAACATGACCTCGGCGATGGCCTCGGCCATATCAAAAAACAAAAACCCCGGCCAAAGCCGGGGTCTTGCCAATCCATCCAACAAACGCCCCGCCTCAGCGGTCGTCGTCTTCCTCGTCATCCTCGCCCTGCGGCAGATTGAAGAAACTTTCCGCATCCGAATAATCGGCCGGATTTTCCTTTTCTTCCACTGCACCAAAACCGCCGATCCCGCCCAGCTCATCGCCCGAGCGCGCCTCGGGCGCCATGCCCAGCGATTGCTCGGTCGACACCAGCTTGCGCCGCTCGTCATCCGACATCACGCCGCCCTCGGCCGCCTTCTTGCGCACCGCCGCCTGCACTGCCGCATCCAGCTCCGATTGCTTGCACAGGCCCAGCGCCACCGGGTCGATGGCCTGCATGTTCTGGATGTTCCAGTGGGTCCGCTCGCGGATCGAGGCGATGGTCGGCTTGGTGGTGCCCACCAGCTTGCCAATCGCGCCATCCGACAGCTCGGGGTGGAACTTCACCAACCACAGAATCGCATTCGGGCGATCCTGACGCTTGGACAGCGGCGTATAGCGCGGGCCCCGGCGCTTGTCCTCGCCCACCGCCGCCGCGTTGAACTTCAGCTTCAGCTTGTAAAGCGGGTCGCGCTGGCCGCGCTCGATCTCGATCGGGTCCAGCTGGTTGTTGCCCACCGGGTCAAACCCCTTCACGCCGGTCGCCACATCGCCATCGGCAATGCCCTGCACTTCCAGCTCGTGCATCCCGCAGAAATCCGCCACCTGCTTGAAGGTCAGCGTCGTATTGTCCACCAGCCACACGGCGGTCGCCTTGGCCATCAGAGGTCTCGACATCAGGATCTCTCCTTTACAAATCTCTCCCGCGCCGGGAAAACGGCTGCAACCGGGCCGGTTGCGATTTCCACAATTTAGGGAATTCAAGGGCTGCTATACTGCGATTTCAGGGCGGGGGAAAGAGAAAATGCGTTCAATTGCTGGTGCGGTGCTGGCCGCCCTCCTGCTGCCCGCCCCCGTTCTGGCCGAGGGCGAGAAAGCGGGCGAGTTCGACTATTACGTCATGGCGCTCAGCTGGTCGCCCAATTGGTGCGCGCTGGAGGGCGACGGGCGCGGCGCGCCGGAATGCGAGCGCGGCGCCGGGCGCGCCTTCACCCTGCACGGGCTTTGGCCGCAATATGAGGAAGGCTGGCCCGATTTCTGCCGCACCACCCAGCGCGACCCCTCGCGCGGCGAGTCGGACAGCATGGCCGACATCATGGGTTCCTCCGGCCTCGCCTGGTATCAGTGGAAGAAACATGGCCGCTGCGCCGGGCTGCCCGCCCGCGACTGGTATGCCACGATGCGCCGGGCTTACGGTGCCGTTTCCATCCCCGAGGTGTTCGAGGGGCTGGACCGCCGCATCACCCTGCCCGCCTCGGTGGTGGAGGAGGCCTTTCTGGAGGCCAACCCCAATCTCAAGCCCGACCAGATCACCATCACCTGTGACGAGGGCATGGTGCAAGAGGTCCGGCTGTGCCTGACCAAAGACCTCCAGCCGCGCCGCTGCGGGCCGGATGTGATCCGCGATTGCCGGCTGAAAGACGCGGTGATGACGCCGATCCGCTGAAAAGCGTATCGCCCGTTACAGTTTGCCCGAATTTCCGGGGCAAACTGTATAGGCCGTTACCGTTTCAGCAGATGCGCGGCAATTGCTCGCCCACCAGCATATCGACGATGCGCTGCCCGCCAAAGGGCGTGCGCATCCGCACCTGGCCGGGATGATCCGCCACCGCGCGGCCAATGATCGCCGCCCCCCGCCCCTCGGGCCGCGCCTGCATCGCCGCCAGCGCCGCCGCCGCCTGATCCTCGGGCACGAACAGCACCAAGGCGCCCTCATTCGCAAGATATAGGGGGTCCAGGCCCAGAATCTCGCAAATACCGCGCACTTCCTCGCGCAAGGGCAGCGCAGTTTCGTCGATCACCACGCCGATTTGCGCCGCCTCCGCCATCTCGTTCAGCGCCGAGGCGAGGCCCCCCCGCGTCGCATCCCGCGCCGCCCTTGTGCGGGGGGCGGCGGCCAGAACGGCCTCCATCAAATGCCCAAGCCCTTGGCAATCCGAGGAAATCTCGCTCGACAGCGCCAGATCGCCCCTTGCCGCCAGAATGGTGGCCCCGTGATCGCCCAGCACCCCGTTCACCAACGCCACATCGCCGGGCCGGATGTTCACCGCTCCCAGATCTCGCGTGGGCGGGATCACCCCCACACCGGATGTTGTGATGAACAGCCCATCCGCCGCCCCGCGCCCGACCACTTTGGTGTCGCCGGTAACGATGGACACCCCCGCCAAAGCCGCCTCCCGCGCCATGCTCTGCACCACCCGGCGCAGCAAATCGACCGAACACCCCTCCTCAATGATGAACGCCGCCGACAGCCACAAGGGCCGCGCCCCTCCCACCACCAGATCATTCACCGTGCCGCACACCGCCAGCTTGCCAATATCCCCGCCCGGAAATTCCAGCGGCGTCACCACAAAGCTGTCGGTGGTGAAGGCCAGCCGCGCCCCGGGCTCGGCCAGGGCCCCCATCTGCAAGCGCGCCTGATCCTCGCCCGAGCCGGGGCCGAAGGCGGGCAGGAACACCGCCTCGATCAGATCGCGCATCGCGCGCCCGCCGCCGCCATGCGAAAGCGTCACCTGAGCATCGCGCAAGGGTTTGAAATTGCTGTGATCCATCACCCTGCCGCCCGCATTCCACCATATTGCCAATAGGCCGCGCAGGCCCCTTCGGAGGACACCATCAAGGCCCCCAGCGGCATATCCGGCGTGCAGCCCTTGCCGAATTGCGGGCAGGCGGTCGGCTTCATCCGCCCCGTCATCACCGCCCCGCAGGCACAGCCCTCCGGCTCTGGCTCGGGCGTGGCGCCATAGCCGATGCCGAATTTCACCTCGGCATCAAAGGCCGCATAGGCCCGCCGCACCCGCAGCCCCGAGGCGTCGATCTCGCCCAAACCGCGCCAGGCGAAACTCGGCCGCCGCTCGTAAACATCCGCAATCGCCGCAAGGCTGACTGGGTTGCCATGTTCCGGCACCACGCGGGCATATTGGTTTTCCACCTCGGCCCGGCCTTCAGCGATCTGATCCAGCACCATCAGCACCGATTGCAACAGATCAGTGGGTTCAAACCCCGCCACCACGATGGGCTTGCCAAAGTCTTGTGCAATGAAATCATAGGGATGCACCCCGATCACCATCGACACATGCCCCGGCCCGATAAAGCCGTGCAGCACCATATCCGGGTCGCCCAGCAGGGCGCGGATCGGCTCCGGCACCGTGATATGGTTGCAGAACACGCTGAAATTGCCCAATCCCTCGCGCGCCGCCTGCTGGATCGCCAGCGCGGTGGACGGCGTGGTGGTCTCGAAGCCAAGGCCAAAGAACACCACCTCGCGGTCAGGCAGCCGCCGCGCCAGCGCCAGCGCGTCCAGCGGGCTATAGACCATGCGCACATCCGCCCCCGCCGCCTTGGCCTGCAACAGCGACAAGCGCGTGCCGGGCACCCGCATCGCATCGCCAAAGGTGGTCAGAATTACGCCGGGGCGGCGCGCGATCTCGATGGCCTCATCCACCCGCGAGCGCGGCAGAACGCAGACCGGGCAGCCGGGGCCATGGATGAACTCGATCCCCTCATGCACCAGCTTATCCAGACCATAGCGGAAGATCGAATGGGTATGACCTCCGCATATCTCCATGATATGAATGGGATTTTCCTTGGTGGCGCCAATCGTGTCAGCACGCCCGGCAATCGCCGCCAGCAGCGCGCGCGCGGCCTTGGGGTCACGAAATTCCGAGGCATATTTCATCGCGCCAGCTCCTCATCCGAAACCGCCATCTGCTCCAGCGTCTCCTGCGCCTCGCCCAGATCGCGCAAGGCCTCCAGCGTGCGCGCGGCCTCCTCGGCGTCGATCCGGCTCATGGCAAAGCCCACATGGATCAGCACCCATTCCCCGATCAGCCCCTGCAACGGCCCCTCGGCCACGCAGGCCACATTGACCTCGCGCCGCACGCCCGAGACCTCGGCCATCGCCATCAGCCGCGCCTCATCGGTGATCGCCGTGATCCGGCCCGGAATCCCCAGACACATCGCTCAGTCCTCCTCCTCATCCGCCACCAGCCGCCCCGAGGGATCGGTGATGCCATAGCGCTCCAGCTTGGCGCGGAGCCCCACGCGCGACAGGCCCAGTTCTCCCGCCGCGCGGCTTTTGTTCCAGCGGTGCCGGGTCAGCGTCTCGCGCAGGATGCGCATTTCGATCAGCTCCACCCGGTCTTTCAGCGTGCCATCGCCCGTCAGCACCGCCTGCGCCGAGCGATCCGCCCCCGCCTCGCCCGGCGGGCCTTGCAGGATCGGGCGCGAGATCAGCTCTGCCCCCAGCACGCTATCCTGCGCGAAAATCAGCATCCGTGTGATTTCATTGGTCAATTCGCGCAAGTTTCCGGGCCAGTCATAGCTTTCCAGAAACTCCAGCGCCGCCGGTTCAAAGCCATGCGCCAGCTTGCCATGCCGCGCCGCCACCTCGGCCAGCACATGCTGGGCCAGCACCGCCAGATCGCCGCGCCGCGCCCGCAAGGGCGGGATCGGCAGGTCCGCGACCGAAAGCGCATAGTAAAGATCGGGGCGAAACTGCCCCTCGGCCACCAGCGCCGCCAGATCGCGATGCGAGCCCGCCATCAGCCGCAAATTGGTGGTCACGGTTTCCTGCCCGCCAAGGGGGGTAAAGGCCCCCTCGGTCAGCACCCGCAGAAGCGCCAGTTGCAGCGCCGGGCTGAGGCTGTCAACGCCCGAAAGATAGAGCGTGCCCCGGTCGGCCTTCTGAAACAGCCCGATGCGATTGGCGCCCATCACTCCACGTTTGGCGCCCAGCAGCTCTGCCGCCACAAGATCTTCGGGCATCCCGGCCAGCGACAGCGCATAAAACGGCTTGTCCGACCGCAGCGAGACCATGTGCATGGCCCGCGCCAGTTGCGCCTTGCCGGTGCCCGGCTCGCCCGTCAGCAGCACCGGCACGTCAAAGGTGGCGAATTGCCGGGCCGCGGCCAGCACCGGGTTCAAGGGCGAATGCGGCGCGCGCAGGATGGTTTCAAACCCCATCCCCTCGCGCAGCGCCTTGCGGCGCTTTTCCAGCCGGGTTTCCGAGGTGGTGGTGAGGTGCCGCATCTCCAGCGACAGCCGCTCATTCTCGCGCGCCAGCGTGAACAGCCGCGCCGCATTGCGCACCACCATCAGCAGGTGATCGGGGTGCCACGGCTTTGCGATGAACTGATGAATCCCCGCCTCGTTGATCGCGTCGGCCATGGCGCCGGGGTCGGTATAGCCGGTGATCAAGAGGCGCACCGTCTCGGGCCAGCTTTCGCGCAGGGTGGTCAGGAACTGCACCCCGGTCTCGCCCGGCATGCGCTGGTCACAGATCACCACCTGCACCCATTCCTCGGCCATCAGCGCCGCCGCCGCCGTGGTGTCGCTGGCGGTGAGAATCTCGAACTCATCCTCCAGCGCCATGCGCATGGCGGCGAGCGAATGCGGCTCGTCATCGATCAGCAGCACATAGGGGCGCGGGCTGGCCATCCGGGTCAGGCTCCCAGCGTTTTGGCGGCAAGGCCCGCGCGCAGCCAAGCAAGCCACGCCTCCATGCCCTCGCCCGTCCGGGCCGAAACGCGCAGCACGGTCAGCGCAGGGTTCACCCGTTTCAGGTTGGCCTCATAGGCCATGAGGTCCGCATCGCAATGCGGCGCCAGATCGGTCTTGTTCAGGATGGCGAGCCGCGCGGCGGTGAACATATCCGGGTATTTCAACGGCTTGTCTTCGCCCTCCGTCACCGAGAGGATGGCGACCTTGGCATCCTCGCCCAGATCGAACCCCGCCGGGCAGACCAGATTGCCGACGTTTTCGATGAACAGGAGCGAGGCCGGTTCCAGCGCCAGCGCCGCCATGGCGCCGCCCACCATCTGCGCATCCAGATGGCAGCCCTTGCCGGTGTTCACCTGCACCGCCCGCGCGCCGGTGGCGCGGATGCGGGCGGCGTCATGGTCGGTCTGCTGGTCGCCCTCGATCACCGCGAGGGGGGCCGCACCAAGCGCCTCAATGGTCTTGCACAGCAGGGTCGTCTTGCCCGACCCCGGCGAAGAGACCAGATTGACCGCAAAGGCCCCCAGCCCCGCCAGCACCTGCCGGTTGCCCGCCGCCAGCGCGTCATTCTTGGCGAGGATCGAGGTTTCCACCTCGATCAGCCGCGCCTGCGACATCCCCGGAACCGAGACGCCCGCCGCGCCAAGCCCATAGTGATGCAGCCCGCCCGAGGGCGCCGGGTGGTGATGGGCCAGCCCGAAGCGATGCGCCTCGTCATGGCTGACCTTGCGCCCGTCCAGCGTGACCACATCGCCGCATCCGCACACCGTACACATCACAGCACCTCCATATCCTTGATCCGCATCTCATCGCCGCCCTCTGGCAGCAGCTTGCCGCCGCCGCACAGCGGACAGGGCGCAAGGCGGTGGTCGATCTCCACCGCCACGCCACAGTCAAAGCACTGCGCCCGGCCCGGCAGGTCCAGCATCTCCAGCCTGGCACCCTCGGCGGGGCTGCCGCGCATCACCACGTCAAAGGCGAAGGCCAGCGCCGGTTTCTCGACGCCCGCAAAGCGCCCGATTTCCAGCCGCAGGGTGGTGACGCGGGCAAAGCCGTGCTGGCGGGCCTGATCTTCCACGATCTTGCGAATGCCCTCGCAGAGCGACATCTCATGCATGGGCGGCCCCCTCCAGCTGCAAGGCGATGCAGGGGTCCAGAATATCGACCAAAAGCGGCGCAAGGCCAGCCCTGTCGGCAGGCAGGGTGGCAAGGCTGGCCGCCAGCAGGCCGCCGGGCATCAGCAGGTGATCGGTCGGCGTGGCGCGGTCAAATCCGGTGACGATGCCACCTGCCACCCGCAGCCGCAGCGCGCAAACCCCGCGCGAACAGGGCACCAGCGCCGTGCCATCGGGCAGGCGGAGGGGGCTGGGCATCTGGCCCAAAGCCAGCGCCTCCAGATCCAGCACCCGCGCCACCAGATGCGCCAGGGGGCCATGGCCCTGCGCCTGCGCGGCCCGCAGCCGAGGATGCCCGGCATGGCGGCTGGCAAGGCTGTTTTCACTGGGGGTTTTGGCAAAAGGATCAACCATCGCAGGCAGTTGGCTGACCGCCTCGCCGGGGGCGAAGGCCTGCGCCACGGCGGCCATGACCGGCGCGGCAAGGCCCGGCACCGCCTGTTGCAGCGCCGCCCCGCCCTCGGCCCAGCCTGCGGGCAAAGGCTGCACCGGCAGGCCAAGCCGGCGCGGCAGATGCAGGCAGAACTTGGCCAGATGATCGCGGATCATGTCGCGCCGCAGCGCCGCCGGATCGGGCGCGGGCTGATCCAGTGCCATGGCGAGGGCTGTTTCCTGCACCGACCGGCAGAGGCCAAACAGCGCGGGCAACAGCCGCGCCACCTCCTCCACCCGCCGCCCCAGCATCAGCCCCGCCACCGGCGCCTGCGCGCCAAGCCCTTGAATCGCAAGGCCATGGCCCTGCGGCACAAGTGCCAAGCGCGCAGGCCCGATCATTCGCTGGCCCCGGAAGGCTGCGACAAGCCGCCGGTCAGCACGGCGCGGCGGGTGGGCTGCGGCTCGATCTGAGGTTCCGGCGCGGCTTCGGGGGGCGGCGCCAGTTCGGCCTCACGCGCGGCGCGAATCTCGGCGGCGCGGTCGGTCTCCTCCAGATTTTCGCCATTGAACAGCTCGGCCATCACCGCCTTGGCGACCTCGACCGCCTGCAACTGGCTGGTGAAATCGGCCATGGGCGAGAACAGCGAGCAGGCCTTGTAGCCGCCCACCATCTCGCGCGTGTTGTGCAGAAATTCGTAGGCGCCAGAGGGGAAGCCGATCACCTCTTTCTCGCCGGGTTTCAGCCCTGCCCAATCCTGCCCCTCGCCGGGCAGCAGGATCAGGTTCATGAACCAGGGCGCGATCAACACACCCAAATAGCCCTCGCCATGAGCGCGAAAGCCCACGGCCTCGACATGCAGCGCCTGATTGATGATCGGCACATCGCGCATCTTGGCGTGATAGACCTCGCGGAAATCGGCCACCAGCAGCGCGGTCCGCGCGCCGATCAGCGCCGCCTCGCGCATGGCCTCCGACCCCGGATCTTCGCGCACGATGAATTGCGCCTTGGGGGCATCGCAGCCCGGGCAGGTCCAATCCTCCGGCAGGGCGGTGAAGGGCGTGCCGGGCAGCACCTGCCGGTAATCATCGCCCTCCGCCGGGTCATAGGTCGTCCAGCAGATCTTGCATTCCATCAGCGCGCGCGGGCTGATGCGGTCATTGGCACCCAGATAGGAGCCTTCAAAGCCAGCACGCGGCGCGCTCATCGGATCGCCTCCAGCACTTCGCGCAGACGCCCGGCGCTGTCGGCCAGATCCTCGGGCGCGGCGAGGGCGACCTCGGGCATGGCCGTCACCTCGAAGGTGTCGAGGATCAGCACCTCCATCGAGTTGAAGAACTGCACCCGCCAAAGCTGCGGCACGGCGGTGGCGGTGATGCGGCAATTGCCATAGCCGCGCGACAACAGCGTGACCGCGCCTTCGCCAAGCGCCTCGGCCAGCCAGAGCAGGTCTTCCTCGGTATGGGGCAGCAGCGTCAGGTTCACCACATGCAGATCGGCGGGGCCGCGCCAGGCGGCGGCCTTGTCGGTCAGCTCGGCCAGAATGGCGGGGGCATTCACAACGCCCGGGCCGCGCGGCGCCTGCAAGAGCCGCGCCGGGCGCTGCGGCTGGAAGGCCCGCGCCAGCGCGAGAGGCGGCATCGGCGCCACTTCGGCGCGGTCGATCCCGGCGCCATTCAGCACCCAGACCCCGGCGAAAACGCTTTCCTGCATCGCCACCGCAGGCACGCCGCGCGCCCGCACCGACACCTCGCCCTGCCCCAGCGTCTCGGCGATCAGGGCGCGGTTCGGGGTATCCAGACCCGCGAGATCGAAGGCTTCGGCCGCCCCGCCCGCCGCCACGCGGTCGCAGGCGGCGGCGATCTGGCCCAGCAGGGTCAGCGCCGGGGCCAGCGGGCCGGTCTCTGCGATGTCGGGCAGGTGCATGTCATAGGTGCGCATCCCCGAGGGCAGCGGCAGCCAGTCGAACCCCTCGCCCTCATCGGGCTGCGAGCCGGGGCCGAACCCGCTGGGCGGCAGGTGGAAATTCTGGGCCATCTTCGTCTCCCCCTCTCAGCGCGCGAGCGCAAGGATATGGCTGGTGCGGATCATGTAATCGTCCCAGTCGCGGATCTTCTCGATGGCGCCCAGAAACGCGCCTTCGCGGAAGAACAGATAGCCCGGCGCCTTCAGCGCGCGGTGGGTCTCGCGCAGGGTGGCCTCGATGGCATCATCGACCAGCGCGCAATCAAAGGCATGCTGAAAGGCCATGCGCAGTTCCGGCAGGATCACGGCGGCATCGGCGGTTTCAAGGTTGCGCTGCGGGTCGCCGGGGATGAACAGGCAATGCGCGCCGGGGCGGGCGGTGAAGGCCTCGGCCTCGGCCAGCGTGGTCAGGCGGGGCCAGCCCAGCTCCTGCTCCAGCCGCGCCAGCAGCGGATGCGGGCCAGCGGGGCGCGGCGGGGCGAAGGCCAGTTCGTGCGGGTGGTGATCATGCATGACGGGTCAACCTGTGCTGCGGCCCGCCTCCAGCGCGGCCTGAAGATGCGGGGGAAGGCTGGGGGGGCGGGCCTCCAGATCGGCGAAGGCGGCGCCCAGATCGCCCCCCGCCATCAGCGCGCGCAGGCCCTGCAAGGCGGCCAGGATCAGCGCGGCGCGATCCGCGCCGATGACCTCATGCGCCGTGCCCAGAAAGCACAGAACCCAATCGCCGGGCCGGGCCTCGGGTGTCAGGCTCAGATCCACCAGCCCCTCGGCGGTCTGGCCGGCAATACCGTCAACC
>NZ_JAEULU010000309.1 GCF_016792925.1 Gemmobacter sp.
TACGAACACCGCCTGATCGACGATATGGTGGCCTCGGCGCTGAAATGGTCGGGCGGCTATGTCTGGGCCTGCAAGAACTACGACGGCGACGTGCAGTCGGATACCGTGGCGCAGGGCTTTGGCTCGCTGGGTCTGATGACCTCGGTGCTGATGACGCCCGATGGCAAGATCGTGGAGGCCGAGGCGGCGCATGGCACCGTGACCCGCCACTATCGCCAGCACCAGCAGGGCAAGGAGACCTCGACCAACTCCATCGCCTCGATCTTTGCCTGGACCGGCGGCCTGAAGCACCGCGCCAAGCTGGATGGCAACGAGGCGCTGGCGAAATTCGCCGCGACCCTGGAAAAGGTCTGCGTGCAGACCGTGGAAGACGGCTGGATGACCAAGGATCTGGCGCTGCTGGTCGGCCCCGATCAGAAGTGGCTGACCACCATGGGCTATCTGGAGAAAGTCGACGAATACCTGAACAAGGCGCTGGCCGGCTGATCAGGGCGCCCGATTTTTCGCAGAAAAATCGCGGTTCGCATCGCGGAAAGGGGTCGCCAACTCGGCGGCCCCTTTTCAATTGCGCGGCCCTGTGTCACCACCCGCCCATGACCCAGACCCCCTCTGACACGCCCGCCCGCCACAGCCTGCTGGATGACGCCCAAGGCCTTGTCTATGGCGCCACGATGGCGGCCTTTGCCATCACCATGCTGACCCATCTGGGCCTGGTCACCGGCCAGACCGCGGGGCTGGCGGTGCTGATTTCCTATGCAACCGGCTGGGCCTTCGGGCCGGTGTTCTTTGCGGTCAACCTGCCTTTCTACTGGATCGGCTATCGCCGCTTTGGCGCGGCGTTCGTCCTCAAGACCTTCCTCGCGGTTGCCGGACTGTCCATCATGGCGCAGGTTCTGCCGCATTACATCAGCTTTGCCAGCCTTCACCCGGCGCTCGGGGCGGTGCTGGTGGGGTTCATCTCGGGCTCTGCCCTGCTGGCGCTGTTCCGCCACGGGGCCAGCCTTGGCGGTGTGGGCATTGTGGCGCTTTGGCTGCAAGACAAGACCGGCTTTCGCGCAGGTTGGACCCAATTGCTGTTTGACCTCGTGGTTTTCGCACTGGCTCTTACGCTGCGCGATGCCGTGACCGTGGCCTGGTCGGCGCTTGGCGCGCTGGTTCTCAACCTGGTGATCGGTATGAACCATCGCCGCGATCGCTATATCGCCACCTGATCGCATCCCGCCTGAGCCATGCTGCCGCCGCAACCCCGCCATGCGATAATCGGCACTGGCAATCGCGCTGCGCTGCGGCATATTCAGGTCATGAATGCTGACCTTTCATCCCCCCGCCACACGCTGACCGAGGACGCCCAGGGCCTGATCGTTTCGGCGCTGCAAGCGGCACTGGGCATTCACCTGCTGCGCGCGGCGGGGCTGATCACCGGGGGCACGGCCGGGCTGGCGCTGCTGATCGCCTATGCGGGCGGCTGGAGTTTTGGCGCCACATTCTTCCTGATCAACCTGCCCTTCTACGCGCTGGCCTATGCGCGCAAAGGCGCGGCCTTCACGGTGAAAAGCTTTGTCAGCGTGACGGCAGTTTCGGCGCTGGCCGAGGCCATGGCGCCCTTTGTCCCGCTGGGTGGCATCCATCCCGCAGCCGCTGCCGTGCTGTTCGGCGTGGTTTGCGGTGTCGGTCTGCTGGGGCTGTTCCGCCATGCCTCCAGCCTGGGCGGCGTCTCCATCGTCGCGCTGATCGTGCAGGATCGCACGGGGCTGCGGGCGGGCTGGGTGCAACTGGGCTATGACCTCGCGCTGTTCGCCGCCGCACTCATGATCCTGCCCGCCGAGCGCGTGCTGTGGTCGGCGCTTGGCGCGGTGATCCTGAACGCCATCATCGCCATGAACCACCGCCGCGACTGGTACATCGTCAGCTGATTGCCGCATTTGCAAAGGTTTCACTGGCCTTTCTGCCGTGCCTCCTGTAAGGCCCGGCCCAACACAGATAGAAAAAGAGACCCCTCCGATGGAGCTTCGCAACATCGCGATCATCGCGCACGTTGACCATGGCAAGACCACCCTCGTGGATGAGCTGCTGAAACAATCCGGCACCTACCGCGACAATCAGGCGACGACCGAGCGCGCCATGGACAGCAACGACATCGAACGCGAGCGCGGGATCACCATCCTGGCCAAGGCGACCTCGGTGGAGTGGGAAGGCACCCGCATCAACATCGTCGACACCCCCGGCCACGCCGATTTCGGCGGCGAGGTGGAGCGCATCCTGAACATGGTGGATGGCGTGGTGCTGCTAGTCGACGCCGCCGAAGGCCCGATGCCGCAAACCAAATTCGTGACCTCCAAGGCGCTTGCGCTTGGCCTGCGCCCCATCGTGGTGCTGAACAAGGTCGACAAGCCCGATGCCGAACCCGACCGCGCGCTGAACGAAGTGTTCGATCTGTTCGCCAATCTGGGTGCCGATGACGATCAGCTTGATTTCCCGGTGCTTTACGCCTCGGGCCGCTCCGGCTGGGCCGATGTGCAGCTGGATGGCCCGCGCAAGGATCTGAGCGCGCTGTTTGAACTGGTCGTGCGCCATGTGCCCGCGCCCAAGCAGCTGGCCAAGGCCGAAGAGCCGTTCCAGATGCTCGCCACTACCCTCTCGGCCGACCCGTTCATCGGCCGCATCCTGACCGGCCGCGTCGAGGCTGGCACGCTGAAAGTGGGCGCCTCGCTGAAGGCGCTGACCCGCACCGGCGAGCGGATTGAACAGTTCCGCGTCACCAAGATCCTCGCCTTCCGCGGCCTGTCGCAGCAGCCGATCGACGAGGCCGTGGCCGGGGACATCGTGACCATCGCGGGCATGACCAAGGCCACCGTGGCCGATACGCTTTGCGATCTGTCGATCGACACCGCCCTGCCCGCTCAACCCATTGATCCGCCGACCATCTCGGTCACCTTCGGCATCAATGACAGCCCGCTGGCGGGCAAAGACGGCAACAAGGTGCAAAGCCGCGTCATCCGCGAGCGCCTGCTGCGCGAATCCGAGGTGAACGTCGCCATCAAGGTCGAAGACACGCCCGGCGGCGAGGCCTTCATCGTGTCGGGCCGTGGTGAACTTCAGATGGGCGTGCTGATCGAGAACATGCGCCGCGAAGGGTTCGAGCTGTCGATCTCGCGCCCGCGCGTGATCTTCAAGGAAGAAGACGGCGTGCGGATGGAGCCGGTGGAAGAGGTCATCGTCGATGTCGATGACGAATATTCCGGTGCCGTGATTGAAAAGCTGACCGGCGAGCGCAAGGGCGATCTGGTCGAAATGAAACCGGCTGGCGTCGGCAAGACCCGCATTGTGGCCCATGTGCCCTCGCGGGGTCTGATCGGCTATCACGGCCAGTTCCTGACCGATACGCGCGGCTCGGGCGTGCTGAACCGCATCTTCCACGGCTGGGTGCCGCATAAGGGCCCGATCCAGGGCCGCCGCCAGGGCGTGCTGATCTCGATGGAGAACGGCACTTCGGTGGCTTACGCGCTGTGGAACCTGGAAGAGCGCGGCAAGCTGTTCATCGGCGCGCAAGAGGCCGTCTATGTCGGCATGCTGATTGGCGAGCATTCGCGGGATAACGATCTGGAAGTGAACCCGCTGAAAGGCAAAAAGCTGACCAACGTCCGTGCCAGCGGCACGGACGAGGCAGTGCGCCTGACGCCGCCGGTGCGCATGTCGCTGGAAGAGGCCATCGCCTATATCGACGATGACGAGCTGGTGGAAGTGACCCCGAAAATCGTGCGTCTGCGCAAGCGCGAGCT
The DNA here is from genome assembly GCF_016792925.1 of Gemmobacter sp. Taxonomy (GTDB): domain Bacteria; phylum Pseudomonadota; class Alphaproteobacteria; order Rhodobacterales; family Rhodobacteraceae; genus Gemmobacter. The sequence goes on from NZ_JAEULU010000309.1 coordinate 3,780, forward strand.
GGACCCGCACGAGCGCAAGCGCGCCGCACGCGCTGAATGACCGGCAGCGGGGGGCCAGCCCCCCGCACCCCCCGGGATATTGAGGCCAAGATGAAAAGGGGCAGAGGATCACTCTGCCCTTTGTCATTTCATCTTGGAGAAAATATCCCGGGGGGTGCGGGGGTGTGAAACCCCCGCTTCAGGCGGCGGCCGCCAGGCGGCAGGGTCGGAAATCCTCGACCGTCACGCGGTCCCCCTCAAAGGTGCAGAAGCTCGCGGAGGGGATTTCCAGCCAGTTTTCCTCGCCGGCTTCCAGTGGCTCTGACACCACGGCACGGCCCTTGCGGGTCGCGGACCAGCGGTGATAGAGGCTTGGCGCCTGATCATCCGTGGCATAGCGCATGGCGTAAAGGCGCTGCCCATCCGACATGGCGACCGTCAACCGCAGATGCGGCGCCTCGCCCTTTTCGCGGGCCAGCCGGATGAAGGCGGCGGAAGCGCGTTCCATGGCGCCGCGCGGGTCGTGATCCAGCCCTTCGGCGATGGCGGCCAGGAACAGGGCCTCGCTGTCGGTGGCGCCCTTGCGATGCGGGTAAAGCGCATCGGGGATCAGCATATCGGCATTGCGGCGAAAGCCGTCATAGCCCCCGACCTGCCCGTTATGCATGAAGCTCCAGCGTCCCCAGGTGAAGGGATGGCAATTGTTGCGGCTGGTGGCGGTGCCGGTGGAGGCGCGCACATGCGCGAGGAACAGGCCGGATTTCACGGTGGCCACCAGGCTGCGCAGGTTCGGGTCGCTCCAGGCAGGCATCACGTCGCGGTAGAGGCCGGGCTCTGACCTGTCGCCATACCAGGCGATGCCAAAGCCATCGGCATTGATCGCCGTGCGGCATTCGGTGGCGCAATGGCTTTGCCGGATCAGCGAGTGCTGTGGCAGGCTGACGATCTCTTCCAGATAGATCGGTGCCCCGATATAGGCGGCCCAACGGCACATTCAGGGCCTCCCGGCGGCAAAAGCCGCAAAATCAATACTCATGGCGCCTGCCCGTTCGCTTGCGTTTCTTGAGCCTCATCCTACAGGATGTTGCGGAAATATGAAGATGCGATGAACGGGAAATGGCGAGGGGCTGCGCGGCGCCCGGAAAATCGGCAGGTTTGCGCCCCGCGAGATGCCGCAGGGCGCAAGAGCAAGATCACTCGGCCTCTTCGACGACCACCAGATCCCGGATGCTGGCGCCTTTGGCATGGGCCAGCGCGGCCTGATATTCGGCGCTGTGATAGCAAGCGACGGCGGCCTCCAGCGAAGGGAAACGCGCCACCACATTGCGGGCGCGCTCATTCCCCTCCAGTTGCACATAGCGGCCGCCGCGCGCGAGGAAGACCCCGCCATGCGCGGCAATCGCCGGGCCCGCGCCCTTGGCATAGGTGCCATAGGCCTCGGGGTTGGTCACTTCCACATGGGCGATCCACAGGGCTGTGGGCATGGGTCAGGCCTCCATCACGGCTTTGGCGGCGGCGATCGCTTGATCCGCCATGGAAATATCGGCTCCACCGGCTTGCGCCATATCGGGACGGCCACCGCCACCCTTGCCGCCAAGCGCCTCGGCGGCGGCCTTGACCAGCGTGACGGCGGACAGGCGCGCCGTCAGATCGGCGGTCACCCCGGCGGCCACCGCCGGTTTGGCGCCAGTATCGGCAATCAGCAAGACCGCGCCGGAGCCCAGCCGTGCCTTCATCTCGTCGATCAGGCCCGGCAGGTCCTTGCCCGAAACGCCTTGCATGACCTGCGCGATGAACTTCACGCCGTTGATCTCTTCGGCCTCCGGCCCGCCGGATTTGCCGCCCATGGCCAGCTCGCGCCGCAGCTGGGCCACCTCGTTCTCCAGCTTTTTGCGCTCGTCCAGCAAGGATTTCGCGCGCTCGGCCAGCTCGGGCGCGGGCACTTTCAGCACCGCCGCCACATCGGCCAGCATCTGCGCCTGCGATGCCATATGGGCCAGCGCCTCGGCGCCAGTCAGCGCCTCGATCCGGCGCACGCCCGAGGACGACGCGCTGTCCGACAGCAGCACAAAAGCCCCGATCTCGCCCAGCTGCCGCACATGGGTGCCGCCGCAGAGTTCGATCGAATAGGTGTTGCCATCCAGACCCTTGCCCGAGCCGCCCAGCCGACCCATCGACACGACGCGCACTTCCTCGCCGTATTTCTCGCCGAACAGCGCCTGCGCCCCAAGGCCGCGCGCATCATCGGGCGACATCAGCCGGGTTTCCACCGCGCCGTTCTGGCGGATATAGCTGTTCACCTCAGCCTCGACCGAGGCCAGTTCCTCGGCGCTCAACCCCTTGCCATGGGCAAAGTCAAACCGCAGGCGATCCGCCGCATTGAGCGAGCCGCGCTGCGCGACGTGATCGCCCAGCACATTGCGCAGCGCCTCGTTCAGAAGATGCGTCGCCGAGTGATTGGCGCGGATCGACTGGCGGCGCGCATGGTCCAGCTCCAGCTTGGCGGGCTGGCCACGGGTGATCGCGCCCTCCACGATCTCGGCCACATGCAGGAAGACGCCCGCCACCTTGCGGGTATCGGTCACGCGGGCAAGGCCGGTATCGGTGCGGATATAGCCCTGATCGCCAACCTGACCGCCGCTTTCGGCATAGAACGGCGTCTGGTTCACCACGATATTCACGGCTTCGCCCTTCGCCTCGTCAGAGGAACCGATCAGCGCACCATCCTTGACGATGGCGAGAACCTGGCCCTCGGCGGTCTCGCCATCATAGCCCAGAAACTCGGTCGCGCCGTGCTTTTCAGCCAGCTCAAACCAGATTTTCGCGTCTTTCGCCTCGCCCGAACCGGACCAGCTCGCCCGCGCCTTGGCGCGCTGCTCGTCCATCGCGGCGTCGAAACCCGCCACATCCACCGCGCGGCCCTTTTCGCGCAGGGCATCCTGCGTCAGGTCCAGCGGGAAACCATAGGTGTCATACAGTTTGAACGCGGTCGGGCCGGGCAGATCGGCCCCTTCCGGCAGGCCGGAAAGCTCCTCGTCCAGCAGTTTCAGGCCGCGATCCAGCGTGGTGCGGAAGCGGGTTTCCTCGAGCCGGAGGGTTTCCTCGATCAGGTTCTGCGCGCGGGCCAGTTCGGGATAGGCGGTGCCCATCTGGCGCACCAGCGCGGGCACCAGCTTGTACATCGTCACGTCGCGCGTGCCGAGCATGTTGAGGTGACGCATGGCGCGGCGCATGATGCGGCGCAGCACATAGCCGCGCCCCTCATTCGAGGGCATCACGCCATCAGCGATCAGGAACGAGGTCGAGCGCAGGTGATCGGCCACCACGCGGTGATGCACCTTGCCGGGGCCATCCGGGTCGGCCGAGGTCAGATGGGCCGAGGCCTCGATCAGGCTGCGCATCAGATCGGTGTCATAATTGTCGTGCTTGCCTTGCAGCAACGCGCCGATCCGTTCCAGCCCCATGCCTGTGTCGATCGACTGCATGTCGAGGTCGATCATCGAGCCGTCCTCGAACTGCTCGTTCTGCATGAAGACGTTGTTCCAGATCTCGATATAGCGGTCACCATCCTCATCGGCGCTGCCGGGCGGGCCGCCCCAGATATGGTCGCCGTGATCGTAGAAAATCTCGGTGCAGGGGCCGCAGGGTCCGGTCGGCCCCATTTGCCAGAAATTGTCGCTGGTCGGAATGCGGATGATCCGGTCATCCGAAAGCCCTGCGACCTTCTTCCAGATCTGCGCGGCCTCGTCATCGGTATGATAGACCGTGACCAGCAGTTTCGATTTCGGAATGTCGAAATCCTTGGTCAGCAGTTCCCATGCGAAATTGATCGCCTCGGCCTTGAAATAGTCGCCAAAGCTGAAATTCCCCAGCATTTCAAAGAAGGTGTGGTGCCGCGCGGTATAGCCCACATTGTCGAGGTCATTGTGCTTGCCGCCCGCCCGCACGCATTTCTGTGCGGTGGTGGCGCGCACATAATCGCGCTTTTCCACCCCGGTGAAGCAGTTCTTGAACTGCACCATGCCCGAATTGGTGAACATCAGCGTCGGGTCATTGCGCGGTACCAGCGGGCTGCTGTCGACGACCGTATGGCCGTTGCGCTTGAAGAAATCGAGATAGGTGGACCGGATGTCGTTCAATGACGGCATGGAAGGGTGGCTCCTGTGCCAAAGGCGGATGCGTTGCCGCCCGGTTTAGCGGCGCGGGCGGGCACTGTCCATCATTGCAAGGCGGCAAGCCATGAAAAAGGGCGCCCGAAAGCGCCCTGATTTCCACGGCTTGCCCCGGGTTCACCCCGGAATTTGATCACATGTCGACGACATCATCCTCGCTGGCGCCCTCCGCCATGTGGAAATCCAGCCCGTTGGCGGCGCGGATCTTGTCCTCAATCTCCAGCGCGGTGCCGGGATTGGCCTTCAGGAAGCTTTTGGCATTCTCGCGCCCCTGCCCGATCCGCTCGTCGCCATAGGAATACCAGCTGCCGGATTTCTCGACGACACCGGCCTTCACGCCAATATCGACCAGTTCCCCGGTTTTCGAGATGCCCTCGCCATACATGATGTCGAATTCCACCTGTTTGAACGGCGGCGCCACCTTGTTTTTCACCACTTTCACGCGGGTCGTATTGCCCACCACTTCGTCCCGATCCTTGATCGAGCCGATGCGGCGAATATCAAGCCGGACCGAGGCATAGAATTTCAGCGCATTGCCGCCGGTGGTGGTTTCCGGGCTGCCAAACATCACGCCGATCTTCATGCGGATCTGGTTGATGAAGATCACCATGCAATTGCTGCGGCCGATGCTGGCGGTCAGCTTGCGCATGGCCTGGCTCATCAGACGGGCCTGGGCGCCGACGGTCGCATCGCCCATATCGCCTTCGATCTCGGCCTTGGGCGTCAGCGCCGCGACCGAGTCGACCACGATCAGGCTCACCGCGCCCGAGCGCACCAGCGTATCCACAATCTCCAGCGCCTGCTCGCCCGTATCGGGCTGCGAGATCAGCAGCTCGTCGAGGTTCACGCCCAGTTTCTTGGCATATTGCGGGTCCAGCGCGTGTTCCGCGTCCACAAAGGCACAAACCCCGCCCTTTTTCTGCTCTTCGGCCACCACATGCAGGGTCAGCGTCGTCTTGCCCGAGCTTTCCGGCCCGTAAATCTCGACAATGCGCCCCTTCGGCAGGCCGCCGATCCCAAGCGCGATATCCAGGCCCAGCGAGCCGGTCGAAGTCGCCTCGATCTCCATCACCGGGTTGTTCTCGCCCAGTTTCATGATCGAGCCCTTGCCGAACTGCCGTTCGATCTGTGCCAGCGCGCTTTCCAGCGCTTTCGTCTTATCCATGTCGCGCTTTCCGTTCAGGTCGAAGAGAGTTGCCGAGGCCATCTGTATCCGTCCTTATCCCATAGCCCGGTCGCGGGAGCAATGCGGCTCGACGCGCGGATGTTCAGTTTCTGTTCATGTGTATATGAGATCAAACCGAGAACATATCAACAGCTTTTTGCACAGATTCAGCTTTTTCATGGAAGGGTTAAGGGATAGTTTACGCAGCGGGCGGCGCCGTTGTTTTTTCGGCCATTCCCCTTGACGCAGGCGAAAAGAGACAAAAATGCTCGTATTCTGGCATCAGCGGCTGACCATGCTGGCCACTCCCAAGACCGGCACTACCGCGATAGAAGCCGCGCTCGAATCGATGGCCCATGTCGCCATCCAGCGCCCGCCGCAGCTGAAACATGCGTCGGTGCGGAAATATCACCGCTTCATGGGGCCTTGGCTGGAAAGTGTGGCGGGCAAGCCCTTTACCGTCATCGCGACAATGCGCGAGCCACTGGACTGGCTGGGCAGCTGGTATCGCTATCGGCAGCGCGAGGATATGGGCGATGATCGCAAAAGCACTGCCGGGATGAATTTCGACGCTTTCGTGCGGGCCTATTGCTCCGACGATCCGCCGCCCTCGGTCGCCGTTGGTTCGCAGGCGCAGTTTCTGATGCCGAAGCCAGACAAGACCGGCGACAAAGGACTCGATCATTTGTTCCGATATGAGCGGATTGATACGCTGATCGCTTTTCTGGAAGACAGGCTGGATTGCGAGATCACCCTGCCCCGCTTGAACGTCTCTCCTCCGGCCCCGCTGGATCTGGAACCTGCCACCGAAAAGCGGTTGCGCAAGGTCGCGGCGGCGGATTTCGAGCTTTATGCAAAGCTGTGCGAGACGGAAAGCTGAACACCGTCAACTGAGTTGATCCTGCACCGCGTCCGTCAAAGCCGTCAGCGAGAATGGCTTTGGCAAGAAGACCGAATTCGGCACGCGGGATTGATTTTCGGAGAGGCAATCCTCCGCATAGCCGGATACAAAGATCGTCGGCACATTCGGCCGGGTTTCCAGCGCCTTCTTGACCCAGCTTGGCCCGTCCATGCCTGGCATCACCACATCGGTGACAAAAAGATCAATGTCGAGGCCGGGGTCTTCGAGCGTCTCCAGGGCGGCCTCCGCGCTGTCGGCCTCCAGCACGGTGAAGCCCCGCAGGCGCAAGGCGCGGGAGGCAAAGGCCCGTACCGGTGCCTCGTCCTCCACCAGCAGTACAACCCCGCCTTCGGATTTGCGGAGGGCGGGACGGGGCAAGGTGTCGCCCCGCGGCGCCAGATCACCTTCCTCCAGCCCTTCATTGATCGGGAAGTACAGGTGAAACACCGTGCCAAGGCCCATCTGGCTGTCGATAAAGATGAAACCACCCGATTGCTTGACGATCCCATAGGCGGTGGACAGGCCAAGGCCGGTGCCCTCGCCAACGCGTTTAGTGGTGTAGAATGGCTCGAACACTTTCTGGAGCCGGTCTGCGGGAATGCCATGACCGGTATCAACCACGCGGATCACCGCATATTGGCCCGCAGGCACCACCGCACGATCCCGGCGCATCTCCTGATCCAGCGTTACGGCCTCGGTCTCGATGCGGATTGTGCCGCCCTCTGGCATTGCATCGCGCGCATTGACGACGAGGTTCATGATGACCTGTTCCAACTGCCGTTTATCAGCGCGGATATGCCCCATGTCGGGGGCATGGGCGAGGCGCAGGTTGATCCGTTCCCCAACCAGGCGGTTGAGCAGGTGGGTCAGGTCTGACAGCACTTCCTGAAGGTCGAGGCGGCCCGGTTTCAACGTCTGTTTGCGCGAGAATGCCAGCAATTGCCCAACCAGACTGGCCGCGCGGTTGGCATTCTGATGGATCTGCACCAGATCGGCATATTCCGGGTCCGACGGATCGTGGCGCAGCAAAAGCAGATCACAATGGCCCGAGATTGCCGTCAGCAGATTGTTGAAATCATGCGCAATTCCTCCGGCGAGCTGCCCGATTGCCTGCATCTTCTGGCTTTGAACGAATTGCGCCTCCAATGTTTTCAGCGCGGTGGCATCGTTCAAAACGGCCAGAACCACACCCCGTCCCTGCTCCACGATGCGGCGCAGGGTGATCTGGTAAAAGATATCCGCATCCGACCTGCGCAGGCGCAGAACCTCGGACCCGGCAGGGATACGCTCTGCCGCAATATCGGCAAGCCAGTCAGACACGGCGCGCCCCAGCCCTTCAAAAAGATCATGGAAGGGCGGTGCCTCGTCCGGCTCGAGGCCAAGCGCCTCGCGGGCGGCCTTGTTGGCCACGCGGAACGAGGCATCCGAGGCGAATTTCATCAGCGCGACCGGCACATGTTCAAAATCGGCCAAGGCATGTTCGTCCAGATTGGCGCGGGGCACTGGCAGCAGGTAGATTTCACGCCGCTCGCCCGGCCCTTCCACCTCGGCCAGAATCGCGCGCACGGGGCCGGCAATGGCCGCAACCTCGACCTCTTCCCCCGACCGCAACTGCTGTTCCAGAAAGACGCGATCCAGCCGTTTGGGGCGTTCACCAATCAAACGCCGCATCGCCTCATTTGAAAATAGGATCACACCCGCCTTGTTGGCCACCAGCATCGGAAGACTAAGGGTTTCTGCGCCGCGACCGCCGCCGCGATCCTGAAACTCCTCCAGACGCCACAGGAAGCGGGCGGCGCCGATGCGATGCGTGGTGAGGCGGATATGGCCGCGCCGCGTCACCACATCCTCGCGGGCAAAGCCGTAAACCATGGCGCGGCTCTGCAATCGGTAAAGCACCGAGGCCGGGCTTGCGAACTGATCCTGCAAGGCGGAAATCAGGCTGGCCCCGTCACGCTTGCCGAAACGTTCTCGCGCAATCGCGTTCTGAAAGCCGATCATCCCGGCGCCATCAGTGGAGAAACATGGCGCGCTGTCATGCCCCATCAGCCGCAGCAAGCCGGATTCCAGCCGCCGCCGCCGCATCTTGCCGATCATGACGATACCGCGCACCACCAAGACCAGCATGCACAGGGTGATGCCAATATAGCCCGCCATGCGCCGCACCTCGGGCGTCCCTGCCAGGACGACGGCGACGGCGCAGATGATGGCGGCCACCAGCAGCAGCCAGATATGTGCGCTGAGCGTTGCGGCGGCAGCGGACAAGGCATCGAACCAAGACCCCTCCTCGGGCTCTGGTATCTGCTCTGCTTGTTCCGACACGGGTTTGCCCGCCATTGACCGCCTCCGGGAATCATCCACGTCATTCGGCACGCAAAAGGTTAACTCGCCCTTAACTGCATCATGCGTGGTGGCGGAAAAATATTCAACCTTTAGGGGAATGCCGGAGCAAGGCCACAAAGAAGCCGTCGCCGCCGTCCAGCGGGGTCAGGCTGCGCTGGTATTCGCAGGACCATTTTCTGTTTTCTGAAATAAAATCATGCACCTGGGCGCCGTTCTCAATGTGAAGCATCGAGCAGGTCGCATAACCGATCCAGCCGCCAGGCCGCACCAGCGCCGCGACATCGCGCAAGATTTTGGCTTGAACCTCGACCAGCGACCGCAGCCGCTCCGGTGTCAGCAGCCATTTGCCCTCGGGCGCGCGCCGCCAGCTGCCGGAGCCCGAACAGGGCACATCGGCCAAAACCAGATCGAAGGGGGCTTTGGGCGCCTCGGTCAAGGTAACTTTCGCACCGGCCCGCCTGGCCCGCGCAGGCAGATCGCGCATGCGCGCGGGCGCGGCATCATGGGCAAACAGCGCCAGACGGGCGCGGCCCGCCATGGCCAAGGTCTTGCCCCCTCCGCCCGCGCAAAAATCCAGCACGCGCATGCCATCTTGCAGGGGCAAGGCGTCGATCACCGCCTGCGAGGCGGCGTCTTGCAGCTCCACCAGACCCTCGGCATAGGCGCGGCAGGCGGCGATCTTGCGCGCGCCTGCCATCACCTCCAGCGCGGTCGGCGACAGCGGATGCGGCACGGCCTCAACCCCGTCCTCAGTCAAGGCGGCAAGGGCCTGCGCCTGCGTGGCGCGGCGCAGATTTACGCGCAGAAACACCGGCGCGCGGTGGCGCATCGCCTCTCCCACGGCGGCGAAATCTGCGCCCAGGTCGGCCTGCAACTGCGGGCCAAGCCAATCTGGAATGTCTGCAATCTCAAAGCCTTGTGGCGCGCGGCCCGCGTCTTCGGGGCCAAGCGGCGCAGGGGCATGGCCCTCGCCGGTGAACAAGGCCTCGGGGTCGGCCCCGCTGGCGCGCAGGGCGCCCAGCACCAGACCGCGCCCGGTGTCGCCGCCGCCAAGGGCGGCAAAGCTGCGACGGCAGCGCAGCGCGTCAAACACCAGATCGCGGATGGCGTTGCGGTCGCCCGAGCCCGCGAAGCGCGAGGCGCGCGCCCAATTGACCAAGGCCTGCTCCGCAGGTGCGCCTGCGATGATCCGGTCGAGGATCTGGATGGCGGCAGAGAGACGGGCGGCGGGCGTCATGCGCCCGCCTCAAGGGCAGCACACATCAGCCGATCCGGTAATTCGGGCTTTCGCGGGTGATCTGCACGTCATGAACATGCGATTCCTTGAGGCCCGCGCCGGTGATGCGCACGAAATTGCAATTGGCGCGCATCTCGGCCACCGTGCGGTTGCCGGTATAACCCATGGCCGCGCGCAAGCCGCCAACCATCTGATGCACCACCGTGGCAACCGGCCCCTTATAGGGCACCTGCCCTTCGATGCCCTCGGGCACCAGCTTGTCGCTGGCGGCGTCTTTCTGGAAATAGCGGTCGGCACTGCCGCGCGCCATGGCGCCCAAAGAGCCCATGCCGCGATAGGATTTGTAGCTGCGGCCGTTCCACAGGATCACTTCGCCGGGGGATTCGTCGGTGCCCGCGATGGCGCTGCCGACCATGGCGCAGGAGGCCCCGCCCGCAATCGCCTTGGCGAAATCGCCCGAGAACTTGATGCCGCCATCCGCGATGACCGGAATGTCGCCCGCCGCGCGCGAGGCGTCCATGATCGCAGTCAGCTGCGGCACGCCCACACCGGCCACAATGCGCGTGGTGCAGATCGAGCCGGGGCCGATCCCCACCTTCACAGCATCGGCACCTGCCCCGATCAGGGCGCGGGTGGCCTCGGCGGTCGCCACATTGCCCGCAATCACCTGCACACCGCTGGCCAGCGCCTTGATGCGTTCCACCGCGCGGGCCACGCCTTCGCTATGGCCATGGGCGGTGTCGATCACCACCAGATCCACACCCGCCTCTATCAGCGCCTGACTGCGCTCGAACCCGGCATCGCCCACGGTGGAGGCCGCCGCAACCCGCAGCCGCCCCATCTCATCCTTGCAGGCATGGGGGTTCAGCACCGATTTCTCGGTATCCTTCAGCGTCAAGAGGCCGGTCAGCTTGCCCGTCCCATCGGTCACCAGCAGCTTTTCGATGCGCCGCGCCTTCATCAGGCTGATCGCGGCCTCGCGATCCGCAGGCTCGCGCAGGATTGCCAGATTGTCCGAGGTCATCATGACCGAAACCGGGGTCTTGTCATCGGTGGCAAAGCGCATGTCGCGATTGGTCACGATGCCCACGACGCGGCCATCGGCATCGACCACCGGAAAGCCAGTGACGTTATAGCGCTCTTGCAAGGCCTTGGCATCGGCCATGGTCTGATCGGCGCGCAGGGTGATCGGGGCGTAAACCACGCCGCTTTCAAACCGCTTCACCCGCCGCACCTCGCGCGCCTGCGCCTCGATGTCGAGATTGCGGTGAATGACGCCAATCCCGCCCGCCTGCGCCATGGCAATCGCCATGCGGCCCTCGGTCACCGTATCCATCGCGCTGGACAGCAGCGGGATGTTCATGCGGATCGCTTTGGTCACGAAAGTCGAGGTATCCGCATCGGAGGGCAGCACATTGCTGGCCGCCGGAACAAGCAGAACATCGTCAAAGGTGAGAGCCTCGCGAATCTCCATGGGAGCCTCCTGAACGGGTCATGGGAAGGGATCGTTTGGCGGTTCCCCTTTTCACGCGCTGCGCCGCAGTGCAAGCGGAAAAGCCGCGCCCATTCATCTTGGCCCAAATATCCCACGGGGGTGCGGGGGTGTGAAACCCCCGCGGCGACGGCTCAGCCAAACAGCCGCCCGTGTTCCTGAATGGCAAAGCGATCGGTCATGCCCGCCACATAATCGGCGACGATCCGGGCCAGCTGTGTTTCATCCTGCGCGGCCTCGATATCGGCGCGCCATTCCTCGGGCAGCAGCTCGGGCCGTTGCAGGAACAGCGGAAAGAGGTCGTCCAGCATGGCCGTCACCCGCGCCCGCATCTCCACCACGGAGGGCGCGCGATACATGCGATGGAACAGGAAGCTGCGCACGGCCTTCAGCTCTTGATACAGCGGTTTGGAAAAGCGGATGATCGTGGTGCCCATATGGCGGATTTCCTCCACCGATTTGGGCTGCGCGGCGTCAAGCCGGTTTTGCGCCACATGGATCACATCCTCCACCATGCGGCCAAAGACCCGGCGCAGCGCCTCATGCCTGCGGCGCATCTTGTCAAGGCCGGGGTAAAGGCGGTCCACCTCCTCGAAGGCGGGGGCGGTGACGGGCAGTTCCATCAGATCGGCCTCGGTGAACAGGCCCGAGCGCAAGCCGTCATGCAGATCGTGATGGCTATAGGCCACGTCATCGGCAATCGCCGCCACCTGCGCCTCGGCGCTGGCATGGGTGTGCAGTTCCAGATCCCACTGGGCATTCACCTCGGCCAAAGCATAGGGCAAGGGGCCTGCATGTTTCTCATCGGCATTGGGGCCAATGACGGGGCCGTTATGCTTGGCGATGCCCTCCAGGCTTTCCCAGGTCAGGTTCAGCCCGTCAAACCCGGCATAATGCCGCTCCAGCCGGGTGACGATGCGCAGCGCCTGCGCGTTATGGTCAAACCCGCCATAGGGCTGCATCAGCCGCGCCAGCGCATCCTCGCCGGTATGGCCGAAGGGGGTATGGCCCAGATCATGCGCGAGCGCGATGCATTCGGCCAGATCGGTGTTCAGTCCCAACACGCCCGAAATGGTGCGCGCCACCTGCGCCACCTCGATCGAATGGGTCAGGCGCGTGCGGTAATAGTCGCCTTCATGTTCGATAAACACCTGGGTTTTATGCTTCAGTCGGCGGAAAGCCGAGGAATGGATGATGCGGTCGCGGTCGCGCTGAAAGGGCGAGCGGAAGGTCGACATCGTTTCGGGCAGGCGCCGCCCGCGCGAGGCGTCGGGCAGGCAGGCGAAGGGAGCAAAGCTTTGGGTCATCGGTTCTTGTTTCATGCCTTTGCCTTCTCTATATGTGGAAAACCCCATGAAGGCTAAGGAAAATCCGGCGATGGACCTGAAACTGCCCGAGGATGCTCACCTGCCTCGTGTCACCCCCCGTGCTTTCGCGCGGCTGGCCGAGATTGCCGAGATGACGGGCGAGCAAAAAGCCCTGCGCGTGGCCGTGGATGGCGGCGGCTGTTCAGGCTTCCAGTATGACATCCGGCTGGATGATCCGGCGGGCGATGATCTGGTGCTGGAGCGCGAGGGCCAGAAGGTGCTGGTCGACCCGGTATCCCTGCCCTTCCTGGCCGATGCGGTCATCGACTATACCGAAGAGCTGATCGGCGCGCGCTTCGTGATCCAGAATCCCAATGCCACAGCCAGCTGCGGCTGCGGCACCTCGTTCTCGATCTGAGGCTTTATTCCGCAGGCACCGGCGGCGCGGCTGGCGCCGTTTCCGGGCTCGGGCTGGGGCGCTGCGCTTGCAACAGCCAGATGCCAGAGGCGACGATCAGCCCCGCCCCCAGCCAGACATGGGCGCCGGTGGCCTCACCGAACATCAGATAGCCGATGCTCACCATCCAGACGAATTGCACATTGGCAATCTGCATCGCGACATAGGCCGGCAGCAGCCGCACGATCATCACCATCAGCCAGCGTGTCGTCAGCAAGAACCCGGTATAGACCGCCAGCAGGCCAAGATCGCCAAGGCTCATCGGGTGCCAGACGAAGGGCAGCGCCAGAAGGCCCAGCAGCGCGCAGGCGAGTTGCGCATAAAACACCTGCGCGAAGGCATGGGTATGGTTACGGCTGATGCCGCGTGACAGCACGATGGAGGCGGCACCGGCCAGGCTGGCGCCAAAGCCGTAAACATGCCCGGCCGCAATGCCATGCACCCCGTCGGGAAACAGGATCAACATGCCGGTCAGGCCGCAGGCCAGCGCCATCCAGACACGGGCGCCGATCTGCTCGCGTAGGATCAATGCCGACAGGGCCGCGCCCATGATCGGCATCAGCGCCATGAAGGGAAACAGCTCGGCAAAGGGCAGATCGCGCAGGGCGAGGAAAAAGCCCAGTGTCGACAGCGCCCCCAGACAGGAGCGCAGCGCCACGCGGCCCGGCGTCGCCGTGCCAAGGATCATGCGCCCCTGCCCGGCTGCCGACAGGCCAAGCCCGACGCCCACCGCCAAAAGCCCCGACAGGGCCATCAGTTGCGGCGCGGCATGGCTGGAGACCAGATCCTTGGCGCTGGCATCGGCGGTCACGCCGACCAGCGTGTTCAGAATGGTCAGCGCCGCGCCGGTGAGCGCGGCCTTTTGGGGATTGGAGAGGCCCGGCGCCCCCGTCACGCCTGCACCCGCTGCGGTCCCGGCGCGGCTGGATGGCTGAGCCGCGCAAAGCCACGGATGAAGCGTGCAAAGCCCGGCGATCCCTCGGCCCCTGCATCCGCCACGGCAAGCGCCTGGGGCGAGACATGCGGCGCGCAGGCGACGCGCAGATCCGGCCACTCGGCCATGCGCCGGAAGCCGGGTTGCATCAGGGCCTGAGTGAACTCCCTGAGGGGAGAAATGACGGGTCGCGGCACGTGAAAGCTCATTGGACCGGAGGTTGCGGGCACACCAAACACGAATTCCCCCATAGTGCCCAACAACCACTGATTGACAAGATAATTGTGATAGGCATCCGAGGAATCTTCGCAAGCCCGCGCCTCGACGCGTGAGGCGGCCGCTTCCCGCCGCAGATGGTGCAGCCACAGCGGCGGCAAAGGCGCTGCCACAAAGCGCAGGGCCAGACAGACCTCGGCCAGCAGATCGCCATTCTGTTCAAGATGCGCCAGACTGCCCAAGGTGACAAGGCTGTCGATGGCGGCTTGCGGCAGGTGCAGGGGCTGGCGCCCGTAATGCGACAGGTAGAACACCACATGCAGCAGATCATAGGCTGCGCGCGGATTGGGCAAGGCGAAGGTTTCCGGGCGCGAGATGAAGGCCATCAGGCGCGCATCCAGCCCCTCCGGCGCCCATGTCACGCCGTTGCGCGCCAGCAGAAAGCGCACCTCAGCGCGTTGCAGATCGTTGACCTCGCTGTCGGGCCAGCCTTCGCGCAGGATCCATTGCGCCAGACGTGGCCCCAGATCGCCGGGATAGCCCAGATCCTCCAGCGCGGTCACCACGCCCAGGATCATGCGGTAATATTGCGGATAAAGCGCGATCTGCGCCGCAGCCCCCTCGTGAAAGGGCTGATAGGCCGCCAGCGCCAGATCGGGCAGCCTGCGCCCGAGGGCAGACAGAATGCCCAGCAGTTCGGCATTCTCCTTCAGCCAGAACGCATCGCCCGGACGGCGGCGGTGATGGGCAAAGGCGGTCAGCAAGGGGGCCAGCCCGCCTGGCACCAGGCCAGACTTGCCCGTTGCCGCAACCCCGGAGGCGCGGCTGGCAAAATGCACGACATTTGACATGGAGCGTTCCGGTTTGCGAATGGCCGGGATCGGTGAAGCGCCTGGATCGGGGCGACCCGGACGGGAGCCGCGCCCCGTCCTCCCCGGATGCGAGACCGGGGAGGCGGAACGGCGATCCTGTTCAGATCAGTTCGAGCAGGGCATCAGCGCGACACCGGCGCCCGAGGTCATGTCGCCGGTCTCGATGTTGGAGCAGGGCATCAGATCGGCAGCGACGCCGGTTTCGATGTTCGAGCAGGGCATCAGCGCGGTGGCGCCGCCCAGCATCATCTCGCTGCCCTCGATATTGGAGCAGGGCATCAGATCGGCCCAGAGGCCCGCCGACATGTCGGCAACGGTGGCAGCAACGGTTTCGACGGTGAGTTTCAGGGCAGCGCTCATGATCGGGTCTCCGTGTGTTGAGCTGGTTTGCCCTCTCACGGTTGCCCTCAAAACGTGATTAATCAAATGATTTTACATCCACAGGTTGCAAGGCGCTTTGTCCACACAGCCGGTTGTGGCTAAGATCCGGCGCCTGTTAACCTAAACGTGCATCAGGTGGTTTATCCACAATCTGCGGTCGCGAAACTTGTCCACATCCGTCCCCACGATCATTGATTCGCAAGTGTTAACAAAGCGTTAATTTTAAGCAGTGAAGCGCGCCCTCGGCCTCCTCTTGTCATGTGCCGGTTGCCGGGCGATAGAGGGGCAAGGGCAGCATCAAGCCGCCCAGCGGAGCGCGCCATGAAACTTGCGACCTTCAACATCAACGGCATCAAGGCCCGGATCGAGGCCCTGCCGCGCTGGCTGGAGGCCGCGCGCCCGGATGTCGTGACGCTGCAAGAAATCAAATCGGTCGACGAGGCCTTCCCCCGCACGCTGTTCGAGGACATGGGATGGCGGGTGGAGACCCATGGTCAGAAGAGCTTCAATGGCGTGGCCATCCTGTCGCGCCTGCCGCTGGAGGATGTGACGCGCGGCCTGCCGGGCGACGAGGCCGATGAACAGGCGCGCTGGATCGAGGCGACGGTGATCGGCGAAGGCCGCGCGGTCCGGCTGTGCGGGCTCTATCTGCCCAATGGCAACCCGGTCGAGTTCGAAGCCTCGGGGCGGCCGATCGCGAGCGGGAAATACGGCTACAAACTGGCATGGATGGCCCGGATGGAGGCGCGCGCCCGGGCGCTTCTGGCGCTGGAGGAGCCAGTGGTGCTGGCAGGCGATTACAACATCATCCCGCAGGACGAGGACGCCGCCCGCCCCGAGGTCTGGCGTAGCGATGCGCTCGCCCTGCCCGAAAGCCGCGCCGCCTTTCGCCGCATCCTGCACCTTGGCTATACCGAGGCCTTCCGTGCGCAGGTGCAGGGGCCGCGCCACTATTCCTTCTGGGATTATCAGGCGGGCGCATGGGAAAAGAACAATGGCATCCGCATTGATCACCTTCTGCTCAGCCCGCAGGCCGCCGACCTCCTGCGCGATGTGAAGATCGACAAGGCCGCGCGCGGCGAAGAGAAACCATCGGATCACGTGCCGGTCTGGATCGAGCTGGACGCCTGACGCGGGGCGGCGATTTTTCGACGAAAAATCGAATCAGCGCGTCACGTCCAGCCCATGCACCCAGTTGAAGCGGTGCAAGGCCAGTCCGGGCGCGACACGGTTGGCGGTGCGGAGCGCCAGATGCCCGATCCCGCGCCGCAGGCCTGACAGGTGATAGGCGCGGGCATTGGCATTGGCTGCCGCCACGATGCGGGCGCAGCGCGGGGCGCGGGCAGCTTGATAGGCCGCCAGCGCCGCCTGTCCCGGCCCCATCCGGTCCAGCGTTTCGGCCAGCACCCAAGCATCTTCCAGCGCCATATTGGCCCCTTGCGCCAGAAAGGGCAGCGTCGGATGGGCCGCATCGCCCAGCAGGGCCACCATGCCCTGCGGCAGCGCCCGCCCCCAGCTTTCTGCCACCGGATGACGAAACAGGCCCCACAGCCAGACCTGCTCCACCCGGTCCAGCCAGCCTTGCACACGCGGTCCAAAGCCTTGAAAGGCAAGGCGCAGCGCCATCGGGTCGTCGGGTAGGTTCCAGCCCTCTTCGACCCATTGCGCCCGTTCCTCGACCGCCACGATGTTGCGCATGCGCCCGCCGCGCAGCGGATAGCTGACCAGATGCCGCCCGGCCTCCATATGCACTTCGGCCACCGGCGCGGCGCCCGGCTCGCAAGGGATCACGGCGCGCCAGGCCGCCTGCCCGGTGAAGTGCGCCGCCCGCTCGCCCGCCAGCGCGGCCCGCAGGCGCGAATGCAGCCCATCGGCCGCAAGCAGGATTTCGGCCTCCATCTCGGCGCCTTGCGTGCTGCGCAGGCGCGGATGCGGGCCGTCGAGATCGACCGTCGCGATACGCTGCAACAGCCGGATCTGCACCCCGGCCTGCCGGGCGCCTTCGGCCAGCAGGTCGATCAGATCGGCGCGATGCGTCAGGTGCCAGCCGGGGGCCGCCTTGGGCCGCGCCAGATCCATGCGCAAGACCAGACTGCCATCGCGGCCATCGCGCAATTCAACGGCCTGAGCGCGGGTTGTCGCGGCCTCCAAAGCCTCGCCCAGCCCAAGCGCGCGCAGCACAACCGCCCCGTTGGGCGTGACTTGCAGCCCCGCGCCCACCTCGCGGATGGCTTCGGCCTGTTCCAGCACGGTCACTTCGGCGCCGCGCAGCGCCAAAGCGCGGGCCAGCGCCAGCCCCGCCACCCCTGCGCCCAGAACCGTGACCGCCTGCCCCGCCAACCTGCCCATCCGCGCCCCCAAAAGCAAAAGCCGGGTCCATGACCCGGCTTTGCTCGTCGCATGTCTGCGGGCAGGGCCGCAAGACCAAGTGCTTGCGGCACCCGGTCGCGGCGCCTGTCGCGCCTCAGTCGTCGCGATGCACCTTCTCGCGGCGCTCGTGGCGCTCCTGCGCCTCCAGCGTCATGGTGGCAATCGGGCGGGCATCGAGGCGCTTGAGGCTGATCGGCTCGCCGGTCACCTCGCAATAGCCATATTCGCCATTTTCGATGCGGCGGATCGCGGCATCAATCTTGCCGATCAGCTTGCGCTGGCGGTCGCGCGTGCGCAGCTCCAGCGCGCGGTCGGTTTCCTCGCTGGCGCGATCGGCCAGATCGGGCACGTTGCGGGCGCTGTCGGTCAGGTTGTCCAGGGTCTCGGCGCTTTGGTCCAGCAGCTCCTGTTTCCAGACCAGCAGTTTGCGGCGGAAATATTCCAGTTGCCGTTCATTCATGAACGGCTCGTCCTCCGCCGGGCGGTAATCATCGGGAAGAAAAACTTCGGCCTTCATCGCAGCACTCCAAATCGTGCGGGGCGCGCGGGGGCGGGACAACCTGATGCCGACCGCCGCGTCAGGTGCCGCCCTCCTATAGGGTTTGCGCGGTCTTGTCACTAGGGGTTCTCGCCTATCTCGCATAGCGCGCATTGCGCCGATTTCGTGGTGCGACTAGGTTGTGCCCACCACAGATTGCGAAAGGCCCGGCCCATGCGTTTCACCTCGACCTCCAGCTATATTGCCTCCGACGATCTGGCCGTGGCGGTGAATGCGGCGGTGACGCTGCAACGCCCGCTGCTGGTCAAGGGCGAGCCGGGCACCGGCAAGACCGAGCTGGCCCGGCAGGTGGCGGCCAGCCTGGGCCTGCCGATGCTGGAATGGAATGTGAAATCCACCACCAAGGCGCAGCAGGGCCTGTATGAATATGATGCGGTCAGCCGGTTGCGCGACAGCCAACTGGGCGAGGCGCGGGTGCATGAGGTGCGCAACTATATCCGCAAGGGCAAGCTGTGGCAGGCCTTCGAGGCCGAGGGCCGCGTGGTTCTGCTGATCGACGAGATCGACAAGGCCGATATCGAATTCCCCAATGACCTGTTGCAGGAGCTGGACCGGATGGAGTTCCACGTCTACGAGACGGGCGAGACCATCCGGGCGCGGCACCGCCCCATCGTCATCATCACGTCGAACAATGAAAAAGAGCTGCCGGACGCGTTTTTGCGCCGCTGCTTCTTCCACTATATCCGCTTCCCCGATGCCGAGACGCTGCGCGCCATTGTCGAGGTGCATTTCCCCGGCATCAAGGAAGGGCTGCTGGCGGCGGCGCTGACGCAATTCTTCGAAATCCGCGAGACGCCGGGCCTGAAGAAGAAGCCATCCACCTCCGAGGTGTTGGACTGGCTCAAGCTGTTGCTGGCCGAGGATCTGGGGCCGGAGGATCTGAAACGCGAGGGGCGCAGCCTGTTGCCGCGCCTGCATGGGGCGCTGCTGAAGAACGAACAGGATGTTCATCTGTTTGAACGCTTGGCCTTCATGGCGCGGGGGCGCGGCTGAGGTCGCGGCGCCCCGGAGCGGCCTCTTAACCAGATGCCGCGATTTTGCCTCAAACGGTAATCGTTCCTTAATCGGAAACAGCCTGTTTTGTTAACTTCGCCCGGCAACCCTTTGGCAAACTGGCAGAATCAGCCTGCCAGAATCGGGCGGTCTTGCCCCGCATTTGCCACGATCTCGCCACAATCTGCTCACGAAATGCCGAATTGATGAAACTTTGTGAAATATTTCGCGAGAATTATTAGCGAAATCTGGCGCAAACCGGGCCAAGGCATACCTTGGCTAGTGGTAACGAAGATGAACGCGTTTCCACAGATTGACACAATCGCGCCGCTCTTACGACATAGGCGTCACGTTCAGTGGTCGGCAGATCCAGAAACGTCTACTTGGGACAGGCACGATTTGAAACACAGACCATCACAGCTTCCGGCGACCCTGCTGCGGGTTCTGCCGATCGACCGGGGGGCCGCAGTCGCGGGCCTTGCGGGCGGGGCTGGGGTGGTCACGGTTTCTAAGACGCCGGCTCAGGCAACGATCCTCCGGCCTTCGGGCCGGAGCTGTGCTGCGGCCCGCCGCGGCATGCCGATGGGGGTCGGCATGTCATCCGGCATTCAGGCCAAGGCCAAGCGGTCCGGGGGGCAATTGCCCCGGCCCGGCGGAACGGGGCGCGCGGCGCCTGATGCGGGGGCATCAGGTGCGGCAGATCCGGTTCCGGCACCCGAATCCCGGAAGGACCGGCGCGGCCAGCGTGCCGTCCGGTCCTTCCTGTCCTGCTCACTTCGCATTTCAGGGGCTGCCAACCCATGCGTCTTGCTACGATTTTCGCCGTCACCACATTGCTGACGGCCTGTGCGCCGACCTCGAACCCGTCCGACCCGGCTCAGGTGTCGATGAACCGCCCGCGAGAGGCCGCCTCTGGCGCGCCGGTCGCGCTGGCGGCGCCAGTGGCGAGCTTTGCGCCCGTCGTGGCGCCCAGCCGGGCCTTGCGCTCGAATGCCGAGATCGCGCAGGATTTCGTCGATCTGGAATTCCGCATGGAAAGCGGGCGCCCCCTGCCCGTCTTCACCCGCTTTGAAGGCCCGGTGACGGTGGCGCTGCAAGGTCAGGTGCCGCCCTCGGCGCCGCAGGATCTGGCGCGGCTGGTGTCGCGGCTGCGCAATGAGGCGGGTATCAATATCAGCCAGACCTCCGGCCCGGCCTCGATCACCGTTGAATTCGTGCCGCGTCGCACCATCCGCACCACCTATGCCAATGTGGCCTGTTTCGTGGTGCCCAATGTCAGCTCCTGGGCCGAGTTCAAAGCCGCGCGCGGCACCGGCATTCTGGATTGGGCCTCGGTGCGCAGCCGCACCAAGGCCGCCGTCTTTGCCCCTGCCGATGCCAGCCCGCAAGAGGTGCGCGATTGCCTGCACGAGGAAATGGCGCAGGCGCTCGGGCCGCTGAATGACCTCTATCAACTGCCCGACAGCGTGTTCAACGATGACAATTTCCACACCACGCTGACTGGCTTCGACATGCTGGTGCTGCGCGCCCATTACGCGCCGCAACTGCGTTCGGGCATGTCGCAGGCACAGGTGGCGGCGGTGCTGCCCGGCGTGCTGGCGCAGATGAACCCGGCTGGCGGGGCCGGGCGCAGCCATGATGGCGGCCGCACGCCGCCGGCCTGGGTGAAGTCGATGGAAGTGGCGCTTGGGGCTGGCGGTGGCGCCGGGGCCAAGCGGGCCGCGGCCGAGCGCGCCTTGCAGATCGCCCGCGCGCAGGGCTGGAGCGACGGGCGCCTTGCCTTCTCGCATTTCGCCGTGGGCCGCCTGAATATCGGGCAAGACCCGGTGGCCGCCGCCAGCGCCTTTGCCGAGGCCTCGCGCATCTATCGCCGCCTGCCGGGCGCCCATGTGCAGGCCGCGCATGTGGACATGCAGCTGGCCGCGCTGGCGCTGAGCCAGGGCCGGGCCGATCAGGCGGTGGCCTTTGCCGACCGTGCCATCCCGGTGGTGCGCCGGGCCGAGAATGCCTCGCTGCTGGCGACGCTGATGATGCTGAAGGCCGAAGCGCTGGAGCTGGCGGGCAATGATGCGGCGGCGCGCGCGGTGCGCCTCGACAGTCAGGCCTGGGCGCGCTATGGCTTCGGCTCTGACGCCGTGGCCCGGGCCCGCCAGCGCGACATCTCCGCACTGGCCCCGTCGCGGCTTGGATTGGCAATCCGGGGCTGACCGCCAGCCCCGCAAGACGGCGGCCCAAGGCGGGCCGCCACCCGAGGGGGCTGCACATGATCGTCATCACCGCCGCGATATTCGGCGCGCTTCTGGGTGCAGGGCGCGCCCGCGCGCATGGCGGCACCACGCTGGACATGGCGCAATGGGCCGCAGGTTTTGCCATCGCCTTTGCGCTGTTGGGCCTGTTCGCCACCATCTTCCTCGAGCGCAGCCTGTAACCGGACGAGAGGGCGCGCGATGTTCCTGCCCTTCTTTGAAAACCTGCGCCGTCACGCGGTGCCGGTCTCGGTGCGCGAATGGCTGGGCTTTCTGGAGGGCATCGCCGCCGGGCTGGTGACGCATGATCCCGAGGGGTTCTATTACCTGGCCCGCACCATTCTGGTGAAGGACGAGCGCCATCTGGATCGCTTTGATCGCGCCTTTGCCGACAGTTTCAAGGGGCTTGAAACCCTCAGCGATGCGGATGTGCTGGCGGCGCTGGATCTTCCGGCGGACTGGCTGGCGAAGCTGGCCGAAAAGCACCTGACGCCCGAGGAACAGGCGCAGATCGAGGCGCTTGGCGGCTTTGACAAGCTGATGGAGACGCTGAAGCAACGGCTGGCCGAGCAGAAGGGCCGCCATCAGGGCGGCAATAAATGGATCGGCACGGCAGGCACCTCGCCCTTCGGGGCCTATGGCTATAACCCCGAAGGGGTGCGCATCGGGCAAGAGACCAGCCGCCACCAACGCGCGGTGAAGGTCTGGGACAAGCGCGAGTTCCGCAATCTGGATGACACGGTGGAGCTTGGCACCCGCAACATCAAGGTGGCCCTGCGCCGCCTGCGCCGCTGGGCGCGCGATGGCGCGGCGGAAGAGCTGGACCTTGACGGCACCATCCGCGCCACCGCCGAACATGGCTGGCTGGATGTGCAGACCCGCCCCGAGCGGCGCAATGCGGTGAAGGTGCTGTTGTTTCTGGATGTCGGTGGCAGCATGGACCACTATATCCGCGTGCTGGAGGAATTGTTCAGCGCCGCGAAATCCGAATTCAAGCATCTGCGGCATTTCTACTTCCACAATTGCCTCTATGAGGGCGTCTGGACCGACAATGCCCGCCGCTGGAACGCGCAGACCCCGACATGGGAGGTGCTGCGCACCTATGGCCCGGAATACAAGGCGATTTTCGTGGGTGATGCTTCGATGTCGCCCTATGAGATCCTGCATCCCGGCGGTGCCAATGAGCATTGGAACCCCGAAGCCGGGCAGCTGTGGCTGGAACGCGCCTGCCAGCAATGGCCGAACCACCTCTGGATCAACCCGGTGGCCGAGGCGCATTGGCACTATACCCAGTCGATCCGCCTTATTGCCCAGATTTTCGGCGGGCGCATGGTGCCGATGACGCTGGAAGGCATCGCGCGCGGCATCAAGGAGCTGCGATGAAGGCGCTGCTGCATCGCCATCCTTTGCTGGTTCTGGCCTTTGTGCTGGCCTCGCTGGGGGCCACCTTCTTTGCCGGGCGGATCGTGTGGAATGCGGTCTACTGGGCGCAGCACCGGCAAGAGCCGGTGCAGCCCTGGATGACGGTTGGCTATGTCGGGCATAGCTGGGGCCTGCCCCCGCGCGAGATCGACGCCCGTGCCGGCCTGCCGATGCCCGACAAAGGCCGTCCCCTGACGCTGCAACAGATCGCCGATCAGCGCGGCGTGCCGGTGGCCGAGATCATCGCGCTGGTCGCGGCGACCGTGGCGCAGATGCAGGCCGAGCGGGCGCAGCCATGACCGACTGGCTGCTGAGCCTGGTGCCGACCTATGGGCTTTGGCTGCTTGCCGCCTGCACCTTTGCCTCTTGCCTGGCGCTGCCGATCCCGGCCTCGGTGCTGATGCTGGCGGCGGGCGGCTTTGCGGCCTCGGGCGATCTGGGGCTGGCGCCGGTGATTGCCGCCGCTTTGGGCGGGGCGGTGGCGGGGGATCAGACCGGGTTCTGGCTGGGCCGCAAGGGCGGTGCGCCGCTGGTCACCCGGCTGGAGCGCGGCGCAAGGGCCGGGCTGATGGGCCGGGCGCGCGGGTTGATTGCCACGCGCGGCGGGCTGGCGGTGTTTCTCAGCCGCTGGCTGTTCTCGCCGCTGGGGCCTTATGTGAACCTGATCGGCGGGGCGATGGGGCAAGGCTGGCTGGGCTTTACGCTGTGGGGCGTGGCGGGCGAGGCCGTCTGGTGCGGGCTTTATATTCTGGCGGGCCGGGCTGCTGGCGGCAATCTGACGGCGGCCTCTGACATGCTGGGCTCGGCTCTGGGGCTGGTCGCCACCGGCACCCCCGTTCTGGGCCTTGGCTGGTGGCTGCTGCGGCTGGCGCGGCGCGGCGAATAGGCTTGCCCTGCCCCGGCTGCCGCCCCATATCTGACCCATGCTGAAATTCGCCCCGCTGATCTTTGCCATCGCTTATGCCTTTGCGATGTATCACTTCTCGGTCTGGCGCACGCGCCAGATGCTGGACCGGCAGTCGCATCCGCTGCGCGACCCGGAGCTGCTGGCGCTGACCGCCCGGCTGGCCGAGGCGCAGGGCATCGCCACGCTGACCGTGCATGTCTTCGATGTGCCGCAGGTGAACGGTCTGGCCGCCTCCGATGGCCGGATTTTCCTGACCGAGGGCTTTGTGCAGAAATACCGGGACGGGGCGGTGAGTGCCGAGGAGATGGCCAGTGTGATCGCGCATGAGCTGGGCCATGTCGCGCTTGGTCATACCCGCCGCCGCATGGTGGATGTGACCGGGGCCAATGCGCTGTTCGTGGTGCTGGCGACGCTGCTGTCGCGCTTTGTGCCCTTGATCGGTGCCCTTGTCGCCAATGCGCTGGCCACGGCGCTGATGGCCCGGCTGTCGCGCAAGGCCGAATTCGAGGCCGATGCCTATGCTTCGGCCCTGTTGATCAAGGCCGGGATCGGCACGGCGCCGCAGACCAGCCTGTTTGCCAAGCTGGCCGCCTTCACCGGACAGCAGGCCGAGCCTCCGGCATGGCTGCGCTCGCACCCTTCGACGGCGGATCGCGTGGCCGCCATTGCGGCCAATGCGGCGCGGTGGCAGGGCGCAAAGGGCGGTGACGGTTGACGCCGCCGCGCGGGGCGGCCAAGGTCGGCCCATGTCACATGCCGCCTTCGCCTCCCGCCTGAGCCGCTCTCCCCTGCCCTTTGATGCCGCCGCCGGGGCCGATGCCCGCGCGCGCTTTGCCGATCTGCCGCCCGAATTGGGGCAGCTGATCCAGGGCACGGCGGGATGTGCGCCCTATCTGAAGGGCTTGATGGAAAAGGAGGAAGACTGGCTGCGCCCCGCACTGGCCGAGGCGCCGGAGCAGGTGCTGGCGGCAGAATTTGTCCGCCTGCGCGCCCTGCCCCCGGATCAACTGGCGCAAGGCTTGCGGCAGGGCAAGCGGCGGGTCGCGGTGCTGACCGCGCTGGCCGATCTGGGCGGGGTCTGGCCCTTGGAAACCGTCACCGCCGCGCTTTCCGATCTGGCCGATCTGGCGACCGATCTGGCGTTGAAGGCCTTCACCGCCGATGAGATCCGCCGGGGCAAGCTGCCCGGCGCGGTGCCGGAAGATGCCGAAACCGCAGGGGGCATGTTCGCGCTGGCCATGGGCAAGGGCGGCGCGCGCGAGCTGAATTATTCCTCAGACATCGACCTGATCTGCCTGTTCGATCAGGACCGCTACGGGACCGATTGGCAAGAGGCGCGCGCGGCCTTCATCCGCGTCACCCGCAAGATGGCGGCGCTGATGTCCGACATCACCGGCGACGGCTATGTCTTCCGCACCGATCTGCGCCTGCGCCCCGATGCCAGCGTGACGCCGGTGTGTATCTCGATGGCGGCCGCCGAGGCCTATTACGAGGCGCAGGGCCGCACATGGGAACGCGCGGCCTATATCAAGGCGCGGGCGGCGGCGGGCGATCTGGCGTCGGGCGCGCGCTTCCTGAAAACCCTCACGCCCTTTGTCTGGCGCAAGCATCTGGATTTCGTGGCGATTCAGGATGCCCATGACATGCGGCTGCGCATCCGCGACCATCGCGGGCTGCACGGGCCGATCGTGCTGGAGGGCCATAACATGAAGCTGGGCCAGGGCGGCATTCGCGAGATCGAGTTCTTCACCCAGACCCGCCAGCTGATTGCGGGCGGGCGCGACCCTTCGCTGCGCGACCGCAGCACCGTGGGGGGCCTCGCCGCGCTGGCCGAGAAGGGGTGGGTGCCCGGTGAGGTCGCGACCGAGTTGACCGCGCTGTATCGCGACCACCGCGAGATCGAACACCGGCTGCAAATGGTGCTGGATCAGCAGACCCACGATATGCCCGGCAGTGCCGAAGGCATCGCCCGCATTGCGGCGCTGTGCGGCGAGGGTGATGTGGCGCGGTTCCGGGCGGGCCTCATGGACCGGCTGACCCGCACCGATACGCTGACCGAAGGGTTCTTTGCGCCCGGAGCCACCGAGGAGGGGCCAGAGCTTTCCGACAGCGCCCGCGCCATTGTCGAGAACTGGCGCAACTATCCGGCGCTGCGCTCGGAACGCGCGGTGCAGATCTTCCGCCGCCTGCGCCCCACCCTGCTGAAATCCTTGCAAAAGGCCGCCAATCCCGATGAGGCGCTGATCGCGCTGGATGGGTTTCTGGCAGGCCTGCCCGCCGGGGTGCAGCTGTTTTCGCTGTTCGAGGCCAACCCGGTGCTGATCGACCTGATCGTCGATATTGCCGCCACCTCGCCTGCCTTGGCGCGCTATCTCTCGCGCAATGCCGCCGTGCTGGATGCGGTGATCGGCGGCAGTTTCTGGGCGGCATGGCCGGGCACGGCCACGCTCCGGGCAGAGCTTTTCGCCACCATGACCGCCCTGCCCGATTACGAGGCCCGGCTGGATGCGGCGCGGCGCTGGTTGAAGGAATGGCACTTCCGCATCGGCGTGCATCACCTGCGCGGGCTGATCGACGCCTTCGAGGCCGGGAAAAGCTATGCTGATCTGGCCGAGGCCGTGGTTTCGGCGCTGTGGCCGGTGGTCTGCGCGGAATTTGCGCGCAAGCATGGCCCGCAGCCGGGCCTGGGCGCCTGTGTGCTGTCGATGGGCAGCCTGGGCGCGGGGCGGCTGAATGCGGGTTCGGACCTTGATCTGATCGTCATCTATGACGCAGGCGAGGCCGAGATGTCGGAGGGGCCGAAGCCTTTGGCGATCCGGCCCTATTTCGCCCGTCTCACGCAGGCGATGGTCACGGCGATGACGGCGCAGACCGCCGAGGGGCGGCTTTATGAGGTCGATATGCGGTTGCGCCCCTCGGGGCGGCAGGGGCCGGTGGCAACCTCGACCGAGAGTTTCCGGGCCTATCAGATGGACGACGCCTGGACATGGGAGCATCTGGCGCTGACCCGCGCCCGGGTGCTGGCGGGCGAGGCCGATCTGGCGGCGCGGGTCGAGGCGATCCGGCGCGAGGTGTTGGCCGCCAAGGCGGGCGGCGCGGCTGTGCTTGCGGATGTGGCCGATATGCGGCGGCGCTTGCAGGCGGCCAAGCCGCCAAGCGGCGCATGGGATGCCAAGAACGGACCGGGCCGCATCATGGATATCGAGCTGATGGCGCAAACCGCCTGTCTGCAACTGGCCGATTCGGCGCGGCGGGTGGAACAACAGCTGCGCGCGGGGGTAAAGGGGGCAAAACTGTCGGTTTCCGACGAGAAGACCCTGCTGGAAAGCTACAGATTGCTGTGGCGGCTGCAATGCGCCAGCCGCCTGCTGGACGACAAGGGGGTCGACCCCGGTTCGCTTGGCGAGGGGGCGCGGGCCTTCCTGCTGCGCGAGACCGGGTTGGCGGATGATGCGGCCCTGTCGGCGGCGGTGCTGGCGGCCTCGGATGCGGCGCAGGCCGTGATTGAGGTGCATCTGGGAGGTGTGGATGCAACTGAATGAGGCAGACCCCAAGGGGTTGGTGCGCGAGAGCTACAATATCGAGGGCATCACCGAGGCCGAGTGCAAGTCGATCTTCATCGACTGGGCGCTGAGCCTGAAAACCACAGACAGCGCGGGGGCCTTGCAGGCCTTGCTGGATCATTACGCGCCGGGGCGCGCGGCCCATCCGATGAGCGCGGTGCTGGAAGCGGCGCTGACCGCCCCGCCCGAGCCGAAGCGGCGGGGGGGACGGATCGGGCGGATGGGCGGATGACAGTCGAC
>NZ_JAEULU010000085.1 GCF_016792925.1 Gemmobacter sp.
GGCTGATTGGGCGGCTGATGACAGGGCAGCAGATGACTGGGCGGCAGATGACTGGGCGTCTGGGTGGCTGAGGTCACGCTCTACCTGCCCGCGCATCTGCGCGAGGGCCATGAGGCCGGGCAGGTGAACATCCTCAGCCGCATTCTGGCCGCGCTGCCCGGCTGGCAGGTGACCCATGCGCCCGAGGACGCGGGCGAGCGTCAGGCGCATCGCGGCTTTGCCATCACCCATATGCAGGAACCGCGCCGCCCCGGCACGCTATGTCTGCGGCGGGCCTATTGGTATCCGTTCTGGCGGCTTGAACCCACCAATGAGCGCTGGAATTTCGCCGTGGCGCGGCAGACCCCCGATTACAGCACCATCCCGCCGCGCGCCGAGGCCTTTCATGCCCGGCTGCGAGAGCGGGTGCTGGCGGGGCGGCAGGTCACGCGCGAGGGGTTCATCTTTGCGCCGCTGCAAGGCCGCCTGACCGAGCATCGCAGCTTTCAAAGCATGAGCCCGCTGGCCATGCTGGAGGAAACCCTGGCGCGGCAGCCTTTGCCGGTGCTGGCGAGCCTGCATCCGGGCGAGCGCTACGGCCCGCAGGACCACGCGGCGCTGGACCGGCTGGCGCAGAACCCGCGCTTCCGGCTGGTGCAAAGCCCGGCGGCGGAGCTGATCGCGGGCTGTGATTTCGTGGTCAGCCAGAATTCTTCGGTCGCCTTGCAGGCGATGATCGCGGGCAAGGGCGCGGTGCTGTTCGCGGGGATCGACTTTCACCACCCCGCAGGTTCGGTGCCGCGCGACGGGCTGGCGGCGGCCTTCGAGACCGGCGCCGCGCCACCTGCCCGCATGGCCGAATATCTGTGGTGGTTCTTCAAGCAAGAGGCCATCGACGCGCAGGCCGAGGAGGCGTCTGCCCGCATCCGGGCGCGGCTGACCGCCGAAGGTTGGCCCTTGCCCCGGCCATAGAAAAAGGCGGCCCGCGAAGGCCGCCTTTTTCCGATCATCTCCAGGCGGTTCAGATCGCCGAGTTGATCCAGTTGGCAAGCGCGGCCTTGGGGGCGGCGCCGGTCTTGTTCGACACAACCTGGCCATCCTTGAACAGGAACAGCGCAGGAATGCCACGCACGCCCAGCACGGCCGGGCTGTCGGGGTTTTCGTCCACGTTCACTTTCACGATCTTGACCTTGCCCGCGTATTCGGTGGCCAGCTCTTCCAGAGCCGGGCCGATCTGGCGGCACGGGCCGCACCATTCGGCCCAGAAATCCACGACGACCGGGATCGGCGACTGGCGCACTTCGGCGTCAAAGGTGGCATCGGTGACGGCAACGGTAGCGGCGCCCATGATGGTTCTCCAAGGGAATCTGTCGGACTGGGAACGTAAGGTTCGCACCCGCCCGCGTCAAGAACTTGCGGCTTTCGCAAAGCGGGCATCTATCTGTTGCATGGCTGGAGACGGCGCCTGCTGTCAAACGAGAACGGGGGGCCATAAGGGCCCCCCGTCCGGTTTCCGAGGATGGAGGAGGAGGAGGCCTCAGAAGAACCCGAGTTTGTTGGGGCTGTAATTCACCAGCAGGTTCTTGGTTTCCTGATAGTGGTCCAACATCATCTTGTGGTTTTCGCGCCCGATGCCCGACTGCTTGTAGCCACCGAAGGCCGCACCGGCCGGATAGGCGTGATAGCAGTTGGTCCAGACCCGACCCGCCTCGATGCCGCGACCGGCGCGGTAGGCGGTGTTAGTGTCGCGGCTCCAGACGCCCGCGCCCAGACCGAACACGGTGTCATTGGCGATTTCCAGCGCCTCTTCCAGCGTCTTGAAGGTGGTCACCGAGACGACCGGCCCAAAGATTTCCTCCTGGAAGACCCGCATCTTGTTATGGCCTTCAAAGACGGTGGGCTGGATGTAGAAGCCCTTCGACAGGTCGCCGCCAAAGCTGTTGACGCTGCCGCCGGTCAGCACCTTGGCCCCCTCGGAGCGGCCGATCTCCAGATAGCTGGAAATCTTGTCATATTGCTCCTGGCTGGCCTGCGCGCCGATCATGGTCGAGGTGGCGCGCGGGTCGCCTGCCACGATGGCCTCGACGCGCTTGATGGCCTTTTCCATGAAGCGGTCATAGATCGATTCATGAACCAGCGCGCGCGACGGGCAGGTGCAAACCTCGCCCTGGTTCAGCGCGAACATGGCAAAGCCTTCCAGCGCCTTGTCCAGATAGGCGTCATCCTCGTTCATCACGTCGGCGAAGAAGACGTTGGGCGATTTCCCACCCAGCTCCAGCGTGATGTTGGTCAGGTTGTCGGCAGCGGCGCGCATGATCATCTTGCCGACCGGGGTGGAGCCGGTGAAGGCGATCTTGGCGATGCGCTTGGAGGAGGACAGCGCCGCGCCGGCCTCTTCGCCGATGCCGTTCACGATGTTCAGCACACCGGCGGGCAGCAGGTCTTCGATGAACTGCATGAGGTAGAGGATCGAGGCCGGGGTCTGCTCGGCCGGTTTCAGCACGATGCAGTTGCCTGCCGCCAGCGCCGGGGCCAGCTTCCAGGCCGCCATCAGGATCGGGAAGTTCCACGGGATGATCTGGCCGACAACGCCCAGCGGTTCGTGGAAGTGATAGGCCACGGTGTCATTGTCAATCTGCCCGATCGAGCCTTCCTGCGCCCGGATCGCGCCCGCAAAATAGCGGAAATGGTCGATGGCCAGCGGGATGTCGGCAGCCATGGTCTCGCGCAGCGGCTTGCCGTTGTCCCAGGTTTCGGCCAGGGCGATGGCTTCCAGATTGGCCTCGATGCGGTCTGCGATCTTCAGCAGGATGTTCGAGCGCTCGGTGACCGAGGTTTCGCCCCAGCGGCGGCGCACGGCATGGGCGGCATCAAGGGCTGCGTCAATGTCGGCCGCGTTGGAGCGCGGCACTTCGCAGATCACGCCGCCGGTGATCGGCGAGATGTTCTCCATGTAGCGGCCCGATTTCGGCGCAACCCATTGGCCGCCGATATAGTTCTCATAGCGGGCCTTGTAGGGCGCCTTGGTCAGATCGAAGGTTTCGGCTTTGGTCATTTTTCTTCCTCCAGAGCGGCCACCTCCCCAGTGGCCTGATGATGCGAGTGTGTGAGGCTTTCGCCGGGGCGTCACCCCCGGCCCGGCGGGGCAGGGGGCGGGGTTGTTTCAGTTCTGCGACAGGTTGCGCGGGCTGTTGCGGATCAGTTTGCGGTGAAAGGTGGCGCGGCTGATGCCCAGGCTGCGGGCCGCCGCCGAGGCATTGCCCCGGGCGCGGGCCAAGGCGCGGGCGATCACCGCGCGCTCGCCCTCTTCCAGCGAGTCGGTGCCGCTTTGCCCCAGCAGATCGGCGCAGGGCAGCGGCGCGCGGGTCAGATCGCCCTTCAGGCCGAAATGGCTGCGCGCGGCGCGGCTGGCCCCGATCACCAGATCATCCGCGTCCACCGCCAGCAGGGCGCCGGCCAGCTCGGGCAGCACCACAAGGCGGGCGCGCGGGAAATGGGCGCGGAACAGATCGGCCTCGATCCGCCGCGCGGCCTCCTGCACCGAATGGGACATCAGCGCCATCACCGGCTCGGCACAGGCGGCACTGGCCGACGAGACATCCAGCACCGCATTCAGCCGCCCCTCGGCATCATGAATCGGCGCAGAGGTGCAGCTGAGGCCGGTATGGGCGGTCAGGAAATGCTGGTCGCGATGGATGGTCACGGCGCGCCCCTCGACGATGCAGGTGCCGATGCCATTGGTGCCCGCCTCGCGCTCGGACCAGATCGTGCCGGTCCACAGGCCCGCCCGCTCGAACTCGCGGTCCTCGCCGGGATTGCCGCGCCGCTCCAGCGGCACGCCGTCGCGGTCGGTCAGCACCACGCAGGTGCCCAGCCCGGCCACGGCGCGGAACAGCCGGTCCAGCGTGGGGGCGGCAGTGCGGATCGTGGGCTCCATCGCGGCGCGCAGCGCGGTCAGCTCGCCCTCGGTCAGGCGCGGCACCTTGCGGCGGGTTTCCGGGCTCAGCCCGTGCATCCGGGCCGAGCGCGACCACGAGGCCGCGATGGGCGAACGCGCCGCCTCGCCGGCCAGAAGGGCCGCCTCGATGCGCGCGGCATGATGGCGAATTTCGGTCAACAACACGCGTTCCTCCCCGAGCCGCATGGATGTGACCCATGCTAGAGAAACGCGCCGCGCTGTCTGTGCGACATTGGTCTAAGGCTTGCCCCGCAGACGGCAAAAGGGCGCGGACAAAACGCCGCGCCCTTCTTTTTCTGTCTCGAAATATCCTCAGGGGGGAGGCCCGGAACGGGCCGTGGGGGGCGCGAGCGC
>NZ_JAEULU010000009.1 GCF_016792925.1 Gemmobacter sp.
GGCGGAACATGCCGATCAGATCGGCCTCGGGCTTGATATGGCGCGCCTCCAGCTGGGTGAGGAACACCCGCGTCAGCTCGCCCACGCGGGTGGCGTGGCGGAAGTAATCCTGCATGAAAACCTCGACTGCGCGGCGCCCGCCGCTGTCATGATAGCCCATGCGGGCCGCCACCTCGACTTGCAGATCGAAGGTCAGCTGATCCATCGCGCGTTTGCAGATATAGTGCAGATGGCAGCGGACGGCCCAGAGAAAGGCCTCGGCACGGTTGAAGGTGGCAAATTCCTCCTGGCTGAACAGGCCAGCCGTCACGAGGCCCGCCGGATCATTGACCCGGTTCAGATATTTGCCGATCCAATACAGGGTTTGCAGATCGCGCAACCCGCCCTTGCCCTCTTTCACATTGGGTTCCAGCACATAGCGCTGGCCGCCCTGGCGCTTGTGACGCTCGGCGCGTTCCTTCAGCTTGGCCTCGATGAATTCGGGGCCGCTGCCCTTGAACAGCTCGTTCCACAGCGCGTCATCCAGCTCGCGCGCCAAAAGCGCGTCGCCGGTGATGAAGCGGCTCTCCAGCAGGGCGGTGCGGATGGTGATGTCCTCGCGGCCAAGACGGACGCAATCGCGCACCGTGCGAGAGGAATGGCCGACTTTCAGCTTCAGATCCCACAGGATGTAAAGCATGGATTCGATGACGCTTTCCGCCCAGGGGGTGATCTTCCACGGCGTCAGGAACAGCAGGTCCACATCGGAAAACGGTGCCATCTCGGCCCGG
Organism: Gemmobacter sp.; assembly: GCF_016792925.1. Taxonomy (GTDB): domain Bacteria; phylum Pseudomonadota; class Alphaproteobacteria; order Rhodobacterales; family Rhodobacteraceae; genus Gemmobacter. Next base: position 771 of record NZ_JAEULU010000009.1, read on the forward strand.
CCATAGCCACCCACGGCCAGCAGGGTCAGCCGCTCGGCCTCGGTCGGGTTGGGCAGCGGGTGGAACAGCGTGCGGGCCAGATCGAAGGCCACCGCCACCAGCCCGTCGGTCAGATAGCTTTGCGCCCGGGTCAGCGCGCGGGCTTCCATCGGGCGTTCGGCAAAGGCGGCGGCAAGGGCGGCATTGGCGGCGGTTTTCACGGCGGCCATCTCGCGCACGGCAATGGCGCGGCCATTGCGGGCATCAGGTTCGGCGGCAATGGCGGCAGTGATATAGGCCGAAAGCGCGCGGGGGTCGATGATCTCGACCCCCGGCAGCAGCATGTCTTGTGTCGAAATCGAGGCGCGGTGCAGCAAAGGCTGGCCCCCGATCAGAATCCGGCACCGGCAAAGCTGCGCGGGGCGGGATCAAGGATGGTCATCTGGTTGTTCTGGATAGTGGCAATGGCCAGACCCCGCTCGTTGCTGCCATCGGGGCGCAGGCGGAAGATACCATTGACGCCGACAAAGCCCGACCCCTGGGTGAGGGCCGTGGCCGAAAGCGGCGCTGCGCCCCCACGCTTGATCAGCGCGCCGATGGCGGCGATGCCGTCATAGGAAAGGCCCGAAATCGGATGCGGCGGCTCGCCATAGGCGGCCTGGAAACGCGACTGGAATTGCTGATACAGCGCCGGGTCGGGCAGCGCGAACCAGCCGCCCTGCACGCCGGGCAGGGCCAGCGTGGCGGCCGGGATATCCCAGCGGGTCAGGCCGATAAAGGCCGTCGAGGGCGGGGTGAGGCCATTGTCGCGCAGCATCTGGGTGATCAGCGGCAGCGCGGTATCGGTTGTGGCCGTCAGCATCACCGCCTGCGCATTGGCACTGCGCGCGGCAGCGGCGATCGCCGGAGCGGCGGCCACGATGCCGTTCTGCGACACTTCATAGCTTTGCACGCCCGCAACCTGCCCGCCGCTGGCGGCCAGCGCCCGCTGCATTGCAGTGCTGCCCAACTGGCCCGCAAGATTCTGGTCATGCACGACCATGACGCGCCCCTTGCCCTGCCGCACGGCATAGCGCGCCAGACGATCCGCCGTGTTCTGGAAGGTCGGCCCCAGCACAAACACGTTGCCGCCCGCGATGTCGGTGTTGTTCGAGAAGGACAGGACACTGACACCACGGCCCGCTACGGCCACGCCAACGGCATTGGCCTCCTGCGCGTAAACCGGGCCGAGGATGATCTTGGCGCCCTCGTCCACCGCTTTCACAGCCTGACTTTGCGCCTGCGAGGGATTGCCGGCGGTGGGGTAGACCCGCAGATCAATGCGATTGCCACCCAGATCGGAAATGGCCAGCCGCGCCGCATTTTGCAGATGGCGGGCGATCAGCTCGTCCGAACCCTGACCAGAGCCCGACGGCACCAGCAACGCCACCTGCACCGTTTCGCCCGCGCCCAGCTTTGGCCCGCCCGCACCGGGGCCACCCGCCGGCACACAGGCCGAAAGCGCCAGCGCCGACAGCGCAGCGACCGGACGCAACAAGGACAATCGGGCCAGCGACTTGCGGGCCTTGGCGAAAAGGGCGAACATGCGGGCTTCCTCACTCTCGTCGGCAGACGGGGTGAGGATACGCGGGCGAAGCCGCGAAGTAAACGCGACAGGCAGGGGGAAAATATCATGAGCGGAAGCGGGCCGATGGTCACGCGGCTGGAGCCGGGGCTGCACCTGATTGCTACCCCGATCGGCGCCGCGCGCGACATCACCTTGCGCGCGCTGGATATTCTGGCCTCGGCCGACGTCTTGGCCGCCGAGGATACCCGCACGCTGCGGCATCTGATGGAGATCCATGGCATCGCGCTGAACAATCGGCCGTTGGTGCCCTATCACGATCATAATGGCGATCAGGCCGGGCCGCGCCTGCTGGCCGCGCTGGCCGAGGGGAAAAGCGTGGCCTATGCCTCGGAAGCCGGAACGCCGCTGATTTCCGATCCGGGCTTCCAACTGGCGCGGGATGCATCGGCCCAGGGCCTGACGGTGCGGGCGGCCCCCGGTCCCTCGGCGGTGCTGGCGGCCTTGACGGTCTCGGGTCTGCCCTCGGACCGCTTCCTGTTCGCAGGTTTCCCCCCCTCGGCCGGAGGCGGACGCCAGAGATTTCTGGAAGGGATCGCGCGGTCCGATGCGACGGTGATCCTTTATGAAAGCCCGAAGCGGATTCACCGTTTGTTAGAGGAATTGGCCCAACATATCGAAGACAGCCGCCCTGTGGCGCTGTGTCGCGAACTGACCAAGCGATTCGAGGAAACCCTGCGCGGGACGCTGCGCGAGGTTCGCGAACAGCTGGAGGAACGCGACGTGAAGGGAGAGCTGGTTTTTCTGATCGGCCGCGCGTCCGAGGAGAAAGCCGGGGCCGAAGATCTGGATGCCGCCTTGCGGCGGGCTTTGCGAGACCATCGCATGAAGGACGCCGCCGCCATGGTGGCGGAGGCCTTGGGTTTGCCGAAGCGCGATGTCTATCAGCGGGCCTTGAAACTGTCGGAGGAATGATGCGGGCGATTCGGGGCAAAGTGGCGCATGAGGCGGGCAAAGCCGCCGAAAGCTGTGTCGAACACGTTTATTTGCGGGGCGGGCGCGAGATCCTGGCCCGACGCTGGCGCGGGGCAGGCGGCGAGATTGATCTGGTGGCACGGGATGGCGCAGAGATAATCTTCATCGAGGTGAAGAAAAGCGACAGTCACGCCCATGCTGCCGAGCATCTGCGCCCGGCCCAGATGGCTCGGCTTTGTGCTGCTGCCTCTGAGTTCATCGCATCAGAGCCGATGGGGCAGCTGACGCCCATGCGCTTTGATGTCGCCCTCGTCGATGCCTGTGGACGCATCGAGATTGTCGAAAACGCCTTTGCGGCGTGATTGCATCGGCGGAGCGGACAAGGCAGGAAGGGGCGACAGCAGGAGGATTTCCGATGCGCCTCAAGGTGGCCTTGCAGATGGACCCGATCGGGTCGGTGAACATCAATGCCGACAGCACATTCCGTATCGCGCTGGAGGCGCAGGCGCGGGGACATGAGCTGTTCTTTTACACCCCCGACAAGCTCGCCTTCGTCGAGGGGCGGGTTCTCGCACGTGGCTTTCCGATCACGCTGCGTCGAGAGATCGGCAACCATGTCAGCTATGGGCCGGAGGCCGAGGTCGATCTGGGTGATTTCGATGTGGTCTGGCTGCGGCAGGATCCGCCGTTCGATATGGGTTATATCACTACGACGCATCTGCTTGAGATGATCCAGCCGAAGACACTGGTGGTCAATGATCCGTTCTGGGTGCGCAACAGCCCCGAAAAGCTGCTGGTTCTGCGCTTCCCGCAACTGACCCCGCCCACGGCAATCGCGCGCGACTTGCAGACCATTCGGGATTTCAAGGCGCGCCATGGCGACATCATCCTGAAGCCGCTTTATGGCAATGGCGGCGCAGGCGTGTTTCGCCTGGACGACAACGACCGCAACCTCTCCTCCCTTTACGAACTGTTCACGTCGATGAGCCGCGAGCCGATGATCGTGCAAAAGTTTTTGCCTGCGGTCTCCAAGGGCGACAAGCGGGTGATTCTCGTCGATGGAGAGCCTGTCGGGGCGATCAACCGCGTGCCACAGGCCGGTGAAACGCGGTCAAACATGCATGCGGGCGGGCGCCCCGAGCCTGTTGGGTTGACCGAGCGAGATCTGGAGATTTGTCGGACCATCGGCCCGGTGTTGAAAGAAAAGGGCCAGATTTTCGTGGGTATCGACGTGATTGGCGATTGGCTGACCGAAATCAACGTGACCTCGCCCACCGGCATTCAAGAGCTGGAGCGGTTCGATGGCACCAATACCGCCGCCCGAATCTGGGAGGTTATCGAGGCGCGCCGTCGCTGATCACTGCGGCCCCTTGCCATTGAGCGACATGCGATAGCTCGCGGCCTCTGCGATATGTTTACGGCCAACGGTTTCGGCGCCGGCAAGGTCTGCGATGGTGCGCGCCACGCGCAAGACCCGATGATAGGCGCGCGCCGACATGCCAAAGCGCTCGGCCACGCGGGTCAGCAGATCGCGGCCCTCCGCATCCGGGGTGGCGATCTCCTCCAGAACGCGCCCCTCGGCATCGGCATTGACGCGCATGTTGGGATGCCCCTCAAAGCGGCGCGTCTGGATGGCGCGCGCCTTGGCCACCCGTGCGGCGACCGTGGCGGAGCTATCGCCCGACGGGGGCAGGTCAAGGTCGGTAAAGGCGACCGGCGGCACGTCCACCCGCAGATCGAAGCGATCCATCAAGGGGCCGGAAATACGCCCCAGATAGTCGTCGCCGCACAGCGGCACGCGGGCGCAGGCACGCGAGGGCTCTGTCATATACCCGCATTTACAAGGGTTTGCGGCGGCGATCAGCAGGAACCGGCTGGGGTAGCGCACATGCGCATTGGCGCGGGCGACCACAACCTCACCCGTCTCGATCGGTTGCCGCAGGGTTTCCAGCACGGCGCGCGGAAATTCGGGCAGTTCGTCAAGAAACAGCACTCCGTTATGGGCGAGGCTGATTTCCCCCGGCTTTGCGCCTTTCCCGCCGCCGACAATCGCCGCCATGGAGGCGGTGTGATGAGGTTCGCGAAAGGGGCGCTCGCGCGAGATGCCGCCATCGGAGATCAGCCCCGACAGCGAGTGAATCATCGAGGTTTCAAGGGCTTCTGTTGGGCTGAGCGGTGGAAGAATTCCGGGAAGGCGGGCGGCCAGCATGGATTTTCCGGAACCCGGCGTGCCGACCAGCAGGAAGTGGTGGCGCCCGGCGGCGGCAATCTCCAGCGCCCGTTTCGCCCGCTCCTGCCCCTTCACCTCGCGCAGGTCGCGATGATGCGCCGGGCGGGCCACCTCGCCTGCTTCGGCAGGGCAAAGCGGACTTTGCCCGGTGAAATGGCGTACCACCTGATCCAGCGCACGCGCGCCCAGCACCTGAGTTGCGCCGACCCAGGCGGCTTCCGGGCCGCAGGCTTCCGGGCAGAGCAGGCTGCGGTCCATCGCGGCCGCGGCCATGGCGGCAGGCAAGGCGCCAATCACCGGAACCAGCCGCCCGTCCAGCGACAGCTCGCCGAGTGAAACCATAGCCTCGACCTCATCCTTGGGCAGGATGTCGAGTGCTGCCAGAAGCGCCAGTGCGATCGGCAGGTCGAAATGAGAACCCTCTTTGGGCAGGTCTGCGGGCGAAAGGTTCACGGTGATGCGGCGGGAGGGCAGCGCGATGGACATGGCGGCGAGGGCGGCACGCACCCGCTCCTTGGCCTCGGACACCGCCTTGTCGGGCAGGCCGACGACGGAAAAGCTGGGCAGGCCGGGGGAGACGGCGCATTGCACCTCGACCGCGCGGGCGTCCACGCCCTCGAATGCCACCGTGAATGTGCGCGCGACCATGCTTTCCCCCGGCTTCACCTCTGTTAACCGGGGTAAGCTGGATTGGTTTATGATTGGTAAATGCCAGCAGTCATGGCCGTGAATTTCGGCCAGGCCTCCGGATCGGCCACAGTCTTGTCGCGGCAAAAGGCATTGCAGAAGCCCCAACGATGGCCGTCAAGCGCCAGCACATGCGTCACCGGCTGGCCCGAGTAAGGGCAGGCGGCGTTTTCGGCCTCGGCCCCGGCAACAGCCTGCGCCGGGCGCAGCGCTGGTCCGGGCCAGTCACGGCGCGGCCAGTCGCGACGATAAAATTCCTGATCTGCGCCATCCACTTGCGCCATCGCCCGCCAGCGTCGGAACGAGGGATGTGCCAGATGCGCGGCAACATAGGCCGCAGCTTCGGGCGAGACTGGCAGGTTATAGGTTGCAATCCGGCTGGCGACCGGGGCGAAAAACGCATCTGCGGCCGAATAGTCTCCGCACAGCCATGGGCCAGCACCGGTGTTGGTGTCGCGCGCCCAGCTCCAGAGCGTTTCGAGGCGGGCTAGATCTGCCAGAACCTCGGCCGGTGGGTTGCTGTTCACATAGCTTACCCGGAGATTCATCGGGCAGTAACCGCGCAGCGCCGTGAAACCTGCATGCATCTCGGCGCAGAGCAGGCGCGCCATGGCGCGGGCTTGCGGAGCCTCGGGCCAGACACCGGCCTCGGGATGGCGACTGGCAAGTTCCTCGGCAATCGCGAGGCTTTCGCCGATGGCGATGCCTTCGGGCAACAAAAGCGCCGGAACGGTCTTGGCCGGAAAGAATTCCTTAAGAAGTTCAGGCAATTCTTCGGTGTAGAGCCGGGCTGTGCGGACGCGGACAGGCAGGTTGAAGGCGTCAAACAGCAGCCAGCCGCGCAGGGACCAACTGGAATAGGCGCGGTCGCCAATTGCGAGGGTATAGGTCATGGGGGTCTCCTTGATCTGCACCTTGGATAGCAGGGAGGAAAGCGCAGGCAAAACGCAGCTTTGTGGGCCAGGCGATCACGGAATGTGATTGATCCATTCGGCGTGCCAGCGGTGGCCGTCATGGGCAAGGCAGGTGACGGACAGGTTATCGACCGGCTGGGCGATCACTTGCGCAGGCGATTGGTCAAGCGCCAGTTGCAGGCGTGTCAGGATGACGCCGAAATGGGCGACAAGGATGAGGTCAGGTGCCGCTTCCGGCAAAAGCCCGGTCACGGCCCTATCCACCCGGGCTGCGGCGGTATTCCAGCTTTCCCCCTCGGGGGCCGCGATGTCCCCCGGCGTTTCCCAATAGGCGCGGGCGATTTCGGGGTGGCTGGCCTCGGCCTCGTCATAGCGCTTGCCTTCCCAGGCGCCAAAATGGAATTCGCGCAGATCTGGCATGTCGGGCAGGCGCTGGCGGCCCTGCGCGACGGCGTCTGCCGTTTGACGGGCGCGCAGCAGGTCGGAGGAAACGATGGGGGCCATGGGCAGAAAGGCAGACAGGCGCGCCAGCGCGGCTGTATCGCTGAGATCGGCGGGCACGTCGCGCCAGCCGCAGAAGGCGCGCTGATGGGTCGGGCCGTGACGGAGCCACCACAGGCGCTTCATGGCAATTGCCCCCTCAGCGCCAGCGGCAGACCCGCCATGACCGCAACCGCCAGATCGGCCTCGGCGGCCAGGTGTTGATTGAGCCGCCCCTGCGCGTCCCGAAAGGCGCGCGCGAGGGCGTTTTCCGGCACGATGGACCAGCCGACCTCGTTGCTGACCACCACAACGGGGGCGGGGCAGACCCGCAGGGCGGCAAGAAGCGTCGCGGTCTCGGCGGCCAGATCTGCCTCGGCCAGCATGCGGTTGGTCAGCCAGAGGGTTGCGCAATCCACCAGCACAGCCTGCCCCTCGCCCACATGGGCCAACGCGCCCGCCAGATCATGCGGCGCCTCGATGGTGATCCAGTCGGGGCCGCGGTCTTGCACATGGCTGCGGATGCGGGCGCGCATCTCGTCATCCCAGGCTTCGGCGGTGGCGATGTAGACGCGCGCGCAACCACTGCGCCGCAGCAGCGTTTCAGCATAGCGCGATTTGCCGGAGCGCGCGCCGCCGATCACCAGCGTAAGCGGTGGCAAGGCGAGTGGCGAAGGGGAAATTTCATCGCTGGGTGATCCGGTCACGCGGGTGCCTCGTATCCTGTGGAAAGCACCGACGGACATACCGCATGTGGGGGCTATCATGGCGCTGGATGGATATAGCGATTTTCGGATGTCGCGCCAAGCGATGAAGGCCGAATTGTTGGATGCCGAGACCGAGGCGGCCCTCGCCCGGGCCTGGCGGGATCAGCGCGACGCGCAGGCCCTGCACCGGCTTATCACCGCCTACATGCGCCTTGCCGTTTCGATGGCGATGAAATTTCGCCGCTACGGCACGCCGGTCAATGATTTGATCCAGGAGGCCAATCTGGGTCTCATGAAGGCAGCCGAAAAGTTCGATCCTGATCGCGGCGTGCGTTTTTCCACCTATGCCGTCTGGTGGATCAAGGCCGGGATTCAGGATCATGTGATGCGGAACTGGTCGCTGGTGCGCACCGGCTCCACCGCAAGCCAGAAATCCTTGTTTTTCAATATGCGGCGGGTTCAGGCGAGGCTTATGCGAGAGGCCGCCGCTGCGGGCGAGCGGCTGGATGGCGCGCAGCTGCACCAGCGGGTTGCGCTGGATCTGGGGGTGCCACTCTCTGATGTGCAGATGATGGAAGGCCGTCTGGCCGGGGCGGATTTCTCGCTGAATGCTGTGCAGGGCGGCGAGGATGAGGGGCGCGAATGGATCGAGGCGCTGGAGGATGAGGCGCCCGCGCAGACCGAAACGGTTGCCGAGGCGCATGACGGGGCGCGTTTGCGCGGCTGGCTGGCCTCGGCTTTGGCCGATCTGCCGGCGCGCGAACGCTATATCGTGACGCAGCGCCGTTTGCAGGACGAGGCGCGCACGCTGGAAAGCCTCGGGGCAGAGCTGGGTCTCTCGAAAGAGCGGATCCGGCAGCTTGAGACCGCCGCGCTCACACGGTTGCGGCGCAAGCTGGAAGCCGAGGCGCCCGAGGCCCGCGCTCTGTTGTGATGCCAGAGAGGCGTCACTTTCAGAACCACTGCCCCGGCTCCATCAGGCCAAGGTCCATCAGCTGCTGGCTGTGCCACAGAAATTCGGTGCTGCTGTGCCAGCGGAAATTGTGGATGTCATAGCGCGAACCGGGATTGGATTTCAGCGCCTTTGCCGTGCGGAAGCTGCAAATGCAGGCGGTGATATTGTGGTGCCAGGGGCAGGAATAGGTGTTGTATTCCTCGTCGCTGAACGTGTGATCCGGGCGCAGCGTCAGGCCGGGCGCGGTGCGGAACAGCGCGATGCGGTCGATCTTGCGCTTGGCC
>NZ_JAEULU010000010.1 GCF_016792925.1 Gemmobacter sp.
ATGTGTCTGCAATTTCCAACAGCTCGTCCAGATCCTGACTGATCACCACCACCGCCGCGCCCTCTGCCGCGCGGTCCAGGATCGCCTGCCGGATCGAGGCCGCCGCCGCCGCATCCACGCCCCAGGTCGGCTGGTTGATCACGATGACCTCCGGCGCTTGCAGCAGCTCGCGCCCGACCACGAATTTCTGCAAGTTCCCGCCCGACAGTGCCCGCGCCGCCACATGGGGCCCCGGCGTGCGCACGTCGAACCCCTGAATGATCGCCTTCGCAAAATCTTCCGCCTTGGCCCAGTCGATGAAGCCGCGCCGGGTCAGCCCCTGCCGCACCGCGCCCGAGAGCAGCGCATTTTCCACCAGCGACATATTGGGCGCCGCCGCATGGCCCAAGCGCTCCTCCGGGGCGGAAACCAGCCCGGCCCGCCGCCGCGCCTCCGGCCCCAGATCGCCCACCGGCTGGGAATGGATGCGCACCTTATCGGCCGCGCTGCGAATTTCCCCATTCAGCGCCAGCAGCAATTCATCCTGCCCATTGCCCGCCACACCCGCAATGCCCAGCACCTCGCCCTTGGCAACTGTAAAGCTGATGTTTTTCAAGCTGGTGCCAAAGGGGATGGGCGAGGGCACCGACAGATCGCTGACGCCCAGCGCCACCTCGCCCCTCGCGCCCGCGCGCCGCTCCGGCGGGGTCAGCACCGCGCCCACCATCATCTCGGCCAGCTCGCGCGCGGTCTTCTCCGACGGGGTGCAGGTGCCCACCACCTTGCCCCGGCGCAGCACCGTCGCCTCGTCGCAGAGCGCGCGGATCTCCTCCAGCTTGTGCGAGATATACAGGATCGAGGTGCCCTCGGCCTTCAACTGCCGCAGCGTCTTGAACAGGATCTCCACCTCCTGCGGCGTCAGCACGCTGGTCGGCTCGTCCATGATGAGGAGTTTCGGCGATTGCAGCAGGCAGCGGATGATCTCCACCCGCTGACGCTCGCCCGCCGACAGGTCGCCCACCATCCGGCCCGGGTCCAGCGGCAGGCCATATTCCTCGCTCACCGCGCGGATTTTCGCGGCCAGCTCGCGCATCGGCGGCGGAGTTTCCATGCCCAACGCCACGTTTTCCGCCACGTTCAGCGCCTCGAACAGGCTGAAATGCTGAAACACCATGGCCACGCCCGCAGCCCGCGCCACCGAGGGTTTGGCGGGCGCATAGGCGGCGCCGCGCCACAGCATGCGGCCCTGATCGGGCTTCACCAGCCCGTAAATCATCTTCACCAGCGTCGATTTCCCGGCGCCGTTTTCCCCCAGCAGGGCATGCACCTCGCCCGGTTTGATGGTAAAGGACACGTCACTATTGGCCACCACGCCCGGATAGGCCTTGGTCACGCCCTCGATCCGCAACAGCTCGGTCATGCCATCCTCTCCCCACGGCGCGCCCTCTGCGGGGCCGTCCTCAACAGTTCGGTTGCCACCCCCAATGCTATGGCCTGAGGGTGTTTGCCAAGGCTCGTATCGCCTATAGGACAGGCAATCCGTTGAATTTCCGTCAACAAATGCCCCAGATCGTGCAATCTTGCCCGAAAGCGCGCCGCTTTTGTGGCCGATCCGATCAGCCCCAGCCGCGCGAAGCCATGGGCCAGAATCCGGTGGCACAGCTCCAGATCCAGCGCATGCGAATAGGTCAGCACCAGATGCTCCGCATCCTGTGGCGCATGGGCCACCAGCCCCGCAGGGTCCGCCACCGGCACTGCCGTCACGCCGGGCGGGATCACGTCGGGAAAGCGCTCCGGCGCGGTATCGACCCAGGTGATCGCCAGATCGGGCAAGGGCGCCAGCACCGCAACCAGCGCCCGCCCCACATGCCCCGCGCCCCAGACCCAGACCTGACGCGAGGGCCGCGCCACCGGCTCGATGAACCAGCCCTGCACCAGCTGCGCCGCGGGCGCCACCCCCTCGCCCCGCTGCGCCGCCAGCAGCCGCTTCACCGCCAGGGGCATCGGCGCGCCCGCGACCGCCCGCGCAATCACCGCGCCCTCGGGCACCGCCCCATACAGTTCCGACAGCAACGCCACCGCCCCGCCGCAGCATTGCCCCAGCGCTGGCCCCAGCGGCACCCGCTCGAAGCGCAGCGGCGCGCCCCCGGCCAGCATCGCCCGCGCCCGCTCTGCCGCCTGATGCTCCAGCGCCCCGCCGCCGATGGTGCCGCTCTGCCCCTCCGGCCAGACCAGCATCGCCGCCCCCACCTCGCGCGGGGAGGAGCCCTTCACCTCCGCCAGCACCACCCGCACCACACGCGGGGCCAGCCTCAGGGCCTGCGCCAAAGCCTCCCGGTCAAACATGCCCGCGCTGCCTTTGCACCGCCCACAGCACCCGTTCTGCCGTGGCAGGCGCGTCCAAAGCAGGGTAAACCGAGCCATCGCCGCATGCCGCCACAGCATCCGACAGCGCCATGAGGGCCGAAACACCCAGCATGAAGGGCGGCTCCCCCACCGCCTTCGAGCGGCCCACCGTCGCCTCGCGGTTCTCGCGCCCCCATAGCGCCACGTTGAAAACGGGCGGACGGTCCGAACAGGCCGGGATCTTGTAGGTCGAGGGCGCATGGGTCATCAGCCGCCCCTTGCCATCCCAGACCAGCTCCTCCGTGGTCAGCCAGCCCGCGCCCTGCACATAGGCGCCCTCCACCTGGCCAATATCAATCGCCGGATTGAGGCTGGCGCCGGTATCATGCAGCAGATCGGCGCGCAGAATGCGGTTTTCCCCGGTCAGCGTGTCGATCACCACCTCGGTCACCGCCGCGCCATAGGCGAAATAGAGGAAAGGCCGCCCCTGCCCCTTCACCCGGTCCCAACTGATCTTGGGCGTTGCATAAAACCCGGTGGCCGACAGCGAGATGCGCGCCTGATAGGCCCAGGCCGCCACTTGGGCAAAGGCAAAGGCCTCGCCCGCCACCTTCACCTCGCCGCCCTCGAACCGAACCTGATCCGTCGCCACGCCAAACTTGCCCGCCATGAACTCCGCCAGCCGCGCGCGGATGGTCAGACAGGCCGCCTGCACCGCCATCCCGTTCATGTCACTGCCCGACGAGGCCGCCGTGGCCGAGGTATTGGGCACCAGCGCCGTATCGGTCGCGGTGATCTTCACCGCCGCCACCTCCACGCCAAACACGCCCGCCGCCACCTGCGCCACTTTCTGAAACAGCCCCTGCCCCATCTCGGTGCCGCCATGGTTCAACCGGATCGAGCCATCCTGATACAGATGCACCAAGGCCCCGGCCTGATTGAGCCATGTCAGCGTAAACGAAATGCCAAACTTCACCGGCGTCAGCGCAATGCCGCGCTTCAACACGGGCGACCCCGCATTCCAGCGCGCAATCTCCGCCCGCCGCGCCGCGTAACCGGAGGTCCGCTCCAATTCGTCCAGCATCGCCCGAAGACAGAAATCCTCCACCGGCATGCCATAATGCGTGGTCTGCACCGCAGGTTTGGGCGAAAACGCCCCGCCGAAACGCCGCCCCGTTCCCGGCGCCTCTGCCCGGAACGCCCCCGCATTCATCTTGGCCGAAATATCCTCGGGGGGAGCGCCAGAGGCGCGGGGGGCAGACAGCCCCCCTTCCGCTATTTCCGCATAGAAATTCCGCCGCCGGACCTGCACCGGGTCCAGCTTCAACACATGGGCGATGTGATCCACCACCCGCTCGATCCCCACCACACCCTGAGGCCCGCCGAACCCGCGATAGGCGGTGTTCGACTGGGTGTTGGTGCGCAGCCGGTGGCTCTCGATCCGCAGATGCTCCAGGAAATAGGCATTGTCGGCATGCAGCATGGCGCGGTCGGCCACTGGCAGGCTCAGATCCTGCGACCAGCCGCAGCGGATCAGATGCTGGAACTCCAGCCCCAGAATCCGCCCCGTCGCATCGAACCCCGCACGATAGCCGATGGTCAGATCATGCCGCTTGCCGGTGATCACCATGTCATCATCGCGGTCATAGCGCATCTTGCAGGGCCGCCCGGTGGCGCGCGCCGCCATGGCGCAGGCAATCGCCAGATGGTTGCCCTGGCTTTCCTTGCCGCCAAAGCCACCGCCCATCCGGCGCACCTCCACCCGCACCGCGCTCATCGGCAGATGCAGCGCATGGGCCACCTTGTGCTGAATCTCGCTCGGATGCTGGGTCGAGGCGTAGATCACCATATCCCCGCCCTCTTGCGGCAGGGCGGCGGCGATCTGGCCTTCCAGATAGAAATGCTCCTGCCCGCCGACCTCGAACCGCCCTTCGATGACCTGCGGAGCCTTGGCAATCGCCGCGCCCGCATCGCCGCGCGCCCAGACCACTGGCCCGGCCTCAAAGCGGCTGTTGGCCGCGAGGGCCGCCTCCACCGTCAGCAGCGCGGGCCGTTCTTCGTAAGTGATCTTGCCCAGCCGCGCGGCCTTGCGCGCCGCCAGATGGCTGTCGGCCACCACCAGAAACACCGGCTGGCCCACGTAATGCACCACACCGGTGGCCAGCAGCGGCTCATCGCCCAAACTGGGCGAGCAATCCGGCATCTCGGGCCAATCCTCGGCGCTGAACACCGCCAGCACGCCGGGGGCGGCCCGCACGGCGGCAAGGTCCATCGCGGTGATGGCCCCATGCGCACAGGTGGAAAGCCCGAAGGCCAGATGCGCCGCATCGCCGGGCAGCGGAATGTCATCGGTATAGCGCGCAGCGCCCGTCACATGCAGCGGCGCCGCGTCATGCGGCAAGGGTTTGCCCATGCTCATGCCCGCACCTCCAACACATTCACCGCGCCGCCCGAGGCCTCATGCCAATAGCGCAGCGCCATATTGCCCGCCGCCTCCAGCCGATAGGCGGCGCTGGCGCGCATGTCGCTGAGCGGCGCGAAATCAGTGGCACAGGCCGCCTTCGCCGCCTCAAAGGCCGCCAAGGCAAAAGGCTGACCCATCAACGCCGCCTCCATCGCCCGCGCGCGTTTCGGCGTGCCCGCCATGCCGCCAAAGGCGATCCGCGCCGCCGTGATCACGCCACCCTCAACCGTCAGGTTGAAGGCCCCCAGCACGGCTGAGATATCCTGATCGAAGCGTTTGGAGAGCTTGTAAACCTTCAGCCCCGGCGCGCGGGCAGGGATCGTCACCGCCTCCACAAACTCGCCTGGGCGACGGTCCTGCTTGCGATACTCGAGGAAGAAATCCTCCAATGCCATCTCGCGCCGCGCGGCCCCCTGCCGCAGATGCAACCGCGCGCCCAAAGCGATCAGCGCGGGCGGGCCGTCGCCAATGGGCGAGCCATTGGCGATATTGCCGCCAATAGTCGCGGCATTCCTCACCTGTTCGCTGGCATAGCGGGTCAGCATCGCCGCGAAGCTCGGATGCGGGGCCGCCATCGCGGCGCGCAGATCGGTGATGGAGACCCCCGCGCCGATACGGATCATGTCCCCCTCGGTCTCGATCCGCTTCATGGCGGGGATGCCCCCCAAGAACGCGACTTTCGGCAGCGCGCGCAGCTGCTTGGTGACCCAAAGACCCACATCGGTGGCCCCCGCCACCAGCGTGGCGTCGGGGTTTTCAAGATACCACTCTGCCAATTGATCCGGGGTTTCGGGGTGGAAAGCGCCGGGGGCTTCCCCCCCAGAGTTCTCGGATATTGGCCCCGAGGATATTTGGGCCAAGATGAAGGGGGGGGCCTCTTGCATCCAATCCGGCACGGGCTGGGCGGCGGCGGCCTCAGCCGCGCGGATGATCGGCGCATAGCCGGTGCAGCGGCACAGATTGCCCGCCAGCACCACATCATGATCCTGCCGCCCCTGCGCATGGGCCGCCGCCATCGAGGTGCAAAAGCCCGGCGTGCAAAAGCCGCATTGGCTGCCGTGATGATCGACCATCGCCTGTTGCACCGGGTGCAGCTGGCCCTCCGGCCCGGACAAGCCTTCGACCGTGCGCACCGCCTTGCCCTGCAATTGCGGCAGGAACAGGATGCAGGCATTCAGCGCGCGCGGCCCGGCCTCATCGCTGACCACCACCGTGCAGGCGCCGCAATCGCCCTCGTTGCAGCCCTCCTTGGTGCCGCAAAGCCCCCGATCCTCGCGCAAATATTGCAAAAGCGTGCGCGTGGGGGCCACCCCCGACAGGCGCACCGGCGTTCCGTTGAGCAGAAACGCAAGCTCGGTCATCACACGTCCCGCCGCCTTACTCCCTTCGGCCTCTCTGCCCTCTCCGATGCGGCGTAAAAGCGGGCGGCCTTTATTCTGGTTCCTGTCAGCAGACCAGAGGCGGGGCGCCCCTGTCCAGCAGAACCTTTCCTGAAAACGCGAAAGGAGTTGCAGAAAATCCCGAAGAATGCGGACTGCCCGTTCTTTGGGCTGTCATCACCCCCGCCCGATGATACTCTGCCGCCATGTCAGAGCCTGTCCGATTCATCCATCTCCGCACCCATACCGAATATTCGCTGCTGGAAGGCGCGGTGCCGGTGAAAAAGCTTGTAGGGCTTTGCGCCGCGCAGAACATGCCTGCCGTTGCGGTGACCGACAGCAATGCCATGTTCGCCGCGCTGGAGTTCTCCACCATCGCCGCAGGCGCGGGCGTGCAGCCCATTGTCGGCTGCCAGATGGCCCTGATGCACGACCCCGCCCGCCCCGGCGAAAAGCTGCGCCTGCCTGCGCCGCTTGTGCTGCTGGCGCAAAGCGAGGCGGGCTATATGAACCTCATGGCGCTCTCGACCAGCCTCTACATCGAGAAATCCGGCCAGATCCCGCATCTGACGCTGGAGGATCTGGAGGCGCATAGCGAGGGCGTCATCTGCCTGACTGGCGGCGCCGAAGGCCCGGTGGGCAAGATCTTGCAAACCGGCAACATGGCCCGGGCCGAGGCGCTGCTGACCCGCCTCGCCGCCATCTTCCCCGACCGGCTTTATGTCGAATTGCAGCGCCATCCCGGCGAGGGCGGCCGCCTGATGGAGGCCGAGGCCGCCACCGAGCGCGGCTTTCTCGATCTCGCCTATGCCATGGGCCTGCCCATCGTTGCCACCAATGATGTCTATTTCCCCAAGCCCGAGATGTATGAGGCGCATGACGCCCTTATCTGCATCGC
Source organism: Gemmobacter sp. (assembly GCF_016792925.1). GTDB lineage: Bacteria > Pseudomonadota > Alphaproteobacteria > Rhodobacterales > Rhodobacteraceae > Gemmobacter. The sequence goes on from NZ_JAEULU010000010.1 coordinate 7,067, forward strand.
GGAAGGCGCCTATGTCGATCAATCCGAACCGCGCCGCCGGCTGACGCCGCAACATTACTTCAAGTCCGAATCCGAAATGTGCGCGCTGTTCGCCGATCTGCCCGAGGCGCTGGAAAACACCGTCGAGATCGCGCGTCGCTGCGCCTACAAGGTGCCGAAGATCGCGCCCTTGCTGCCGAAATTCGCCGATAACGAGGTGGAGGCGCTGCGCAGCCAAAGCTGGGAGGGCCTGCGCGCCCGCCTCGCCGTGATCCCCCATGCCGCGCCGGTGGAGGAATACGAGGCCCGCCTCACCTTCGAGCTGGATATTATCGAGCGGATGAAATTCCCCGGTTATTTCCTGATCGTGGCCGATTTCATCAAATGGGCCAAGGCGCATGACATCCCGGTGGGGCCGGGGCGCGGCTCGGGCGCGGGCTCGCTGGTGGCCTATGCGCTCACCATCACCGACCTTGACCCGCTGCGCTATGCCCTGCTGTTTGAACGCTTCCTGAACCCGGAACGCGTCTCGATGCCCGACTTCGACATCGACTTCTGCATGGACCGCCGCGAGGAGGTCATCCGCTATGTGCAGGAACGCTATGGCCGCGACAAGGTGGGCCAGATCATCACCTTCGGCGCGCTGCTGTCCAAGGCCGCCGTGCGCGATGTGGGGCGGGTGTTGCAGATGCCTTACGGCCAGGTGGATCGCCTGTCGAAGATGATCCCCGTCGAGGGGGTGAAACCCGTCTCGATCCAGAAGGCGCTGGCCGATGAACCCCGCCTGCGCGAGGCCGCCAAATCCGAGGAGGTGGTGGACCGTCTGCTGAATTACGGCATGCAGATCGAGGGGCTGCTCCGCAACGCCTCCACCCACGCCGCCGGGGTGGTGATCGGCGACCGCCCCTTGGACCGGCTGGTGCCGCTGTATCAAGACCCGCGCTCCGACATGCCCGCCACCCAGTTCAACATGAAATGGGTCGAGGCGGCGGGGCTGGTGAAGTTCGACTTTCTGGGCCTGAAAACCCTGACCGTCATCCAGAACGCCATCGACCTGATCCGCGGCACCGGGCGGCACTTGCACGAGGCCGCCGATGGCCGCCGGCTCTATGACCCCAAGCCGGGCGCCGAGAATGACATCGGCCATATCCCGCTGGATGACAAGGTCACCTATGACCTCTACGCGCAGGCCCGCACGGTCGCGGTGTTTCAGGTGGAATCCACCGGCATGATGGACGCGCTGCGGCGCATGAAACCCACCTGTATCGAAGATATCGTGGCGCTGGTGGCGCTCTATCGCCCCGGCCCGATGGAAAATATCCCGGTCTATTGCGAGGTGAAGCATGGCCTTCGCCCGCTGGAGAGCCTCCACCCCACCATCGACCCCATTCTGGCCGAGACCCAGGGCATCATCGTCTATCAGGAACAAGTGATGCAGATCGCGCAGGTCATGGCGGGCTATAGCCTTGGCGGCGCCGACCTTCTGCGCCGCGCCATGGGCAAGAAGATCGCCGAGGAAATGGCCAAGGAACGCCCGAAATTCATCGAAGGCGCCAAGGCCACCCATAATATCGACGCCAAGAAAGCCGGCGAGGTGTTCGACCTGCTGGAGAAATTCGCCAATTACGGCTTCAACAAATCCCACGCCGCCGCCTATGCCGTGGTCAGCTATCAAACCGGCTGGCTGAAGGCCAATCACCCGGTCGAATTCATGGCCGGTGTGATGAATTGCGATATTCACCTCACCGACAAACTGGCGGTCTACAAGCGCGAGTTGGACAAACTCGACATTCCGGTGGTGCCGCCTTGCGTCAATCGCTCGCTCGCCACCTTCAGCGTCGATCAGGGCCGGGTGGTCTATGCGCTTGGCGCCTTGAAGAATGTGGGCGTCGAGGCGATGAAGATGATCGTCGAGGCGCGCGGCGCAAAACCCTTTGCCACGCTGTTCGATGTCGCCCGCCGGGTCGATCTCAAGCGCGTGGGCAAGCGCCCGCTGGAGATGCTGGCCCGCGCCGGGGCCTTCGATCAGCTGGATGGCAACCGCGCCCGGGTGTTTGAGGCGCTGGACAGTCTGGTCGCCTATTCGGCGGCGGTGCATGAGGCGGCGGCCTCGGATCAGGTCTCGCTCTTCGGGTCGTCGGGGTCCGACATCCCCGAACCCCGCATCCGGGGCCGCGACGACTGGCTGCCGGTCGAGCGGCTTAGCCAAGAACATCAGGCCATCGGCTTTTACCTCTCGGGGCATCCGCTGGATGATTATATGGGGCCGTTGAAGCGCAAGAAGGTGATGACCCTGACCGAGCTGACCGCCGCCTGCGAGCGCGGGCCGACGGTCGCCAAACTCGCCGGTTCGGTCAGTTCGCGGCAGGAACGCAAATCGGCCAAGGGCAACCGCTTTGCCTTTGTGCAACTGTCAGACCCCACGGGCCTCTATGAGGTGACGGTGTTTTCTGACACTTTGGAACAATGCCGCGATCATCTGGAGCCGGGCAAGAATGTCGTCCTCACCGTCGAGGCCAATCTGGAAGGCGAGACGCTGAAACTTCTGGCGCGCGCCGCCGCGCCGATTGATACCGTGGCGGCGCAGGCGGGCGGCTCGAACCTGCGCATCCATCTGGACCGGGTCGAGGCCGTGGCCTCCGTCGCCGCCCTGTTCGCCCGCGTCGAGGCCGGGCGCCAGCGCGGCCAGATCACCTTCACCGTGCCCGATGATCAGGGCCGCGAGATCGACCTCACCCTCCCCGACCCGCTGCCCGTCACGCCGCAGATCAAGGGCGCCATCAAGATCATGCAGGGCGTGGTGATGGTGGAGGAGATTTGAGGTTCTCGGCTTGAGGTTTTCGGGCGGATCAGGAAAAGCACCGCTTTTCCCCGCCCGATGTGGAAACCTTACCGCAAGACCGGCACCGCCAATGCGCGAGAGGCCGGTGCCCGCCCG
>NZ_JAEULU010000036.1 GCF_016792925.1 Gemmobacter sp.
TGATAACCTTCAAAAATCCCATGTCGATCACTCCATTTGCCCCCAGCTGGTTCAAGCCGGGGCAAGGTTGCACATGGGTCAATTCTCAATGACAATTTCCGCTGTTGCCGGGTCAAATCTCAGTGGCAATCAACATTCAACTGCGTCAGAAAGTACCGCGCGCCACCGTCAAGCTGTAGCATCGGGTCGTCATAGTAAGCGGGATAAATGCCGAGACCTTTGGCCGTATCCGGCATCACCTGCGTCAGACCAAAGGCCCCAACTGGGCTGCGCGCCCCGATGGAAAACCCGGACTCCTGCTTCACGAGGCTTTGGAACCAGATGCGGAACTCGACGGGGTTCAACCCCGCGCGGGCAAGACCGGGGTGTCCGGCATATTTCTGCGCGGTTGCCACGATCATCTCTTCGATGCTGGTCTTGGCATCGCCAAAGAGCCGATCTGCGTAGGGGTTGTTGTCCTCCACTGCATAGAGGACTTCGGCCTCAGCACCGGGGATCACTTCGAGATCACCGATCCACGGTGTCTGACCCGTCATCATCGCCAGCGTGGCATCCAGCGCATCGAGTTGGTCCTGGTGCAATTCGTCGATGCGGCGCTTTTTGTCGGCCTCAAGTTCGCGACCGCCGGTGAGATAGGACATCTGCGCGATTTCCAGAACGTGCTGGACGATCGACTTGCCATCGGCCACAGGCACGCCCTGCGCCGCCGCCATCATCGGCAGCGCCGCAGTTGCTAGAGCAAAGACCCTAGCCGAGCGTTGAAGTTTAGCGGCAGGGAATGACATCAAGGCTCGATGTGTTGCTGCGAGAGACAAGGCCAGCATCCGGGCTTGCGCCTTTGGTGGAAGTGGTCACAGTAGAACCAGCGGTGGCCCAGCAATTGGTCTTGGCAATCGGCACGCCAGTGCAGCCCGCAAGCCCTGAACCTCCGAGTCCGATAATCAAGGTTATGTAATATATTGATTTCATTGGACAATCATTCCTTCCAGAATTTGGGCCGTGCGGCGTAGTCGGCGCCAAAGGCGTTAAGCCCGGCCTGACCACCGCCAAGTGCTGTCAACAGCGGCCCTAGGGCTTTGAGATCGACATTCAGCACGGTCGAACTGCGCGGGGTGCGCGACAGCACCATGCGCTGGCCCGGGATCGGGCTCAGGACAAAGTCCAACTCGCCATCGGTCAGCCGGAACCCGTCATAGTCGGAGCTTGCGGCTTCGCCGTTCGGGAACAGGAGCTGGTTTGGCAGGGCTTCCAGGATTGAACGGGCTTTCGATCCTCGGATCTGGCTTGGGAACTGGGTCATCATCACGACAACGACGTTCTTCTTGCGGGCCGTGACCAACCATTCGGCGAGCTTCTTGGCGAAGTACTCGTCATCGAGCACCTTCCAGGCCTCGTCGATCAGGATCAGCGTCGGGCGCTTTTCCTCGATCAGCATCTCGATGCGGCGGAAGAGATAGCCAAGGATCGCAGTGCGCTCGGTGCCGAGATCGAGGATTTCGGTGAGATCGACGGCCGTGACGTCATGGCTGGTGAAATCCACCACCGGTTCGTCGGCCTCTCCGAAGACCCAGCCATAGCGCCCTTCCGGCCCCCATTCGCTGATCCGCTGCGCGAGATCGAGACCGTCACCCACATCGCCAAAGAGTTCCTGAAATGCGCGGAAATTCCGCAGACCTTCCCGGGCCTTGCCGTTCTGAGTGATTGCGGATTTCAGGGCCTCGGATTGCAGAGGTGTCATTGGACCGCTGCGGGATTCAAGCAGTGCCACCAGCCAATCCAGAAACCATGCCTCGCCACGTTCGCCAGACTCGGTCGCAAGTGGGTTCAAGCCAGTTGGGCGTCCGGCGCGGATTTCGGCATAGCGACCACCAAGGGCGCGCACAGCCATTTTGAGGCCGGCTTCCTTGTCAAAGATGATCGTTCGGCCCCCTGCTCGTTGGGCCTGGGCTGCGAGGAAAGCGACGGTCGTGGTCTTGCCGCCGCCAGATTTGCCCAAGACGAGGGTGTGGCCGTTTGTCGGCTCGGCTGTTGGATCGCCGGGTTCATGGAAGCTGAAGCGGTGCAGCGAGCCTTGCAGGGTTTGGAACAGCGTCAGCGGCGTTTGCCATGGCAGGCGTGCGGCCTCTGTCCCGGTGTCGGCCGCATGCAGAGCTGCCATATCGGCGAAGTTCAGGGACGAGACCGTCATGTCGCGTGCCCGGTAATCCATATTGCCGGGGTGCATGGCGAAGAAGGCGGCCTCGAGCGCTGTGACTTCGCGAACCAACCGCATGCCGTTTTGATGCGCGATACTGCGGATGCGGGCGACTTCGATGTCGAGAGCAGCCTGATCGCCGGCAAAGACCGTGATGGTCATCTGGTGGATGCCAAACCCGAGCTCGCCGCTTTCGGACTTGTCGGCGGCCTCAAAGAGTTGGGCCTCGATCGTGGCGGCTATGTCCTCGGAGGCCCGCATTTGGGCGACCCGGCGCTTCACCCGTTCGGTGATGCTCCCGCGCTCGATGGGCGTGTAGCTGTGGGTGATGATGGTGTCGCGGCTGGCCCCAAGTGCATCAAGCATGCCGGGCCAGGTCGATGTGGCATAGGATTTGACATAGAGGACGGCGCCAACGCGCGGCGTGTCGGCCCCCTCCTCCACCGTGAACTGGCCTTTGCCGAAACGGATGGCGGCATCGCTGGCATCCTCAGCGATAATGCCGAAGGCGCTGCGCGATTTGGCACGAAGCTCTCCCGTCAGGAGCGAGGCGTAGAAGCCGATCAGGCTGCCATCGCTGATCTTGAGACGGTGGCATTTGACGCCAAGTCCAGTCTCGAGGATTGATACCACCTCGCGCAACTCTTCCAAGCGCCGGTCGGTATCCTCGCCCCAGACCTTTGCTGCGGCCTTACCAAAGAGTGGCACAGCCAGCGGGGCAACCTGCCGCCGGACCACGGTCAGGATCAGCACGGATTCCTGCAGATTGCGGCGTTGCAACTCGGCGCTCCAGCCCCGGTCGATATCAGCGGCGAAGCTTTGACCGTGGATCGGTTTCAGCTGGGCGTTGGCCGGACGCATCATGCGGTGCAGATAGAAGCTGAAACGCTCATCGAGCGTATCGAGGAGATGTGCGAACCCGGCCCGCAGCGCGGTGATCGCCGAAGACCCTGATGTGATTCCGTCGATGCCGGTCACTTCGAGCGAGATCATCAACCCGTTGTCGCGCGTGCGCACCACCTCGTCATCAAGCTCGATGACATAAGGCAGATGCGCATAGATCTTCGGATCCGCCGGGATCAGCGCCCGCGCCCTGCCCCGCAGCCCCTCCCTCTCAAGAAACATGACGCCGCCCTTTCCGCAGGATGGCCATCGGCGTCACCTGCATCATCACGGCAAAGACATGATGCCCGTTCGGGTTCAGCTTCGTTGCAAAGCGCGCAAGCCCGTACCAGATCGGGGCGGTCAGGAACCACCAAACCGGCTTGAACAAGATGAAGGGCAGCACGGTCATCGCTCCCACTGCCATGGCATAGGGCATCGGCAGGCCGAAGAACTTGGCTTGCCGCGAGAGCCCGAGGATGACCGCGCTTTTCTCCATCGCTCCGACCTCGCCTCAGCTGAAGGACGAGCGAAGGTTGGCGACGATGGCCGGGCCGGCGAACACAAGGAAGGCGCCGACCACGACCAGTGCCACCCAGGCCCAGCTGATCCGGTTGAAGGCCGCGAGGAACCCGGTCACGACAAAGGCGATGCCGAAGAAGGCGGTCGCAAGGGTACCTCGGAACGAGGCCAGAACGCCGGTCGCGACGGTTTCGGCCTTGGTGAAGACCACCTGCGCCAGTGCGGGCTCAGATTGCGCCAGAAAAAGGGTGCAAAGGGTAAGGCCCAGAAGAGCCACGTGTTCGTTACGCATGAGGGGAGGTTTCCTTCTTGGTTCAGAGCTCAGTGAGGATGCGGTCATAGACCGCCATCACCTTGACGATGTGGGATTGGGTCTCGGCGTAGGGCGGCACGCCGTCGTATTTGCGCACGGCTTCCGGCCCGGCATTGTAGGCAGCAAGGGCGAGCTCCAGGCTGCCAAAGGCGGCCATTTGTTCCAGCAGATAGCGCGCGCCGCCGTCGAGGTTTTCGATGGGGTCGGCGGGATCAACGTTCAGGTAGTCAGCCGTCCCGGGCATCAGTTGCGCAAGGCCAAGGGCACCGGCGTGGCTGACTGCCCCTTGGGTGTAATTGCTCTCGACCTTGATCATTGCCTGGAAGAAGGCAGACCATTCGGCCGGCGAAAGCTCCAGCCGCGCCAAGGCCGGATGGTCCTGATAGCGGGTGGCAATCAGCCGGATGGACGGCAGGACATTGCGTGGGGCTGCGACGCCTTTGGTGCTGTACGACACATTGGCAGCAGCCTCATCCGCCTCCCCTTCCCGGGTTTCTTCTTCAACCGGTTCAGGGCGAACGGGGACAATCAGCTGTCCCTGCACGTCATAGCGCAAAACAGATGTCTCCAGAGACGCAAGTTGGATGTCACCGCCCTGGCCTTCCGGCTCATTCCAGCGGATCACTTCCGCCCGGGAGGCTCCGCATGCCAGTGCAAACAGCGCCAGCGACAGCAGGCACGTCGAGATGGTCGAGGTTGAGCTTGCCGAAGGCGAGCCCGAACATACCGATCGGGGAGTTGACGATGCGTTCCCGCGCAAGCGCCGTGACCAGCAGGAAGCGTTCGCCCGCGGGGCTGACAACGTAGAACAGCCATTCCCCCGAGAACCGCTCGTCGGGGTTGGGCGCACTGACACACTCGATCTCAACAGTCGCTCCTTCGGATGCGGCCAGCTTGCGGAAGTCGCGCTCCAGCAAGACAGGCAATGCGCGCCGTTTGGTATTCATGGGGTCCCCTCGGATCATCTGTTGGGAACGTTGTATCGCAGATTTCTTTGTGAGGCGATGCCTAACAGAAAGTATGGCGTATTCAACACAAAAATGACAAACACGATAAAAGAAGGATGGATGCGCCGTCGCGTGCCAGGTTGGACCGTCGGATCAACTCCGCCGCCGCAGTGACTGTCGGCCGGAAAAATGGAGCCTGGAAGTGAGGCTAAGACGTTGAGAAAAGCCCAAGAAACACTGACCGTTTTGCGGGTGCCGGGAGCGGTCGCGGGGCTCCGCGAGTCTCGTTCGAAGCGCCGACGGGCGCGGCTTCTGTCTGCGCTCTGCGTCGTTGGAATGGTGAACTCCGCAGCTTTCGCACAACCAGAGGTGATTCGCTGCGTTCCGCCCGAAGTGCCGTTCACCGACCTTCCCGACGCAGTTCTCGCCGAGTACCGCGCAGAAATCGCCGCCGAGTTCGAGGCCTACTTTGCGGCTGTCAGCTCCCACATCGCCTGCCTCGATACCGAGCGCAGTCGCGCCCTTTCGGAAGCCCACAGGGCGACCGAGGCCTATTCAACCTTCCTCAACACGCCCTCAGCCAAGAAGGATCTCCCGTGAAACCTCTCCTCCCTGCCCTTCTCCTGGGTGTCGGTCTGTCAACTGCAACCGTCACCCCGGTTGCGGCTTACCCCGTCGATTGCGCGATCCTGCTGTGTCTCGCCGGGGGCTGGCCAGGGTCTGCCGAATGCGCCCATGCGCGAGCCGTCTTCATCCGCCGCATCACACCCTGGCCGATTGAGCCACCGCTGCAGATCTGGAACTGTCCGATGCGGGCAAGTTTCCGGGGCGAGGCGAAACCGATCGAGCGCCTGTTCGACATCGCTGTACGCGGTGAGCCTGTGCCGCTCGTCTCGGTCCCGGAAACTCCCTTCGCACTTCAGCTTGTCCAGGATCGGGCAGATGTCGACATCTCCGATCCGGCGTTTGACTTCGTCCGCTCGATCCGCGTGTTCGAGATCACTTACCAGCAGCGGCGCAGCTCTGATGGCGACTGCAACAGTTGGGGCGGTGTCTACATGGGCAGCTACGGCGATCAAGGCGAATACAGCCGCCGTCGAAGCAGCGTGTCTGCGGTTCCTACCGCCTCAGATCTCGCTGTACCGGCAGACTGTCACAACTATCGGCATCGGTCCGTCTTCGTCGAATGGCGCGACTATGAAGGCAGCTACGGACACGAAGAGGTTCACTATTGAGAACCTGAACGAATGCCCTGCCCCGAAACGATCGAAAGACGCAACCCCCAGAAACAGAAACGACGCCAGACCATAGGCCCGACGCCGCACTGATTTCCTAGTGGTAGTGGGAACCTAGGGCGAGCTTAGGATCCGTTCAACCGGCAACATGCTTGCTGGACACGATTTTCTATTGCTCGATGGTCCGACGTCCTTTGAAGAAGGACGACTACGCATGCAAGTGACCACCGGCGCAATCCTGCGCAGCATCACTGAGGCCGATCTCTCGGCCGCAAGCCATAAGGGTGTGCCGACCATCCTCAACGACCGCGTCCCAAGGAAGTCGCCACAACGCCAGAGCTGCCTTGGCGCTGGTTCGCTGGATGCCATGTTGCGAACCTATTCTTTAGAAGTCTGCCCTTGGAGGGGCTGACGGCGACCACACTTCGATGTCGTGCCAGGTACTGGCGACATGGAGTTCTTTCAAGCAACTTGAGCGGCCACTTCACCCGTTCGTTTCAGACAACAATATTGGGGTGCCCTGTTTTCGACGCCAGACCTCAGGTGTTGTGCCGCGCGCAGTTTTGAACACGCGGATCAGGTGCGAAACATCGACAAACCCGCAATCCTGCGCCACCTGCGTGACGCTGCGCGCGCTGCGCGATAGCAAAAGCTCGGCGTGCGCAATGCGAATCGCCATGCCTGCCTGCGAAGGCGTCATGCTCAGTGCATCCGAAAAATGGCGCTCCAGCTTTCGGCGGCTGGTTTTCAGATACTCGGCGAGGGCTGCCACAGTGAGCGGTGTTTCCAGCCGTTGCTGAATTGTCAGCAGCGCCTTTCGCACCAGCGGATCAGCGGTAGACAGTTCCAGCGGCAGGCCGGGTTGCGGTCGTTCTGCCGCCATCGCCTCGTCGATCATCATGATGGCCAGGCTTTTCTTGGCGGCGGCACGGCCAATATGCCGGTCCACAAGAAACGCCGCCAGATGCGCCGAACTCGTGCCGCCCGAACAGGTCAGCCGGTCACGATCCACCACGAATATCTGGTCTGATACCGGAGTGATGCCGCCGAATTGTTCCAGAAAATCATTGTGGTGAAACCAGCTGACGCAGCAACGATACCCGTGCAGCAGGCCCGCTCGGTGCAGCACGAACGCACCCGTGCAAACCCCGACCAACGGCACCCCCCCTTCGGCCGCGCGGTGCAAAAACTCGGCATGGGCAGGGTCCAGATACTCCAGCTCTTGCATCAACCCGCCCACGACAACGATGTAGTCAAACCGCGCAGGGTCACCCAAGCGCTCCTCTGGCTGAACCGCAATGCCGCTGCTGGAAACTACAGGGTCCGTCGTGGTGGAAAGCACCCGCCAGCCGCACAGAATGGGGCGTGAGCCATCGCCTTCATCAGCCGCAAGACGCAGGACATCCACGAAGTTTGCAAAGGCGCAGAGCGTAAAGCGCCGGGTCAGGATGAAACCAACCCGCAGGCGTGGCGAAGAGGCAGACGTCGAAGTTGCCTGCATGGGTGGGCCTCCAGAAGTGTGGCGCAATCATAACGTCATTCTGACGCATCCATACAGTACAAAATCGCGCCACCTGCCATTATGGAGCATCGCAACGAAGCCATCCCGAAAGGCCCCGTGATGACCCATTTCTCTGCCATGTCGCTGCTTAAGAATGCCCTGACCGGCAACAAGAACTGGACCGAGCAATGGCCGGACGCACAGCCGAAGAAGGAATATGACGTCATCATCGTCGGTGCGGGCGGCCATGGGTTGGGGGCAGCTTATTATCTGGCCAAGGAACATGGCATCACCAATGTCGCGGTGATCGAAAAAGGCTGGCTGGGCGGCGGCAATACCGGGCGCAATACCACGATCATCCGGAGTAACTATCTCTATGACGAAAGCGCCAAGCTTTACGACCACGCGCTGGATCTGTGGGACAACCTTTCGACCGAACTGAACTACAACATCATGTATTCCAAGCGCGGCGTGATGATGTTGGCGCACAACGTGCATGACGTGCAGTCGTTCCAGCGCCACATCCATTCCAACCAGTTGAACGGCGTCGACAATCGCTGGCTGACCACCGCCGAGGCCAAGGCGTTTTGCCCACCGTTGAACGTGTCGCCCGATGCCCGTTATCCGGTAATGGGGGCGGCGTTGCAGATGCGCGCAGGCACCGCGCGGCACGACGCGGTGGCCTGGGGCTACGCGCGGGCTGCGGCCAAGCGCGGCGTCGATATCATCCAGAACTGCCCGGTGATTTCGATCCGGCGCGGGGCTGATGGGTCGGTCGAAGGGGTGGAAACCGCCAAGGGCTTTATCCGCGCGAAAAAGGTCGCGGTCTCGGCGGCGGGGCACACTTCTGTGATCATGCAAACGGCGGGTGTGAAGATGCCGCTGGAAAGCTATCCGTTGCAGGCGTTGGTGTCTGAGCCGATCAAGCCGATTTTCCCCTGCGTTGTGATGTCGAACACCGTTCACGCCTACATCAGCCAGTCTGACAAGGGCGAGTTAGTGATCGGGTCGGGCACCGACCAATATGTCAGCTATTCCCAACGTGGAGGGCTGCCCCTGATCGAACATACTGTGGCCGCGATCTGCGAAGTGTTCCCGATCTTCAACCGCATGCGGATGCTGCGCAAATGGGGTGGCATCGTCGATGTGACGCCCGACCGCTCGGCCATCCTCGGAAAAACCCCGGTCAAGGGCTTGTATGTCAACTGCGGCTGGGGCACCGGCGGGTTCAAGGCCACGCCGGGGGCGGCACATCTGCTGGCCTGGACTGTGGCCAAGGACGAGCCGCACAAACTGAACGCGCCCTTCACGCTGGAACGTTTCACCACGGGTCGGCTGATCGACGAAGCCGCCGCCGCCGCCGTCGCGCACTAAGGAGAAACCCATGCTTTTGATCAACTGCCCCTATTGCGATGACGCCTTGCCCGAACTGGAATTCGCCTATGCAGGCGAGGCGCATATCGCGCGGCCTGCCGACCCGTCGAAGCTCAGCGACGAGGAATGGCGCGATTTCCTGTTCATCCGGTCAAACCCACGCGGCCTGCACGCCGAACGCTGGCGCCACATTCACGGCTGCGGTCGGTTCTTCAACGCGTTGCGCGACACCGTCTCTGACCGTTTCCTGACCACGTATCCCGCCGGGCAACCCCGCCCTGATGTGACCAAGCTGGAGGCCGCAGAATGAACGACTATCGCATCAAGGGACGTGGCCGCGTCAATCCGAACCGGCCCGTGCGCTTCACCTTCGACGGCAAGACATTCTCCGGCTTTGAAGGCGATACCGTCGCCTCGGCACTGCTCGCCAATGGCGAACACCTGATGGGGCGCGGCTTCAAATACCATCGTCCGCGTGGCGTGGTGACTGCAGGGTCCGAAGAGCCTAACGCCCTGATCGGCACCAGTCGTGGGCCAGGCAGGTTTGAACCCAACACCCGCGCCACCATGCAAGAGATCTACAGCGGTTTGACGACGGAAAGCCAGAACAAGTGGCCCAGTCTGAAATTCGACCTCGGCGCGATCAACGACCGGCTCTATATGCTGTTTTCGGCGGGCTTCTACTACAAGACCTTCATGTGGCCCAAGTCCTTCTGGGACAAGGTCTATGAGCCCTTCATCCGCCGCGCCGCCGGTCTTGGCCGGTCGCCGACCGAACTTGACCCCGACCATTACGCCAGCCGCTATCTGCACTGTGATGTGCTGATCGTTGGCTCCGGTCCTGCTGGCCTTGCTGCCGCACTGACCGCCGCGCGCAGCGGAGCTTCGGTGACTGTGGTGGACGAGCAGGCCGAGATGGGTGGCACGCTCCTGTCCGAACCCTCGCCGATGATCGAGGGCCAACCGGCATGGGATTGGCTGGCTACCACGCTTGCCGAACTGGCGGGCATGCCGAATGTGCGGCTGATGCACCGGACCACGGCGATCGGGTACTACCACCAGAACATGGTGGGTCTGTGCCAAAAGCTGACAGACCATCTGTCGGATGTCCCCGCCGATGCCCCCCGTGAACGACTTTGGCGGGTCCGTGCCGGTCAGGTCATTCTGGCGCAAGGCGCGATTGAACGCCCGATGGTATTTGACGGCAACGACCGCCCCGGCGTGATGATGGCGGGGGCCGCGCAAACCTTCCTGCACCGCTTTGGCGTCAAGGTCGGCAACCGCCCGGTGATCCTGACCAGCCATGACAGCGCCTGGCACACGGCATTTGATCTGGCCGATGCGGGCTGCAAGGTGGCGGCCATCGTTGACACCCGCACCGATATTGCGCCCGCGCTGATGCAGGCGGCCATGTCGCGCCAGATCGAGGTGTTGACCGGCCACACCGCCACGGCAACGGGCGGGCGACTGCGGGTCAAGTCCATCCGCGTCAACCCGGTGCGTGGCGGCACCGTCGGGGCCGCGCGCACCATCGCCTGCGATGCCGTTCTGATGTGCGGCGGCTGGACGCCGTCCTTGCATCTGTTCAGCCATACCAAGGGCAGCCTTGACTGGGACGCCAAGGCCAAGGCCTATCTGCCTGGCCACAAGACCGAAGCCGTGCATATTGCCGGCGCGGGCCGCGGGCTTTGGGGCATCGCCGCCGCGCTGGAGGATGGTGCCAAGGCAGGCGCGGATGCGCTGCGCGATCTGGGCCGCAAAGCGGGTGCGGCAACCTATGCCGTCACCGGCGACCGCACCGGCACGGGCATCACCCAAAAGGAACTCCCGACAGACCGCAGCCCCGGCAGCGCCAAGGCTTTCATCGATTTCCAGAACGATGTGACGGCCAAGGATATCCGGCTGGCGGTGCGCGAAGGAATGCGGTCTATCGAGCATGTGAAACGCTATACCACCAACGGCATGGCCACCGATCAGGGCAAGCTGTCCAACATGAACGGGCTGACCATCGCATCCGATGCGCTTGGCAAGGACATCCCGCAGGTTGGTCTGACCACCTTCCGCCCACCCTATACGCCGACGACGTTTGGCGCGCTGGCAGGCTATCACAAAGGCAGCCACTTCGAGGTGACGCGCAAGACACCGATTGACAGCTGGGCCGCCGAAAACGGGGCAGCGTTCGAACCCGTCGCCTTGTGGCGGCGTGCGTGGTATTTCCCCAAGGCAGGTGAGGATATGCACGCGGCGGTCAATCGTGAATGCCGGGCCACGCGCCAGTCGCTGGGGATCTTCGACGCCTCCACCCTTGGCAAGATCGAAGTGTCCGGCCCCGATGCGGTGGAATTCATGAACCGCATGTACACCAACCCTTGGGCCAAACTCGCCCCCGGCAAATGCCGCTACGGCCTTCTGCTGGGCGAAGATGGCTTCATCCGCGACGATGGCGTGATTGGCAGGATGCGCGACGATCTGTTCCATGTGACCACCACCACGGGCGGCGCTGCCCGCGTGCTGAACATGATGGAAGACTACCTGCAGACCGAATGGCCAGAGCTTCAGGTCTGGCTGACCTCGACGACCGAGGAATGGGCGACGATCGCGATCAACGGCCCGAACGCCCGTAAACTGCTGGCACCGCTGGTCGAAGGCCAGGATATGTCCGACGCCGCCTTCCCGCATATGTCGGTTGCCGAATGCACCGTGGCCGGGTTCCCGTCACGCCTCTTCCGCATCAGCTTTACCGGCGAGTTGGGGTTCGAAGTGAACGTCCCAGCCCGCCACGGCCGCGCGCTGTGGGAAAAACTGATGGCGGCGGGCAAGCCCTACGACATCTGTCCCTATGGCACCGAAACCATGCACGTCCTTCGCGCCGAAAAGGGCTATATCATCATCGGTCAGGACACCGACGGCACCGTGACGCCCGAGGACGCCGGGATCGGTTGGGCCATCGGCAAAGCTAAACCCGATTTCGTCGGCAAGCGCTCGCTCGCACGGCCTGACATCGTCGCCAAGGGGCGCAAACAACTGGTCGGCTTGCTGACCGAGAACCCGAAGACCGTGCTGGTCGAAGGCGCGCAGATCGTGCTGGACCCCAAGCAGTCCAAACCGATGAGGATGATCGGCCATGTGACCAGCTCCTATTGGTCCGAGGCGTTGGGACGGTCGATTGCCATGGCTGTAGTCGAAGGCGGCTTTGACCGGATGGGCGACACGCTGCATATCCCCACGGCGGATGGCGGCTCGCAGGCAGCAAAGGTCACGGGGTGCGTGTTCTACGACCCCGAAGGTGACCGGCTGAAGGTTGAATGAGGAGGATGCCAGAATGAACGCCCCCGTAAAATCGTTTGCCAACGTATCGATTGCCGTTCTGCCACCCGTGGCGCGGCTGAACCTTCGCATCGCCCCCGCCAATCTGGCCGCGGCCTCGGCGGCCTTTGGCCTGCCGCTGCCGACCAAGATCGGGCAAGGTGTCGTCAAGAACGGTCACGCTGCCTGGTGCCTTGGGCCAGACGAATGGCTGCTGCACGCTCCCGAGGCTGAACAGGCAGCCATCGTGGCCGATTTTGCCAAGGCACGGACCAAGGCTCCGCACAGCCTTACAGTGATCTCGGACCGTGAGTTCACGATCGCCATCACTGGCCCCCGCGCTCAGGAATTCCTGACGGTCGCCTGCCCCCTGGATCTGTCGCGCATGGCGCCCGGTACCGCCAAGCGCACGCTGTTTGACAGCGCACAGGTCGTGCTGATCCGTGACGCCGACGATGCTTTCCGGATCGAGGTCTGGCGGTCGTTCTTCCCGCATGTGTCCGAGCTTCTGGACATCGCCCTGCGTGAGTTTGCTTGCGGGCTCTGACGCCTTCGCACATATCATCGCGCCTTTTGGGCGCTCCCCCTGCTTTCGCCTGAAAGGGCCCTTGTCATGTTGAAGTCCCTGAACGCCAACCAGATCACCGATACGGCCATCGCCGAGGCCATCGCGCACGAGCTTGATCGCCAGATGAATCAGATCGAGCTGATCGCGTCGGAAAACATCGTCAGCCTTGATGTGCTGCGCGCCCAAGGCTCGGTTCTGACAAACAAATACGCTGAAGGTTACCCCGGCAAACGCTACTATGGCGGCTGCGAGCATGTCGATGTGGTGGAACAGATCGCGATCGACCGCGCCAAAAAGCTGTTCGGCGCAGGCTTTGTCAACGTGCAGCCGCATTCCGGCGCACAGGCCAATCAGGCGGTGTTTCTGGCGCTGCTGCAGCCGGGCGACCGGATCATGGGGCTGAACCTTGCTCATGGCGGGCATTTGACCCACGGCTCGCCTGTCACCATGTCGGGCAAGTGGTTCGATGTGGTCAGCTATGAAGTGCGCGCCGACAACCAACTGATCGACATGGACAATGTGCGCGCAGTGGCGCTGGAGAAAAAGCCCAAGTTGATCATAGCCGGTGCCTCGGCCTATCCGCGCCACATCGACTTTGCCGCCTTCCGCGCTATTGCGGATGAGGTCGGTGCCTATCTGATGGTGGACATGGCGCATTACGCGGGCCTGATTGCGGCAGGGCAATACCCCGACCCGATGCCCCACGCCCATGTCGTGACTACGACCACGCACAAGACCCTGCGCGGCCCGCGCGGTGGCATGATCCTGACCAATGACGAGGCCCTGGGCAAGAAGTTCAACTCGGCTGTGTTCCCCGGCAACCAGGGCGGCCCGCTGATGCATGTGATCGCTGCCAAAGCCGTGGCTTTTGGAGAAGCACTAGACCCGTCGTTCAAGGACTATGCAAAGGCCGTGATCGCCAATGCGCAGGCGCTGTCTGAAGTGCTGGTGGAAGGTGGCCTTGGCATCGTATCAGGCGGCACCGATTGCCATATGGTTCTTGTCGATCTTCGCCCCAAGGGCGTGACGGGCAAGGCGGCAGAGGCCGCTTTGGAACGTGCCGGACTTACCTGCAACAAGAACTCGATCCCGTTTGACCCAGAAAAGCCGTTTGTCACATCGGGCGTGCGGCTTGGCACTTCGGCGGGCACCACGCGCGGCTTTGGCGTGGCCGAATTCCGCAAGGTGGGTTCGTTGGTGTTGCAGGTGATCGACGCACTGTCCGCCAATCCCGAAGGCGATGCTGGCGTCGAGGCGGCGGTGCTGGCCGAGGTGCGTGCGCTATGCGCGGCGCACCCGATCTATGGCACGGGTGCCTGATCCGATGTTCCTGTCGGTCTTTGATATCTTCAAGCTGGGCGTCGGCCCGTCATC
>NZ_JAEULU010000052.1 GCF_016792925.1 Gemmobacter sp.
AACCGGTGGTAGCAGCCAGGATGCTGGTCGCCAGAAGAATCTTTTTCATCGTTTTCCCTCGTTGTCTCAAGGTGCGGCCCAACTCAGGGGAATCCGAGTTGGGTATGGCAATCCTTTTCAGCCGAACCGCCCCGGAATGCAATGACCGCCGCACGCCACCGGGCAAACGCGGGCGGGGTGGTGCAGGCTTGCCACAGTGCCCGCAGCCGCTGCAATGCAGCAAAATCGCCCGAGAAATCACCTTACATATAGCGGTGGTGGCGCAGCCCCGCCGACATGGGCCGCCGCGCCCGAAAGGCCTTGTTCGCTTTGCCCCCCTCGGTATAGACAGCAGGGAAGCACGTCGAAGGAACCGGGAATGATCTTCAAGCGCCTTGCAGCCCCTGCCCTTGCCGGAAGCCTCGTTCTGGCGCTTGCCGCCTGCGGAGGCGGTGGCTCCGGCTTTGGATCCTCCCCCTTTGGTGGATCGGGCGCCGCCCCCACGGCCGGGCAGTTCGAGCGCCGCGAGGCCGCCCGCGCCCAGCGTGAGGCCATCGAAAAGATGGAAGAGGCGCGCGAAAAGGACAACAAGGGCTCGATTCTCGACCTGTTCACCAACAATGCAGACCCGAACACCACGGTCGAGGTGAACAAATACCTCTGGCAGGCCAGCCTTGAGGTGCTGAACTTCCTGCCCATCGAATCGGTCGATCCCTTCACCGGCATCATCGTCACCGGCTATGGCGCCCCGCCCGGCGGTGGCCGCGCCTATCGCGCGACGATCTATGTCAGCGATCCGGCGCTGGATGCGCGTTCGTTGAAAGTGTCGCTGCAAGGCAAGGGCGGCGGCGCCGTCTCGGCCGAGACGCAGCGCGCCGTGGAAGACGCGATCCTGACCCGCGCGCGGCAATTGCGCATCCGCGACAGCAAGCTGTAACACCGGGCAACATCGGGCGGGCGCGCAAAGCACGCGCCCCCGCCATGCTTGGGCTGGACCTTTTCCCCGCCTCCGGTGTAATTCCGCGCGGTATCCCTGCGGAATGAGGCCAGCATGTCGCGTTATGAACCCAGCCAGATCGAAGCCAAATGGCAACAGACCTGGGATGAGGCCGGGGTGTTCACCGCCCGGCGCGATGCGGCCAAGCCCAAATACTATGTGCTGGAGATGTTCCCCTATCCGTCGGGGCGCATCCATATGGGCCATGTGCGCAATTACACCATGGGCGATGTGGTGGCGCGGTTCAAATCCTCCTGCGGCTTTTCGGTGCTGCATCCGATGGGCTGGGATGCCTTCGGCATGCCCGCCGAAAATGCGGCGATGGAGCGGGGCGGCCACCCGAAAGACTGGACCTATGGCAATATCGCCGACATGCGCGGCCAGATGAAGCCCCTGGGCCTCAGCATCGACTGGAGCCGCGAATTCGCCACCTGCGACCCGGAATATTACGGCCAGCAGCAGGCCATGTTCATCGACATGATGGAAAAGGGCCTCGTCTATCGCAAGGCGGCCATGGTGAACTGGGATCCGGTCGATATGACCGTGCTGGCGAATGAACAGGTGATCGACGGCAAGGGCTGGCGCTCGGGCGCGGCGGTGGAGCGGCGCGAGCTGACCCAGTGGTTCTTCAAGATCTCCGACATGGCCGAGGATCTGCTGGAGGCGCTGGACGGGTTGAAAGACTGGCCCGAGAAGGTGCGCCTGATGCAGGCCAACTGGATCGGCAAGTCGCGCGGGCTGCAATTCGCCTTTGAGACGGTGGGCGCGCCCGTGGGCTTCCCCAAGCTGGAGGTTTACACCACCCGCCCCGACACGCTGATGGGTGCGAGCTTTGCGGGCATCAGCCCCGATCACCCGATGGCCAAGGCGCTGGCCGGTGATCCGGCGGTGGAGGCGTTCCTTGCCCAGTGTCGTCAGGGCGGCACCACCGCCGAAGCGCTGGAAACCGCCGAGAAGATCGGCTTTGACACCGGCATCCGCGTCAAGCACCCGCTGGACCCGAGCATCGAGCTGCCGGTCTGGATCGCGAATTTCATCCTGATGGATTACGGCACCGGCGCCATCTTCGGTTGCCCGGCGCATGACCAGCGCGATTTTGAATTCGCCACCAAATACAGCCTGCCCATCACCCCGGTTTTCGTGGCCGAGGGCGCCGGGGAAGCCGTGCTGACCGAGGCCTACACCCCGATGAAATCGGAAAAGGTCCGCTATATCCGTGGCATCAGCGGCGACAAGACGATGACCGGCGATGAGGGCGTGGCCGAAGCCATCGCCCTGGCGGAATCGCGGGGCTTTGGTCAGGGCGTCACCAAATTCCGTCTGCGCGACTGGGGCGTGTCGCGCCAGCGCTATTGGGGCTGCCCGATCCCGGTGGTGCATTGCCCCACCTGCGGCGTGGTGGCCGAGAAGAAGGAAAACCTGCCGGTCGAACTCCCCTACGATGTCAGCTTCGACATCCCCGGCAACCCGCTTGACCGCCACCCGACCTGGCGCGATTGCACCTGCCC
>NZ_JAEULU010000081.1 GCF_016792925.1 Gemmobacter sp.
GCGGCCAAGGGTGGCGGCTTTGCGCCCCTCGGGCTGGCGCTGGCGCCGGGGCTTTACATTCTGGAGGATGGGCAGGCGGGCAGCCTCACCCAGCTCGGGGCCGAGGTGCAATTCGACAGCGGCCCGCTGCAAGGCGCCCCGGCCCGGATCGAGGCCGGGCAGCTGATCCTCACCCCGCCCGGCGAAAGGCACCCGGCGCTTTGCGGCCCCTATGGGGCCAGTTGAGGCGGACGGCGCCCCGGCCAATCGGTCGCACGGTGATAGGCCTCGCCCAGGGCCAGCAGCCGCGCATCGGCGCCAAAGCGCCCGATGATCTGCATCCCCATGGGAAGGCCCTGTTGGGGGTGGCCTTGTTGGGGGTGGCCCTGTTGGGAGAGGCCCTGTCTGCCAAAGCCGCAGGGCACCGCGAGGCTGGGCAGGCCGATCAGGCTGACCGGCACCACCACCTCCATCCAGCGGTGGTAGGTATCCATCTGCCGCCCGTTGATCGCTTGCGGCCAGCGCCACTCTGCCGGAAAGGGCCAGACCTGCGCGGCGGGCATCACCAGCGCGTCAAAGCGGTCAAACAGCCGGGCGGCGCGGGCATACCAGCGCGAGCGGATCACGCTGGCCTCGTAGAC
Organism: Gemmobacter sp.; assembly: GCF_016792925.1. GTDB lineage: Bacteria > Pseudomonadota > Alphaproteobacteria > Rhodobacterales > Rhodobacteraceae > Gemmobacter. Next base: position 621 of record NZ_JAEULU010000081.1, read on the forward strand.
CTGCGCCGCCGTGACCAACAGGCCCTGCTCGATCTCCCATTGGGTTTCCGGCTTCAACTGCGCCCATTTCGCCGGATCATCGCGCATCGCCCCCTTGGCGCCCGCATTCAGAAAGGCGCGCAGCGTCAACCAGGCCTGCCACAGCCGCTCTGCCGGGAAAGGCGGCGCGACCTCCTCGACCACCGCGCCCTGATCCTCGAACACCTTCAGCCCGGCGCGGCAGAGGTCCAGAATCCCCGGCTCGCACGGATAGGCCCCACCCCAATCGCCCAGATAGCCGATGCGCAGCCCGCGCAGCTCGGCCGGATCGCCGGTGAAATCGCCACCCGGCAGACCAAAGGGCACGGCGGGGTTCTCGCCCGCCAGGACACCCAGAAACCGCGCCAGATCCTCGACCGTGCGCGCCATCGGGCCTTCGGTCGCCAGCGTCGCCATGAAGGTGTCGCCCAAGGCATCGCCCGGCACCCGGCCATAAGAGGGGCGAAAGCCATAGACATTGCAAAAGGCCGCCGGATTGCGCAGGCTGCCCATCATGTCGCTGCCATCGGCCAGCGGCACCATCCGCGCCGCCAACCCCGCCGCCGCCCCGCCCGATGATCCGCCCGCCGTGCGCGTCAGGTCATAGGGGTTGCGGGTCACGCCGAAGACCGGGTTGAAACTGTGGCTGCCATGGCCCCATTCCGGCGTATTGGTCTTGCCGATGAAAATCGCCCCCGCCGCCCGCATCCGCGCCGCCACCAGATCATCGGCCAGCGGCACATGATCGGCAAACAGCGGCGATCCATAGGTGCTGCGCAGCCCCTTGACCGCCACCAGATCCTTCACCGCAAGGGGCAACCCATGCAGCCAACCGCGCCGCGGGGCCGCATCCGCCGCCCGCGCCTCGGCCATCAACACGTCCTGATCGCGCAAGGACACAACAGCATTCACCGCGCCATTCACCGCCGCGATCCGCGCCAAATGCGCCGCCATCACCTCTGACGGCTTCACCTCGCGCGCTGCAATCAACCGCGCCAGTTCGGTGGCCGAAAGCTCCGTCAGCCCCACTTTATCTTCCATTTTCTGTTCAAAAATATCCTCGGGGGGTGCGGGGGGCAGACAGCCCCCCGCCGGCAACGGCAGATTACTTCTGCAACTCGGTCCAGATCGCGGTGACATATTCCTGCGCCTTGCCGGTGCAGGTGGGCAGGAAGACGCCCTTGTCCTTGAACTCGGCCGGGATCACCACTTCGGGCGCGGTCTTCATGTCTTCTGGCATGAAGGCCTCGGACCCCGCGATCCCGTTGGCATAGCGCGCAAAGGCCGAGATCAAGGCGGCATTTTCCGGCACCATGATGAAATCGAGGAACTTGTAGGCCTCCTCGACATTCTGCGCATCCTTCAGCAGCATCGCCGAATCCATGAACAGCGGATAGCCCTCTTTCGGGTAGCCATAGGCCACATCGGGGTTTGCCACGCGGGCGCGCATGGACGAGCCGTTCCAGTTCACCGACCCCGCCCAGTCATTGTTCGACAGTTTCTCGGTGGCGCCGTAATCCATGCTGATCCAGTCGGGCTTGGCCGCGATCAGCGCATCGCGGGCCTTTTTCAGCACCTCGGTATCCTCGCTGCACGGCGCGCCACCGGCCCACATCGTCGCCATGGCCACGATGTCATTCATCTCGGGCACCACATTGATCTTGCCCTTCAGCTCGGCCGGCACCTCCAGCCAGACCGAGGAGGTGTTGATGTCGCCGCCGTAAACCTTGGTGTTCACCGCCACTCCGGTGGAGCCCCATTGCCACGGGATCGAGAATTTGCGGCCCGGATCCCAGGCCACATCGGCCCATTCCGGCGCGATATTGCCCTTGTTGGCCAGCTTGGCGGTGTCCAGCTCCACCACCAGACCCTTTTCCACCCAGATCGGCACATAATTGGCCGAAGGCACCACAAGGTCAAAGCCATGGCCGCCCGCCTCGATCTTGGCCAGCGCGGTGTCATTGCTGTCGTAATCGGTCACCGTCACCTTGATGCCGGTTTCCTTCTCGAATTTCGCCAGCAATTCGGGGTTGGTGTAATTGCCCCAGTTATACAGTTGCAGCACGCCTTCGGCGCTGGCAAGGCCGGTCGAGGCCAGCAGGAGGGCGGTGGCACTCAGCAGGTTTTTCATGAAGTTCTCCCGGTTGGTTATTGGTTTTGTTCAGATTTTTCGATTTCAGGCTTTCTTGCGGGTCAGCAGGAAAAAGGCGGTCAGCAAGATCACTGTCAGGCCCAGAAGCCCGGTGGAGATCGCATTGACCTCGGGCGTGATGGCGCGGCGCATCTGGCCCAGCATATAGGTGGGCAGCGTGTCCTGCCCGCCCGATTTCACGAATTCGGTGATCACCACATCATCCAGGCTGATGACGAAAGCCAGCATGGCCCCCGCCAGAATGCCCGGCGCGAGCAAGGGCAGCGTGACATGGCGGAAGGTCTGCCAGGGATTCGCGTAAAGATCGGCGGCGGCGGTCTCCAGGCTCAGGTCCATCCCCTCCAGCCGCGCCCGGATCGGCAGATAGGCAAAGGGGATGCAAAAGGCCGAATGCGCCAGCACCAGATAGCCAAGCCCTTGATACCCCGTCCATTGCTTGACCATGCCGAACAGGATCAGCAGCGCCACCGCCGTCACGATCTCGGGCACCATCAGCGGCTGGTTGATCATCACATAGATGAAGGTCTGCCCCTTGAAGGCGCGGCGGCGCGTGGTGCCAAGGGCTGCCAGCGTGGCGCAGCCGGTGGCGATGATCGCGGCCAGCGATGCAATGGTGAGCGAGCGCAGCGTGGCCGATTTCACCGCCTCATTCTCCCAGGCCTTGCTGAACCAATGCAGGCTCACCCCCTCCCAGACCGCAATCGAGGTACCGCCGTTGAAAGCGTAGGCGACCAGCGTGAAGATCGGCAGGTAAAGCGCCACGAAGGCCAGCACCGCGACCGTGGCAAAGCCGGGAATGCGCGTCGGCTCGAAACGGCGATCAGCCATGGCCATGCCCCTCTTTCCCGGCGGCGCGCACATAGACCAGCAGCGCCACCATGACCACAATCAGCAGCGACATCGACAGCGCCGCGCCCAGAGGCCAGTTGCGCCCTTGGCCGAATTGCAACTCGATGAAATTGCCGATCATCATCTGCTTGCCGCCGCCCAGCACGCGCGGCGTGACATAGGCCCCCAGCGAAGGCACGAAAACCAGAATTGACCCCGCGATGATCCCCGGCTTCACGATGGGCAGGATGATGCGGCGCAAGACCTGCCAGCGCGAGGCGTAAAGGTCGTATCCCGCCTCCAAGAGCCGCATGTCGAAGCGGTCGATGGCGGCGAACAGCGGCAGCACCATCAGCGGCAGATACACATAGGTCATCCCCATCAGCACGGCGGCATCGGTGTTGATGATGCGCAAGGGTTCAGAGAACAGGCCCAGCTTGATCATCACCGTGTTGAACAGGCCCTCGTTGCGGATCACCTCGTTGATGGCAAAGGTGCGGATCAGAAGGTTGGTCCAGAACGGAATGGTGATGAGGAACAGCCAAAGCGCGCGGGCCCTGGGCGGCCGTGTGGCGATGAACCAGGCGGTGGGAAAGCCCACCAGAAAGGTGATGCCGGTGGTGAGGAGTGACAGCTTGACCGAGCGCCAGAAGATCGTCAGATGGGCATCGGCCAATTGCAGGCTGTCGTCGAAAATATCCTTGGTATACAACACACTGCGCCAGCCATCGAGGCTGAAAACCCACTCCACATTGCCGTATTTGCCGGGGCTGAGGAAGGAATAGACCAGCACGATCAGCAAAGGCCCGGCGGCGGCGAGGGTGAGCAGGATCAGCGCCGGGGCCGAAAGCGCCCAGGCATTGCGGACAGAGCGGGCGGCGGCGGCGTCTTCCGAAATGCTCATGGCTCTAGTCTCCCAGAACCTGCGCCGCACCGGGCGCAAAGCGCAACCCGGCAGGCGCGCCACGGCTGAGGCCTGCCTCGCCCGTCGGGTTGCTTTGCAGCCGCGCCACCACCTCGGCGCCATCGGCCAGCGTGAGATGCACATGGGTATCGGTGCCGAAATACACCCAGTCGCGGATGGTGGCGGCCATCGCACCGGCCTCGCCGGGCGGCACCAGCCGCACCTGCTCGGGGCGCACTGTCACCGTGACGGCGCCCGCGCGGCCCTCGCCCCCCGCAACCTCCACCAGATCGCCGCTTCCCAGCCGGGCGGCGGCGCCTTGCAGCGTGGCGGGCAGGAAGTTGGTTTCACCGATAAAGCTCGCCACAAAGCGGTTGACCGGGCGGGTATAGATGTCGCGCGGGCTGCCGATCTGTTGCAGCTTGCCGTTGCTCATCACCCCGATCCGGTCGGACATGGTGAGCGCCTCTTCCTGATCATGGGTCACGAACACGAAGGTGATGCCGGTTTCCAGTTGCAGGCGCTTCAGTTCCACCTGCATTTCCTTGCGCAGCTTGAGGTCCAGCGCCGAAAGCGGCTCGTCCAGCAGCAAGACCTTGGGCCGCGCCGCCAGCGCCCGGGCCAGCGCGACGCGCTGTTGCTGCCCGCCCGACATCTGGGTGATCTTGCGATCGGCCAGATGTTCCAGCTTCACCAGCGCCAGCATCTCGCGCGCGGTCTGCGCCACCTCGGCCTTGGGCTTGCCCTGCATTTGCAGCGCGAAACCCACATTTTGTGCGACGGTCAGATGCGGAAACAAGGCATAGCTTTGAAACACCGTATTCACCGGGCGCTTGTTCGGCGGCAAATGGGTGATGTCCTGACCATCGAGCCAGATCTGGCCCGAAGTCGGGGTTTCAAACCCGGCAATCAGCCGCAGCAATGTGGTCTTGCCGCAGCCCGATGGCCCCAACAGGGTGAAGAACTCGCCCTTGCGGATGGTCACCGAGACATCATCCAGCGCCCGCACCGCCGCCGTGCCCTGACCAAAGGCCTTCACGGTGTTGCGCGCCTCGATTGCGTTTTCTGTCGCTGTCACTTCGCCCCCGCTGGCTGAGTCCGTTTTTATTTTTTGATCAAGTTTTGCGGCCCGCGCGGCCTGTGGCAAGTTATTTCGCCCAAGGCGCCAGCTTTCACGCCCGCGCCTCGCCGGTTTTTTCGGCTTTCGCCCAAGGCGCAAGCAGGCGCCGCTGCGGGGCAAAGGGTGCGGAGACGCGGGCGCCCACGGGACGTGCCACCGCGCAAAGGCCGGGAAAACGCCGCGCCCGCTGCGCGGGCGCCGGAACAGGTTCCACATTTGTTTCAAGGCGTTGCGCCGCGATCCTTCCAGATGCGCGGCGCACTGGCTGGCGGGGGAGGCTGCGAACGGGCGCCGCCGCCCTTGCAGGCAGGTCGGGGCGGCCGCGCGTTTCCAACGGGTCCAGCATGATGATTCCCCTGCCACAGGCCCTGAAAATTTGATCATATGTTGGCGCGCGCCGCCCGTTGCGGCAATGCCGCAAGCGACCTTGCGGCGTCGGTTTTGGCGATGCCGCGCTTTGGCGCAGCCTGAGCCAGAAAATCGGCGGCTGACGCAAAATCCCTCTTGCCCCCGCCGGCGCCTTCCCCTAATTACCCGCCATCGCAGCGCAAAACCCATAGCGCCGCGGCACCCGGTGGGGTCATAGCTCAGATGGGAGAGCGCTTGAATGGCATTCAAGAGGTCGGGAGTTCGATCCTCCCTGGCTCCACCAAATTCTCCGCAGTGAAACGGTAACGGCCTATACGCTTTGGGCGATTTTCTACGCCAAACTGTAATGGCATGGACAGTTTCGCCCTGCTGTGCCCGTCAGAACGGCCCCTGACCCTCAGCCGGCATCCGTGCGACCCCGGCGGTCGGCGCGGAGATTGGCGTAAAGCACATGGTTGCGCCAGCGACCGGCGATTTGCAGATAGGCCTGCGCGACGCCTTCATATTTGAAGCCGGTCTTTTCCAGCACCCCGCGCGAGGCGGCGTTTTCGGGCAGGCAGGCGGCCTCGATGCGCGAGAGGTCCATCTGCGCGAAGGCGTGATGCACCACGGCCAGAATCGCCTCGCGCATGAAACCGTGCCGCGCGAAGGGCGCGCCCACCCAATAGCCCAAAGTGCCCGCCTGCACCGGGCCACGGCGGATATTGTCGAGCGTGATGGCGCCCAGCAGGCGCTGGTCACTGCGGCGCAGCATCAGCAGCGGCAACGCGGTGCCCTGCGCCTCGGCGCGGGCGGCCCAATAGACGCGGTTGGTAAAGGCCTTGCGGGTCAGGTGGTCATGTGCCCAGACCGGCTCCCAGGGCGCCAGAAACTCGGCGCTGGCGGCGCGCAGCTCGGCCCATTGGCGGTAATCGCCATGAACCGGCAGGCGCAGGGTCATGCGCTCGGTCTCGATGCGGATCTTGCGGCGCAGGCCGGGCAGCATCAGGCGGCGAGCCTGCGCCGGATCGCCTCCAGATCGGGGGCGGCGCTGACCGGGCCGTAAAGCGCCATGGCGACCTGCGCCCCCACCAGATCGGCGGCATAGCGGCGCACATCGGCAGTGGAGACGGCATCAATGCGCGCCACGGCCTCCTCGACATCCGGCACCCGGCCCCAGATCGACAACAGCCGCGCATTGCGCTCCGCCCGGCTGGAGGGGCTTTCCAGCCCCATCAGCAGCCCGGCCTTCAACTGCGCCCGGGCGCGGGCCACCTCGGCCTCGGACATATCCTCGGCGGCGCGTTTCAGCTCGTCGATGGTCAGATGGGTCAGATCGCCGATCTCGGCCTCGGAGGTGCCGGCATAGATCGTCATGCTGCCGGTATCCTCATAGGCGCCCGATTGCGCGAAGATGGAATAGCACAGGCCGCGCTCTTCGCGGATTTTCTGGAACAGGCGCGAGGACATGCCGCCGCCCATGGTGGTGGACCAGACCTGCGCGGTATAGACATCGGGCGAGAGATAGCCCGGCGCCTCGAAGGACAGGGCGAAATGCACCTGTTCGAGGTCTTTCACCTCGCGGCGCTCGCCGCCCAGAAAGCGCGCGGGCGCCAGGGTCGGGTTGCCGACGGGGCGCAGGCTGCCGAAGATCGCGGTGGCCTGGGCCACGATGGCATCGTGATCAAGGCCCCCGGCGGCGGCGAGGATCATCTGGTCGGGGCCGTAATGCTCAGTCACGAAGCCAGTCAGATCGGCGCGGGAGAAGGAGGAGACCCGCTCCGCCGGGCCAAGGATGGTGCGGCCAAAGGGCTGATCGGGGTAGCTGACTTCCTGCAACCAGTCAAAGATGATGTCATCGGGCGTATCGAGCGACTGGCCGATTTCCTGCAAGATGACATGGCGCTCGGTCTCGATCTCTTTCGGGTCGAAGACCGGGTTCAGCACGATGTCGGAGATCACATCCAGCGCCAGCGCCACATCGGCAGACAGGACGCGGGCGTAATAGGCGGTCATTTCCTTGGAGGTATAGGCGTTGATATAGCCGCCGACATCCTCGATTTCCTCGGCGATTTGCAGGGCGCTGCGCTTGGCGGTGCCCTTGAAGGCCATATGTTCGAGGAAATGCGCGATGCCGTTCTGCTCGGCCCGCTCGTGGCGCCCGCCCGCCGTGACCCAGATGCCGACCGAAGCCGATTTCAGCCCCGGCATGTCCTCCGTCACGATGCGGAAACCATTGGGGAGCGTGGTGATGCGAAGGGTCAAGGAAACACCTGTGAAGGATGTGTGAATTGGCTGGTTCTACAGCCTGCGCCGCCCGAGCGAAAGGGGCGGCGCGAAAGGGGCGGCGCGGAAGCGGCTGGCTCAGATGCGCTCGCGCACCAGCGCTTGCAGGGCGGCCAGATCATTGGGCACGCGGGTCACACGCTCGGGGCGCGTGAAGAGGTCGGCCATGCGCGGCGGCAGCGCGGGGCGAATGCCGGTGGCGGCCTCCACCGCATCGGGGAATTTGGCCGGGTGCGCAGTGGCAAGCGTGATCATCGGGGTCGGGCCGAGGTGATCTTGCGCGACCTTCACCCCCACGGCGCCATGCGGGCACAGGAGTTCGCCGCTGGCGGCAAGTTCGCTGCGGATGGTGGCGGTGGTTTCCTCCTCCGAGCAGCGGCCCGAGGCGAAGGTGGCGCGCAGCGTTTCCAGCGCACCTTGCGAAATGCGGAAGGCGCCGGATTTCAGATCGTCCATCAGCGCGGCGACCGCCCCGCCATCGCGGCCATAGGCATCGAACAGCGCGCGTTCAAAATTCGACGAGACCTGAATATCCATCGAGGGGCTGATCGAGGGTTTCACGCCATTGGTGGCGTAATCGCCCGAGCGCAGCGCGCGGTCGAGAATGTCGTTCTGGTTGGTGGCGATCACCAGTTGCTCGATGGGCAGGCCCATCTTGCGGGCGATGTAGCCTGCGAAAATATCGCCGAAATTGCCGGTCGGCACGGTGAAGCTGACCTTGCGATGGGGCGCACCGAGGCTGACGGCGCTGGAGAAGTAATAGACCACCTGCGCCAGCACGCGCGCCCAGTTGATGCTGTTCACGCCTGCCAGCCGCACGCCATCGCGGAAGGCGAAATCGTTGAACATGTCTTTCACGCGGGCCTGCGCATCGTCGAAATCGCCGTCGATGGCGAGGGCGTGGACATTGGCCTCGGTCGGTGTCGTCATCTGGCGGCGCTGCACTTCGGACACGCGGCCATGCGGGAACAGGATGAACACATCGACATTGGCGAGGCCCTTGAAGGCCTCGATGGCGGCCGAGCCGGTATCGCCGGAGGTGGCGCCGACGATGGTGATGCGCTCGCCCGTCTTGGCCAGCGCTGCCTGCATCATCTGGCCGATGAGCTGCATGGCGAAATCCTTGAAGGCCAGCGTCGGCCCGTGGAACAGCTCCAGCAGGAAATGGTTCGGCGCCAGTTGCTTCAAGGGTGCGCGGGCAGCATGGCCGAAACCGGCATAGGCGCGGGCGATCAGGGTCTTGAATTCATCATCCGAGAAGGTGTCGCCCATGAAGGGGCGCATGACGCGGAAGGCGATCTCCTCATAAGGCTGGCCCGCCAGCGCGGCAATCTGGTCGGCGGTGAAGTGCGGCACGGTCTCAGGCACATAAAGCCCGCCATCCCGGGCGAGGCCCGTCATCATCGCTTCGCCGAAGGACAGAACGGGCGCCTGCCCGCGGGTCGAGATATACTGCATCGTCACGCCTCATTGCTCCGCCGTCTGATACGCCAGAGATAAAGCACTGTCATCCCCAACCATGCGAAAGCCAGCGAAAACCACGTGATCGCATATCCCAGATGGTTGTTGGTGAAGGTCACCGTCACCGGGCGCGGGGTGATGCCCTGCCCTGTCGGCTCGCGCGCCACCATCATCAGGGGGTCTGTGTGCAGCGCCTCGGCCATGGCCTCCACGTCGCGGCCAAACCAGATGTTGCGGGCCGTGTCGGGCGCCGGGGTGGCAGTGGTCACATCATCGGGCCAGATCAGGTTGCCGCTGAGGCTGGCCGCCTGTGCAGGGCGGGGGGTGGTTTTCTGATCCTCGGGCAAAAAGCCCCGGTCGATCAGGATGCGGCGCCCCTGCGCGGTTTCAAATGCGGCAATGACCAGAAAGCCCGGCCCCTCGCCGGGGATGGAGGTCAGCACATGCGCCTCGGGCCCCAGAAAGCGGCCCTCGACGCGGACGGGGCGATAGCGGTCGGCCTCCGGATCGGGCGTGGCAGGCAGCGGCGCGGGGGCGGCCTGCATCTGCGCCTCGGCCCGCGCGATGACGCCCTCTTTCCAGGCCAGCCGCTGCACCTGCCAGGTGCCCAAGCCCACAAGGATCGCCGCGCCGATCAGGCCGAACAGCAAGGGAAGGATCATCTTTCGGTGCATCGCGGCCTCTGGAAAACGAGAAAAGCGCGGACCTCTTTAGAAGGCCCGCGCTTCCGAGGGAAGATCAGGGCGCGCATGACGGGCGCGCCCCTGTCAGAAATCAGCCTTGGCCCCAGACATAGACGGCGGCGAAGAGGAACAGCCAGACCACATCCACGAAGTGCCAATACCAGGCGGCGGCTTCCAGGCCGATATGCTGCTCGGGGGTGAAATGGCCCTTGATCGCGCGGATCATGCAGACAAACAGGAAGATGGTGCCGATGACGACGTGGAAGCCGTGGAAGCCGGTCGCCATGAAGAAGTTCGCGCCATAGATATTGCCGGCAAAGCCGAAGGCGGCGTGGCTGTATTCATAGGCTTGCAGCACGGTGAACACCGCGCCGAGAACGATGGCCAGCGCCAGACCGTTCACCAGATCCTTGCGGTTGTTCTCATGCACGAGGGCATGGTGCGCCCAGGTGGCGGCGCAGCCCGAGCAGAGCAGGATCAGCGTGTTGATCAGCGGCAGGTGCCAGGGATCGAAGGTCTGGATGCCTTCCGGCGGGAAAACGCCATCGACCAGCGGCGACAGCGGCCCCATCGGATACATGGCATGTTTGAAGAACGACCAGAACCAGGCGGCGAAGAACATGACTTCGGACATGATGAACATGATGAAGCCATAGCGCAGGCCGATGCGCACGACCGGGGTATGGTCGCCGGTCTGGCCCTCATGCACCACATCGGCCCACCAGCCGAACATGACGTAAAGCACCATCGCGAAGCCGATCAGCCCCATCCAGGGGCCAGAGCCGTGCATCCATTTCACCGCGCCGAACAGCATGATGAAAGCGCCGACCGAGCCGAGGAACGGCCAGATCGAGGGCGGCAAAACGTGATAGTCGTGGTTCTTGGCGTGGGCCATTCTTCTTGATCCCTCGTTGGTGTTCTTAGTTGACTGCGCCCGCCTGCGGGACAGCCAGCGCCGCCTGAGTCTCGGGCAGCGGGGTTTGGTAGAAGGTGTAAGACAGGGTGATCTCTTTCACGAACTGGCCCTCGCGATCCTTCACGATCTCGGGGTCGACGAAAAAGGTGACCGGCATGATGGCGGTTTCGCCGGGGGCCAGCACCTGTTCGGTGAAGCAGAAACACTCGATCTTGCTAAAATAGCCACCCGCCGCATCGGGGGTGACGTTATAGCTTGCGGTTCCGGCGACGGTCTTGTCGCTGGGATTATGCGCCTCGTAGAAGGCGATGGCGGTTTCGCCGATGCGGATGCGCATTTCGCGCTGCTGGGGTTTGAAATCCCAGGGCATGCCGACATCCTTGGAGGCATCGAAGCGCACCAGAACCGTTTGATCCAGAATGACATCCGAGCCGCTGGTGGCGACCGAGGTGGTGCCGGCAAAGCCGGTGACGCGGCAGAACCAGTCGTAGAAGGGCACGGCGGCAAAGCTGAGCGCGCCCATGGTCAGCGCCACGCCCAGCAGCTTGAAGGCGGTGCGGTTCGGCGAGGCGGCGCTCATTGCCCGGCCTCCGGCTGGGCGGCAGGATCGAGCGGGGTCATTTCCGGGCGCACCGTATGGTCGAAGCCCTGCATCGGGTCGCCGCGCGTGACCTTCACCACGGTCAGGCCAAAGACCAGCGCGACAAAGGCCAGCAGCACCAGCGCCAGCCCCAGATTGCGGCCAAAGCGGCGGCTGTGGATTTCGTGTTGAGCGTTCAGAGCCATGTTACCAGCCCCCCAGACCGTAGGATTTCAGCCCGGCTTCCAGCAGGAAGGCGGTGAAATGCAGGAAGAGATACAGAAGCGAGAATTTGAAGAACCGCTTCTCGGCGGCATAGCCATCGGCCTCGGCCTGCGCCTCGTCGCGGCGCCAGAGCCGGAAGGCGCCCCAGAGGAACATCAGGTTCAGCGCCACCGCCACAGCCAGATAGGCCGGCCCGCCGATGGAGGTGAAGCCCGCCGCCAGCGCAAAGGGCACCAGCGCGATGGTATAGACCAGGATATGCGCGCGGGTCGCGCGCTTGCCATGGGTCACGGTCAGCATCGGCACCCCGGCCTTTTCGTAATCGGAGTTCATGAACAGCGCCAGCGACCAGAAATGCGGCGGGGTCCACATGAAGATCAAGAGGAACATCAGCACGGCTTCAAGGCTGACGCTGCCCGTGGCGCAGACCCAGCCGATCATGGGCGGGAAGGCCCCGGCGGCGCCACCGATGACGATATTCTGCGGCGTCGAGCGTTTCAGCCAGACCGAATAGATCACCACATAAAAGAAGATGGTGAAGGCCAGCAGCAGCCCGGCGGCGATATTGGAGGCCAGCGCCAGCATGATGACGCTGATGCCCGACAGCGCGAGGCCAAGGCCAAGCGCCTCGCCCTCCTGCACCCGGCCCGCGGGGATCGGGCGGCCCTTGGTGCGGCGCATGATGCGGTCGATGTCGCTGTCCCACCACATGTTCAGCGCGCCCGAGGCGCCGCCACCCAGGGCGATGAACAGCACGCAGGTAAAGGTGACAAAGGGATGCACCGGCACGGGTGCGACCAGAAGGCCCACCAGCGCGGTGAACACCACCAGAGACATGACCCGGGGCTTGAGCAGCGCGACGTAATCGCCGAAGCCAGCCTCCCCCTCACGGGTCATGTCACCATTGGCGTGAATATCGCTCATTCCGATTCTCCCGGTGGGGTTCGGGCAGCCCGTCCGTGACGCGCTGCCCGCCCTGCCTTTATCCGAAGGGCCGTCTTGCCGAGATCAGTTGTTCGCAGCGACCTGCACCGGCGCGACCGGGGCGGCGATGGACGACAGTTGCACATCGCCCGCCTTGGCCTTGGCCAGCCATTCGGCATATTTGGCTTCCGACACGACCTTGACCGTGATCGGCATATAGGCGTGGTCCTTGCCGCACAGTTCCGAGCATTGGCCGAAGAAGACGCCTTCCATATCGGCCTTGAACCAGAGCTGGGCCAGGCGACCGGGCACGGCGTCTTGCTTCACGCCGAAGGCCGGGATCGTCCAGCTGTGGATCACGTCAGCGCCGGTGACCTGCATCACGATGGTCTTGCCCACGGGCACCACCACGGCGGCGTCGGTGGCCAGCAGATAGTCGCTGTCCTGATAGCCGTATTGCGCCAGCTGGTCGCGCTCCAGCTTGAAGCTTTCAAAGGCCACAGGCTCGGCGCCCTCTTCCGCCGGGGTCACACCGTCCTTGACGTATTCATAGCCCCAATACCACTGATAGCCGGTCACCTTGATCACCAGATCGCCTTCCGGGATCTCCTGTTGCTTGAACAGGACCGGCAGCGAATAGACGAAGATGCCCACGAGGATCACGATCGGGATCAGGGTCCAGGCGATCTCGATGGGGGTATTGTGGGTGAAGGTCGCGGGCTTGGGGTTGGCGCGGCGGTTGAAGCGCAGGAAGCAGTAGATCATCAAGCCCATCACGAACAGCACGATGGCCGTGATGACATAGTTCAGCATGCCGTCCAGCCAGTGAATATCGGCGGCCAGCTCGGTCGCGGCGGGCTGGAAGCCCAGCAGGCCATCGACCGGCTTGCCGATCACCGGCAGCTCCTGGGCGGCGGCCGACAGGGCCAGCAGCGGCGCTGTGGCAACAGAAAGGGCGAGGCCCGAAAGGGTCTTCATGAAGCGCATCGTATCATCCCGTTCGTCTGCGGCTTTTCGACCGCTTTTTGACCATGCCCGATTTGCGGGCAGAATCCCGTTGTTTGTATTGGCCTTGAAACCATATTAGGCACGGAACGACAAGCGAAACGTGCGACAATCCGCCGCCCGAGCCGCAGCAATTGACATGGATCAAGGACACCTCATGAGCGATAACGCCTTCCGCCCGTTCGACACCATGCTCGATGAGGGGCGCGCGCTGGCGCTGCTGCGACAGGCTGTCGCAGGGGCCGAAGATGGCGAGCTGTTTCTGGAACGCAAGCGCTCCGAGGCGCTGGTTCTGGATGATGGCCGCATCAAGACCGCCTCCTATGACGCCTCCGAAGGGTTCGGCCTGCGCGCGGTGAAGGGCGAGGTGGCGGGCTATGCCCATGCCACCGAAATCTCGGAAAGCGCCGTGAAACGGGCGGTGGAAACGGCGCGGCTGGCCGTGGGCGATGGCGGCGGCACGCTGGCCGAGGCGCCCAAGGGCACCAACCGGCGGCTTTACTCGGATGCCGACCCGATGGGGGATGCCAGCTTTGCGGGCAAGATCGACGTGCTGAAAGAGATCGACGCCTTCACCCGCGGGCTGGACCGCCGGGTGGTGCAGGTCTCGGCCGCCCTGAGCGCCGGGCTGCAAGAGGTGGAAATCCTGCGCCCCGAAGGGCTTCGGCTGCGTGATGTGCGGCCCATGGCGCGGCTGAACATCTCGGTCATCGTGGAGCAGAACGGGCGGCGCGAAAGCGGCGGCATGGGCGGCGGCGGGCGCTTTGGCCTGTCGGGCCTGATCGACCCGGCGCATTGGCAGCCGGTGGCGCGCGAGGCGCTGCGCATCGCGCTGGTGAACCTGGAGGCCGAGGCCGCGCCTGCGGGCGTGATGGACATCGTGCTGGGGCCGGGCTGGCCGGGCATCCTGCTGCACGAAGCCATCGGGCATGGGCTGGAGGGCGATTTCAACCGCAAGAAAACCTCGGCCTTTGCCGGGCTGATGGGGCAAAGGATCGCGGCACCGGGCGTTACCGTGCTGGATGACGGCACCCTGCCCGACCGGCGCGGCTCGATCAGCTTTGACGATGAGGGCACGCCCTCGGCGCGCAATGTGCTGATCGAGGATGGCGTGCTGGTGGGCTATATGCAGGACCGCCAGAATGCCCGGCTGATGGGCGTGCAAAGCACCGGCAACGGGCGGCGCGAGAGCTTTGCCCATATTCCGATGCCGCGCATGACCAATACCTATATGCTGGGCGGCACCACCGACCCGGCGGCGATCCTCTCGGACCTGAAGGATGGCATCTGGGCCGTGGGCTTTGGCGGCGGGCAGGTCGATATCACCAACGGGAAATTCGTCTTCTCCTGCACCGAGGCCTACCGGGTGAAGAACGGCAAGGTCATCGCGCCGGTGAAAGGCGCGACCCTGATCGGCGACGGCGCGACCGCGCTGCAAAACATCCGCGCCATCGGCAATGACATGGCGCTGGACCCCGGTATCGGCAATTGCGGCAAGGCCGGGCAATGGGTGCCGGTGGGGGTGGGGCAGCCCTCGCTGCTGATCGGGGGGCTGACCATCGGCGGCTCTGCCGCCTGAGCGTGGCAGGGGGCGCTCGCGCCCCCTCGGCCTGCGGCCTCACCCCCTGAGGATATTTTTGAACAGATGAAAGGGCAGCGCCGCTCTGCTTCATCTGTTCAAAAATATCCTCGGGGGGTGCGGGGGGCGAAGCGCCCCCGCTGGTGCAGGCTCAACCGCGGCGCGCGGCTTCGATTGTGGCGATGTCGATTTTGGTCATCTCCATCATGGCGGTAAAGACGCGCTGCGCCTCGGGCCCGCCGGCGGCCATGCCTTCGGTCAGGGCGCGCGGGGTGATCTGCCAGTTCATCCCCCAGCGGTCCCTGCACCAGCCGCAGGCGCTTTCCTGCCCGCCATTTTCGGTGATGGCGGCCCAGAGCCGGTCGGTCTCGGCCTGATCCTCGGTGGCGATTTGCAGGGAAAACGCCTCGGTCTGCGGGAAGGCGGGGCCGCCGTTCAGCCCGATACAGGGCAAGCCACAGAGGGTGAAGTCCACCATCAGCACATCGCCTGCCCGGCCCGAGGGGTAATCGGTCGGCGCCAGATGCACCTTGCCGATCCGGGTATCTGGGAAGGTGGCGGCGTAGAAGCGGGCGGCGGCTTCGGCCTCGTGGTCGAACCAGAGGCAGAGGGTTGCTTTGGGTTGGGGCATGGTGGCCTCCCGTGCTGTGGCTGCGGCGGGCAGTCTGGCACGGGAGGGGCGCCTTGCCAACGCCCGCAGACGCGGCGCGCGCGGATCAGCGGCCGAACTTGCCTTTCAGCGCATCGGCGAAGGCGTTGGAGCCGCCGGATTGCGGCGCGCTGCTCATCGGGCCACGGGGGCTCGGTTTGGCCCCCTTGGGCGGGCTGGAGGCTTGGCGCTCGCGGGCGGTTTCGCGGGCATCGGCGCTGTCCTTGCGCATGGTCAGGCCGATGCGTTTGCGCGCCACATCCACCTCGACCACCCGCACCTTCACCACATCGCCCGCCTTCACCACCTCATGCGCATCCTTGATGAAGCGGTCGGCCAATTGGCTGACATGGACAAGCCCATCCTGATGCACGCCGATATCGACGAAGGCACCGAAGGCCGCGACGTTGGTGACCGTGCCTTCCAGCATCATGCCGGGTTTGAGGTCTTTGATGTCCTCCACCCCTTCGGCAAAGGTCGCGGTCTTGAAGCTGGGGCGCGGGTCGCGGCCGGGTTTTTCCAGTTCCGAGAGAATGTCTTGCACCGTGGGCAGGCCGAATTTCGCGTCGATGAACTGGCGCGGGTTCAGCGCCTTCAATGCGGCGCTGTCGCCCATCAGGGCGCGGATGTCGCGGCCACAGGCGGCGACGATCTTGCGCGCCACGTCATAGGCCTCGGGGTGGACGGAGGAGGCGTCGAGCGGTTCCTTGCCGCCGGTGATGCGCAGGAAGCCTGCGGCCTGTTCAAAGGCCTTGGGCCCGAGGCGCGCGACTTTCAGCAGCTCGCGGCGGGTGGCGAAGGGGCCGTTGGCGTCGCGATGCGCCACGATGCTTTCCGCCAGCCCCGGCCCCACGCCGGAGACGCGGGCCAGCAGCGGCGCGGAGGCGGTGTTGAGATCCACCCCGACGGCGTTCACCGCGTCTTCCACCACGGCATCGAGCTGTTTGGCGAGGCGGTGCTGATCCACATCATGCTGATATTGGCCGACGCCGATGGCCTTGGGTTCGATCTTCACCAGCTCTGCCAGAGGGTCTTGCAACCGGCGCGCGATGGAGACCGCGCCGCGCAAGGACACGTCGAGGCCCGGAAATTCCTTGGCCGCCAGTTCGGAGGCGGAAGAGACCGAGGCCCCGGCCTCGGACACGATCACCTTCACCGGCTTTTCGCTGCCGGGCAGCACGGCCAGCAGATCGGCCACCATCTTTTCGGTTTCCCGGCTGGCGGTGCCGTTGCCAATGGCAATCAGCTTGACCCCATGGCGCGCGATCAGTTGTGCGATGGCCACCTGCGCGCCGCGCAGGTCGTTCTTGGGCTGGAACGGATAGACGGTTTCGGTGGCCAGCACCTTGCCCGTGGCATCCACCACCGCCACCTTGACGCCGGTGCGGATGCCCGGGTCCAGCCCCATCGTGGCCTTGCCGCCCGCGGGCGCCGCCAGCAGCAAATCCTTGAGGTTGCGGGCAAAGACGTTGATCGCCTCGGCCTCGGCCCGCTCGCGCAACTCGCCCATCAGGTCCAGCGTGAGCGAGGTCTTCAGCTTGACCCGCCAGGCCCAGGCAGCGGCCTCGCGCAGCCAGGCATCGCCCGGCCCCCGCCCCGTAGCCGACAGCATGGCACCGCAGGCCCGTTCGGCCGGGCTTTCGCCTTTGGCTGCATCCGGGTCCACCGCAAGGTCAAGCGTCAGGAAACCTTCGTTCTGACCGCGCAGCATGGCCAGAACCCGGTGGCCGGGGGCGCTGGACCAAGGCTCATTATGGTCGAAGTAATCCGAGAATTTGGCGCCTTCGGTTTCTTTGCCCGTCACGACCTTGGCCGCCAGCCGCCCGGCCTGTTTCATATGGCTGCGCAAGCGGCCCAACAGTTCGGCGCTTTCCGACAGCCCTTCGGCGATGATGTCGCGGGCGCCTTCCAGTGCGGCCTTGGTGTCGGGCACCGCCTCGGTCACATAGGCAGCGGCCAGCGTCTGCGGATCGGCGGCGCGGTCGGCCAGAATGGCCTCGGCCAGGGGGCCAAGGCCATTCTCGCGGGCGATCATCGCGCGGGTGCGGCGCTTGGGCTTGTAGGGCAGATAGATGTCTTCGATCTCGGCTTTGGTGGCGGCCTGCATCAGCGACAGCGCGAGCGCATCCGTCATCTTGCCCTGTTCGGTGATCGAGGCAATCACGGCGGCCCGCCGCGCCTCCATCTCGCGCAGATAGACCAGCCGTTCGGCCAGCGTGCGAAGCTGCGAATCGTCCAGTCCGCCGGTGACCTCTTTGCGATAACGGGCGATGAAGGGCACCGTGGCGCCGCCGTCCAGAAGCTCTATCGCGGCGGCAACCTGCCGGGCTTCGGCATTGATTTCGCGGGCGATCACAAGGGGAATGCGGCGGATGGCGTCGGTCATGCGAATCCTCGGGTCAAGGGGAGGGCGACCATAGCCGGATGTGCCCGGGTGGCAAGACCCGGCAAGAACGGCAGGTTTCGGGGGGATGGTACCGCCTCCCCGGCTCGAACGGGGGACCCCCAGATCCACAATCTGGTGCTCTAACCAACTGAGCTAAGGCGGCACTTGGGGGCCGTTTACCGTCGCGCGCCGGCGATTGCAAGCGCCAGTTTCGCGGCTCAGGGCAGGTCGCGCTGCCATGTCTGGTCGATCACCTCGCAGCCAAAGGCGCGCGCCGGAGCTGAGGCAACAAGGGCGAATCCGTTGCGGGCGTAAAGCCTGCCTGCGGCCTGATGGCTTTCATGGGTCCAGAGCCGCATCTGGCGATAGCCGGCCGCTGCGGCAAAGCCAAGGCAGGCTTCGATCATGCGCTGGGCAAGGCCGGTGCCGCGTGCCTCCGGCTCGATCAGGAACAGCCGCAGCCTGGCAATCTGCGGGGCCTCTGGCCCCTCGGCCATGCAAAAGACGCTGCCCAGCATCCGCCCGCCGGGGCTTTGCGCGATCCAACCACGCTCGCGGGCGGTGTCGTTGCGGGTCAGGAAGGCGGCAAGGATTTCGGCCACCAGCGCCTCGAAGCTTTGGTCATAGCCTTCATCGCGGGCATAAAGCGCAGCATGGCGGGCAATGACCTGTCCGGCATCGCCGGGCAGAAGACCGCGCAGCAGGGGCGGTTGTGGCGGTCTCAGCAGGTCTGACGCCTGATCCAGCACCCGGGCCAGCGCGGCAAGCCCGGCAGCACCAAGCGGGGCCGTCGCCTCGGCAATGGCCGTGCGCGACGCAAGGCGCAGCACCTCAAGCTGTGCGCGGCCCGCTTCGGTCAGGTGCAGCGGACGCTGGCGCGAGTCGGCCTCATCCCGCGTGCGCCGGATCCAGCCGCGCCGGGCAAAACCGGCGAGAATGCGGCTGGTCTGCCCCTCGTCCAGTCCAAGCCCCTGCGCCAGTTCCCGCGCCCTGACCGGCCCCGGCCTGTCGAGGTCATGCAGCAGCCGTGCCTCGCTCAGGGCCAGACCGCTGCCCAGATAGCTCTTCGACAACAGGCCGAGCCGATGGGTGTAGGTTCGGCTGAAATTGCGGATCAGGTCGATGTCGTCCATGGCGGGTTGTTCCGTCTGCAATACTTGATTTAGTCAAGTATTGCAGACTTGCAGGCAAAAGCGCAATCCACTACGCCAGTTCAGGCAAAGGAGACCGCCATGGGCATCGACAAGCAAAGCGACATCGCCGCCAATATCCAGATCGGCCCGACCGATCAGGGCATGGTGCGAATTTACATCGAGGCCGATGGCGGCATCGAGCTGCCGCTGGATTTCGACCCGGAAGAGGCCGAGGAAATCGCCGAAGAACTGCGCGCCGCCGCCGAGGCCGCCCGTGATATCGGCGCCGGTGGCAAGCCCAAGCCGAAACCCAAGCGCCGCTGACCGCCGCAGCCCGTCAGATATTGACCAGCGCCGCCACGCCGGGATCGCGCCAGCCCTGCAAGCGCAGCGCGGCGTGACGGGCGAATTTCTGCACCATCACCTTGCGCCGCGCCGGGGCCAGCGGCGTTTCGGGCGCCATCCGCACGATTTCGGCATCATAGGCATCGGCAAGGATCAGCCCGCTTTCCTGTGGCAGCAGGCCGGTCGGAAAATCGCCGTCCACCGCCCAGAAGAAGCGGTCGCACCATTCCAGATAGCCCTGCCACTTGCGGTCGGCGCGGAAATCGGCGGTGCCCGACTTGCACTCAATCACCCAGATTTCGCCCTTGGGCCCCAGCGCCATGACATCCACCCGCAATCCGGGGGCGGGCACCAGTTCTTCAACCGTCACGAAGCCATGGCTCAACAGATGCCGGCAAACCCCCCGGGCCAGCCGCTGACCGGGCATGGCAGGCAGGGGATCGGGGGCAAGATCGGGCGGTTGCAGGGTCATGGCACAATGGTGAACTAAAAGTGAACATCGCGCAAGCCTTGCGGTGGTGCGGCGGTGCCCCTATCTTGGGTGGTGGCGGGTGCTGCTCTTCGCGTGTGAGGCAACTTTTCCAGTGGCCGATAAGCAAGCGAACGGGGGCTGGCTCTGGCAGGATCCTGGTCCTGCTACCTGGCGCCCACCTGAGACCTCTGGCTCTCGGGAAAACCCAGTCTCCACGGCCGCTGCGGGCCCGCCACCCTTCACCACAGGAAAAAGGGGCGGGTTTCCCCGCGCCTTTCCTTCAGAACCCCATGACCAGCGAGACGCCCAACTTGTTGTCCGAACGGATCGCCCGGCTGTCGTTGTATTCGGTCAGATAGCTGACCCGGGTCGAAAGCGTGTCGGTCATCTTGTAGTTCACGCCGATGTCATTGTTGATCCGCAGCGCCGAATCCGACTTCAGGATATCGGTGTCATTGGTCAGGAACACGGTCGGGCTGATGCCATAGAACAGCCGCGACGAGGCGATGGCGGCTGCCTCGGTGTCGCTGTCGCCGGTGCCATCCTCAAGATAGCTGACACCGACGCCGGCCTGCACGCGCCATGTCAGGTCGGGATTGTTGATCACGCGCCAGCCGGGGCCGACGCCGACGAAAGCATCGGTCTTGACCTGACCTGCCGTGCTGGCAAGGCCATCGGTTTCCACCCGGCCCAGCACGAAGGCATAGAACTGGTCGTTGAAGTAGTAATTCGCGTCATAGACCGCGAAAACGTCTTCCTTGGTCGAGGCGCCTGCCGATTCGGCATAGTCCAGCGCGACACCGATCGTCTGCACGAAAGCGCCGCTGGCATAGCGCAGCCGGGCCCCCACGCTCAACTCCTGCGAGTCGTTGTTGCCGGTTTTGCCGGAATAGCCAAGCGAAGCCGAGCCGGACAGGCCGGGGCGGAACTCGGGGTTGCCAAAGCGCGCGGCATCTTCCGAACGGGCCAGATCATCGGCGACCGCCTGATCAACATCGTCGATCCGGTCGTTCAACGCCTGCGTGCCCGTCAGCGTGGTCTGCGCAAAGGCGGCGCTGCCGCCCGCCAGAGCAAGGGCCAGAGTGGAGGCGCCCAGAAGGCGAAGGGTCTTGGTCATGCCGTTTCCTTTCAAGTCACACACAGGAACATCCCGGCGGTTTTCATGCGCCGTGAGAGGGACTTGGGGGCGGAAAAGGGTCAGACAAGGTTTGCGCAAAAGGGGCGCGGCGCTGCGGCGGCATCTCGCCGGAAACGCCCGCATGGCCAAGCGAATGCTTGCCGATCAAGGGCTTGGCAGGTGCTTTCGGGCCGGTTCTGACGTGGGGTCAGCCTGCGACTGTGCCCCGGATGCAAGACCGGGGTTAACGGGCGCTGCGGATGCGGACAGGCTGCAAATCACCCGGCCGGGCCGCCGGCGCGCGGGTTCCGCCGCGCGGGCCGTCATCCGCCTCGGCCAGTTTCATCACCGCGATGGCGAATTGCACCCCGGCGAAAACCACACCGTTGAAGACCCACAGCATTGCAGCCGCGACCAGCCCCATCGACGAGCCGAAGATCAGCCCGCGCAACCCTGCGATATCAAGCCACAGCACCCCGCCCAGAAACACCGCCGCCAAGGCAAAGC
>NZ_JAEULU010000096.1 GCF_016792925.1 Gemmobacter sp.
AGCGTCCAGCCGATCTGCCCGCCGGTGGAGTGCCCCATCAGGATCACCGGGCCAAACCCCTCTGCCGTGATGAAATCCGATACCAGCGCCACCAGATCGGGATTGGTGAAGCCGGTCTCCGGCCCCGCCTCTGACAAGCCGCTGCCCGGCAGATCCAGCGCCACAGCGCGAAAACCCTGCCCCACCAGCGCCGCGCCGATCCCCTCCCAGGCGCCCTGTTCGGCCCCCGAGCCATGGACCATCAGCACCACCGGGCCGGCCCCACGATCGGTGAAATGCAGCCGGTTGCCCTGCACAGTCACCCAATGCGAGGCGGGGGTGGCGTGGCGTGCCACCACCTCGGCCAGCGGCAGATCGGCGCGGTAGCCCGCAGCGTAACCGCAAGCCAGCACCAGCCCCGCCGCGATCAGCGCGTTACGGAAGCGCATGGAACGCCTCCCCCTTCTTCATCGCATAGGCGATATTGGCGCGCAGAATGCGGGCCAGCGTGCCGGGGCTGAGGAATTCGTTCCAGCGCGTCACCCGCCCGATGAACAGATGCAGGCGATGCGCCACCTCGGCATCGGCCACCGCCGCGCGCGAGATCATGCGCTCCAGCAGATTGGGCGCGCGGCCATTCGAGGCGTCCTGAATGAAATATTCGTGCCCCGCGAGGAACTTGCGGTGCTTGCGGCGATACCGCTCCAGCGCCGCCACCGTGGCCCCCCGGGCGCCCAGCGCGGGGCCCACCTCCTCTGCCAACCAATCGGCAGCCTGAAAGGCAAAGCCGCAGCCCACCCCCGACATCGGGTCGCAAGACATACAGGCATCGCCCACCAGTGCCAGCCCCTTCCAGACGGCGGGGCGCGCGTAATCGTTCAGCTTGCGCATGCCCAGCATCTCGGAAGCGGGCTGCGCTGCCGATTGATCGGGCGCTTCCGGCAGGCCCTTGAAGAACCCTTCCAAGGCGGCGCGGCGATCCGGCGCCCAGGCCTCGTGCTGGTCTTGCGTGACAAAGCTGCACAGCATGGTCAGCCCGTCATCGAACGGATAGGCAAAGCCCATATCGCGCCCAACCTGCCAGAACTGCGCCACCTTGCCGGTCTTCAGCGGCATGTCGGTGTAGTAGGAGTAATAGACAAAGCGCTGATTGTCGCGGTTGCGGGTGGGCACCCCCGCCAGCTTGGCGCCGGGCGAGTTGCGGCCATCGGCCAGAACCACAAGGCTGGCGCGGGCGGCATGGGTGGCGCCGCTGGCGTCATCCCATTCAATGCCGCGATACAGGCCGCCGTCCTCGATCAAGCCGGTCAGGCTCGCGCCCAGATGCAGGGTGATGTTCGGCTCTGCCGCGATCAGATCGAGCAGCAGCGGGTCCAGCACCTGACGGCGCACCGAATAGCCATGCGCGGTTTCCGGGTCGCGCGGGCCGTCATCCTTGATCCAGCCATATTCCGTCCAGAACACCGCATTGTTCTGCACCGCCCCCGCCGCATCCAGCCGGTCTTTCAGGCCCAGTTTGCGGATGGTGGGCAAGGCGCTGCGCTGAATGAAGGTGGTGCAGACGCGCTTGTAATCCTCGGCCCCGCGCTTGCGGTCGATCACCAGCACTTTCAGCCCCTGCCGCGCCAGCAGGACCGAGGCCGTGGCCCCGCCCACGCTGGCCCCCACCACGATCACGTCGAATTGGTTCGTCATGACATGCCTCCTTTCAGGCCAGCGCCGGTGCCGCCACCGGGGCCGGGCACAGATTGTCGGTGATGACGGTGGAGCGGACCCAAAGCAGGCTGAACGACCCTGCATCGCCAAAGCCATGCGAGCTTTCGCAAAGGCCATTGAGAAAGACCTTGGGCAGGCCGGGGCGGTCATCGGCAAAGCGCAGCGAATAGTCGCGGTTCACCGCCACCCCGCCATCGGCGCGATAGGCACAAAGCGGCGCGAGCCCCGCCATGACCGGATGCAGCGCCTCGCGCCCATCCCCTGCCCCGAAGTTGCGGAACCCCGTGGCCAGCACGATGGCGTCGGTCTCAAGGCTCAGCGGGGTCTCGGTGTAATGATCCTGCCCGCTCAGCCGCAGGCGGCCATCGGCCAAGGTTTCCAAGCCCGTCAGGCGCTGGTTGAATTGCAGGTCCAGCCGGGCCTCGCCCGTCACCAGCTGCTCATACATCACCATGTTCAGCGTCTGGATCACGTCATGATCCGCCGCGCCATAATTCGACCGCCACAGCTCGGCGGTCATGCGATGCTGCTTCTCCTCGCTGGCATTGTAGAAATAATCCACGAATTCCGGCAGATAGATGCGCTCGGTGAAGGGGCTGAGGTCCTTTTGCTTGAAGCCGAAGCTGCGGCTGATATTGGTCACGCGCAGATCGGGGTCACGCGCCAACAGGTCCAGCACGATCTCGGCGGCGCTTTGGCTGCTGCCGATCACGGTGACATGGCGCACCCCTTCGGCCAGCCATGCTTTCGCATGGGTGAGGTAATCGTTCAGATGGATGACGCGCGGGCCAAGCTGGCCCTCGAACAGCGGCGGGATATGGGCGCTGCGCCCGGTGCCGATGCTGACATTACGCGCCAGCCACACCTGCCCGCCCGAGGCGACCGACAGCAGCTCCTCGCCATTCACCGTCACGCGGCGGATCTCGTCCACCGGGCTGTCATAGCGCAGCGCGTGATCAAACTGCACCGCCACCCATTTCACATAGCCCAGATATTCGCTGCGCGGCGGATAGGGCGCTTCAAGGTTCAGGAACTCCAGCAACCGCCCCTGCGCCTTCAGGTAGGACAGAAAGCCATAGGGGCTTTGCGGGTTGCGCGGGGTGACGAAATCGCGCAGCGGGTTGTGCTG
>NZ_JAEULU010000137.1 GCF_016792925.1 Gemmobacter sp.
AAGGGCAGGCCCGGCACAAGGGCGAACAGCGCCAAAAGGACGGCAACCGTGCCCACCGCAGCGGGATATTGGCTCAACTGCTTGAAGAACGAGACGTCGACAGACCCTGTCGCCCCGCCGCGCGCCAAAAGCAGCGCCGAAGCAACCGAGATCACCACGGCCGGGATCTGGGTCACAAGACCGTCGCCGACGGTCAAAATCGTGTAGGTTTCAAAGGCTTGCGCCGCCGGCAAGCCATGGATCACAATGCCCATGATCAGGCCCATCACCAGATTGAGCGCCGTGATCAGCAGACCGGCCACCGCGTCGCCCTTCACAAACTTGGAGGCACCGTCGAGCGAGCCATAGAAATTCGTTTCGGCCAGTTCGCGCTCGCGGCGCAGTTTCGCCTCGGCATGGGTAATGGCGCCCGCCGCCATGTCGGCGTCAATGGCAAGCTGCTTGCCGGGCATCCCGTCCAGCGCGAAGCGGGCGCCGACCTCGGCCATCCGCCCGGCGCCCTTGGTGATGACCATGAAGTTCACGATCAGCAGCACGCAGAAAATCACGATGCCCAGCAACAGGTTGCCGCCCATGATGAAATTGGCGAAGCCCTCGATCACATGGCCTGCCGCATCGGTGCCGGTATGGCCTTGGCCGATGATCAGCTTGGTGGAGGAGACGTTCAGCGACAGTCGCAGCATCAGCGAGGCCAGCAGGATCGTGGGAAAGGCCGAGAAATCCAGCGGGCGTTCGACAAACAGCGTGACGGTGAACATCAGGATGGCCAGCGCGAAGGAAATCGCCAGCCCGACATCCAGCACCCAGGCGGGCACCGGCAGCACCATCATGGCCACAACCGCCATCAGCGCGACAGCGAGCAGTACTGTGGGCTGCGAAATGGATCGGATCGAAAGCCCCGGCATCATGGCACCTGCGCGAAAAGAGAGCCGACCCCAGCGGTCAACGGCACCAGAGAGCCGCGCGCGCCCGCCTGATTGCCCGCCATCAGCAGGGGAAAGCGGTTGATGCGGGGGGCGGGGTCTTCGGTCAGCTCGGCCAGGCGGATCACGCCCTCCGGCACCGGCAGGCCATCGCCCAGATCGGCCAAAATCTGTTCAAATCGCGCAGCATATTTCTCCGCATGTTCCACCGTGCCGGAGTGATAGGCCCCGGCGGCCAGAACCCAATCGCCGGTTTCCTGATATTTCTCGGCAATATACCGTGCCGCGTAGATCGCATTTTCCTGCGGCTGGAACATCGCGGCCAGCGAACTGAAGCCCTTGCTGTGCCAACGGTGATTCAGCTGAAAGCAGCCAACATCGAGATTGCTGTAGCCAAATTCCAGCTGCGCCTCGACGAATTGCTCGGCCTCGGCGGCGCTGTCAAACCAATGGCCTTGCCCGGCCTGGTTTACCGCCCAGGGCCATGGCTCCAGCTGCGCCCCCCCGCCGCGCCCGGTTTCGGCGCGGGTGAGGGCCTGCAACACCGCCAGCGGCACCCCGGTTTCTTGCGCCGCGATCTGGGCGGCCTGATCACAAAGTGCGGCCGGGCTGGCGAAGGCCGGGCCGCAAAGCAAAGGCAGCAGCGCAAGCCGCAGCAGGAGGGAAAGCATGCGTCGGATTCTCCGAGAGGTCTTTCCCGGAGACTAGGCGCCGAATCTTTCCAATCCGTTAGCCAAAGCGATTTTTCAGCGCAGCGCGGCAATCGCCCCTTGCGCCGCGCGGAAGCGGGCATGGCCGACGTCAAAGGCCTCGCCTAGCGCCGAGACTGGCTCCACCACGCGGGAGATGGGGGGCAGGGTGGCCACCTCGGCCCCGGTGCCGGTGGCGGCCATCAGTGCCAGACGCGCCGCGCCAAAAGCCCCGCCAAAATCGCCCGCTTCGGGCAGCATGACCGGAACATTCAGTGCTGTGGCAATGGCTTGCAGCCAGTAATCCGACCTTGTGCCCCCGCCCACGGCGATCAGCCGCTCCAGCCGCGTGCCAGTGGCTGCCAGCGCATCGCGGCAGTCGCGGATGGCGAAGGTCACGCCTTCCAGCACCGCGCGCGTGCCTGCGGCACGGTCGGTCGCATGCTCCAACCCGGTGAAAGCCCCGCGCACGGCGGCATTGTTGAGCGGCGTGCGCTCGCCCCCAAGATAGGGCAGGAACAGGGTCTTGCCGGGGGCTTGCAGCGCGGCAAGCTCGGCGGTGAGGGCGGCGGCGCCCTGCCCCACAAACCGGCCATACCAGTTCAGCGCATCGGTCGCGGCAAGGATGACGCCCATCTGGTGCCAGGTGCCGGGAAGCGCGTGACAGAAGGTATGCACCGCCGTTTCAGGGGCCGGTTGATAACCGTCATTGGCGGCGAACAGCACGCCCGAGGTGCCAAGGCTCACAAAGGCATCGCCCGCGCGCACCACGCCCACGCCCACGCCAGAGGCGGCATTGTCGCCGCCGCCGCCCGCGACCACGACGCCCGCAGGCAGACCCCAGCGCGCGGCCAGCTCGGGGCGCAATTGCCCGGACACTTCGGAGCCTTCCACCAGACGCGGCATCTGCGCGCGCGACAGGCCGGTGGCCGCCAGCAGATCATCCGACCAGTCGCGCGCCCCGGTATCGAGCCAGCTGGTTCCGGCGGCATCCGACATCTCGGCCACATGCTCGCCCGTCAGCCAGAGACGAAGATAATCCTTCGGCAGCAAAACCTTGGCGACCTTTGCCCAAATGGCAGGCTCGTGCTGGCGCAGCCAATCCAGCTTGGGCGCGGTGAAGCCCGGAAACACGATATTGCCGGAGACAGCGCGGAAGGCGGGCTGGGCATCCAGCGCGGCGGCCTCGGCATGGCTGCGGGTGTCGTTCCACAGGATGCAGGGGCGCAGCACCTGATCGGCGCCGTCCAGCAGCGTGGCGCCATGCATCTGCCCCGAAAGGCCGATGGCGCGCACGGCGGCAAGGCTCATCCGCGCCGCCAGCTGCGCCATCACGGCCTCGGCAGCGGTGATCCAGTCGGCAGGGGCCTGCTCGCTCCAGCCCTCGGCGGGGCGCGATACGTCCAGCGGTGCCGAGGCCTCGGCCAGCACATGCTGCGCATCGTCGATGACCAGCGCCTTCAGCCCCGATGTGCCCAGATCCAGACCGATATACATGGCGCGCCCTCCCAGTGCATTTTTGCCCATGGCATGAATACGCGCTCACTCTGGCGGCGTCTATGGCCGGTGTTTGCGGTATCACCGCGATAGATGGGGGCCATCCGCCCAAGCGACACAAGATTTGATCGCCCGCGATTCGCCATGGATTGAGGTTGCGCCCCTGATTTGCCATAGTTGGGGCACTCTGCCTCGGGGGATTTCGCGTGTTCGTGTTCCAATTGCTGCCGGCCCGGCGCCTGGCCGCCCTTTTGTTTGCCAGTTCCATCCTCACCCAGCCTGGCTGGGCCGAAGATCTTGTGCGTTTTTCGGTGCAGGGCGCCGCTGCGGAAAAGGTAGAGGATGACTTGCGCAATGCCTCGGCCTTGCTGACGGCGGTGGGCGACGAGAAAACCGGCGCCGAGGATTTGTTTGCCGCCGCGCAGGCCGAATATGGTGCGCTGGTCACCACGCTGTATGCACTGGGCCATTACTCGCCGGTCGTGCATGTGCTGGTGGACGGGCGCGAGGCCGCAACCATCCCGCCGCTGGATGCGCCGAACCGGATCGGCTCTGTGGTGGTGACGGTTGATCCCGGCCCGAAATTCAAGTTTTCGCAGGCCAAGGTGGCCCCCCTCGCCCCCGAGACCGAATTGCCCGAGGATTTTGCCGCAGGCAAGACCGCCGCCAGTGGCCTTGTGCGCGAGGCGGTGCAGGCCGGGATCGAGGGCTGGCGCGAGGTGGGCCATGCCAAGGCCCAGGTCGCCAGTCAGGATGTGGTGGCCGATCACCGCGCGAACACGCTGTCAGCCGATGTGCGGCTGAACCCCGGCCAGCGCCTGCGCTTTGGCACGCTGAGCGTCACCGGCCAGCAACGGATGAGCGAGCGGCGCATCCTGAAAATCGCGGGCCTGCCGGAAGGCGAGGTTTACAGCCCCGAATTGCTGAAACGTAGCGCCGACCGCCTGCGCCGCACCGGCGTGTTCAAATCGGTCTCGCTGGCCGAGGCCGAGCAGGTGCGCGCCCCCGATCTGCTGGACATCAGCGCCACCGTGGTCGAGGAAAAGACCCGCCGCTATTCCATCGGGGCCGAAATCGCCAGTTTCGAGGGGCTGGACCTTTCGGGCTACTGGCTGCATCGCAACCTTCTGGGCGGGGGCGAACGGCTGAAGGTCGAGGCCGAGATTGGCAATATCGGCGCACAATCCAGCGGAGTGGATTATGTGCTGGGCGTCTCGCTGGATCGCCCGGCGACCTTTACCCCCGATACCACCCTGGGCCTGACCACCGAATTCGGGCATCTGGCCGAGGAAGATTTCACCGCCGATGTCGCCACGTTGGGCGTCAATCTCAGCCACTACTTTTCCGAGCGGCTGACGGCGCGGGTGGGGCTGGAATACAGCTATGCCAAGGTGGAGGATATTTTCGACACCTATACCTACAAGCATTTCGCCCTGCCCATCGGCGCCACATGGGATTCGCGCGATGACAAGCTGGATGCGAAGAAAGGCTATTATCTGGATGGTGAGATCCGGCCCTTCCTGGGCTATGGCATCACTGATAGCGGCGTGCGGCTGAAAGCGGACGGGCGCGCCTATGTCACCTTCGGTGAAACCCGCCCGGTGACCTTTGCCGCGCGCGGCCAGATCGGGGCCGTGCTGGGCGGAGCCACGATCCTCGGCACGCCGCGCGATTACCTGTTCTATTCCGGTGGCGGTGGCACGGTGCGCGGCCAGCCCTATCAGGCCCTGGGCGTGGAGATCGCGCGCATCTATGGCGACAAGATCGGCGGCATGGCCTTCGCCGCGGGCACGGCCGAGGTGCGGGCGCGCGTCACCTCCAAGATCGGCGTCGTGGGCTTTGCCGATGTGGGCTATGTCAGCCCCTTCGATCTGGGCGACGAGTTCGGCGAATGGCACGCGGGCGCGGGGCTGGGCCTGCGCTATGCCACCGGCTTTGGCCCCATCCGGCTGGACATCGCGACCCCGATCAAGGGCAGCGTCGACACCGGAGACGGTGTGCAATTCTATATCGGTATCGGGCAGGCCTTCTGATGAAACGCTTCATGGTTCTTGCCCTCTGCGCCCTTCCCGTTCCGGCGGCGGCGCAAGAGGATGATCGCGGCTATCTGACGGCCCTGCTGGAGGACAACCTCTCGGGCGCCGGGCGCAAGATCACGATCACCGGCTTTGAGGGCGCGCTGTCCTCCAAGGCGAAGATCGCGGCGCTGACCATTGCCGATGATCAGGGGGTCTGGCTCAGCCTCAAGGATGTGGTGCTGGATTGGAACCGCTCGGCGTTGCTGACCGGCAATGTCTCGGTGAACGAGCTGACGGCGGCGGAAATCGTGCTGGCCCGCCTGCCCGAGACCGAGGCCGACAGCAGCCTGCCCGCGCCGGAGGCCACGCCCTTTGCGCTGCCCGATCTGCCGGTTTCGGTGAATATCGGAAAACTCGCCACGCCGCGCCTTTCGCTGGGGCCGACCGTGCTGGGGCAGCCGGTGGAGGCGCAGATCAGCGCCGCCGTCTCGCTGGAAGGCGGCGAGGGCGAGGCGCAGCTGGCGCTGGACCGCATGGATGGCGGCCCGCCCGGCAAACTGGCGCTGAACGCCTCTTACGCCAATGGCAGCCGCGTTCTGGCGCTGGATCTGGAGGCCAGCGAGGGCGCGGGCGGCATTGCGGCCAGCCTGCTGGGCCTGCCCGGCACGCCCGCCGTGGATCTGACCGTGAAGGGCGAGGGGCCGCTGGACGATTACGCCGCCGATCTGCGCCTGCTGTCAGATGGCGAGGAGCGTCTGGCCGGGCGGATCAGCGTCTCGGTTCCGGGGCCGGAGGAGCCGCAGGCGGCGCTTGGCTTCACTGCCAATCTGGGCGGCGATCTGGCGCCGCTGTTTGCCCCGGATTACGCCGAGTTCTTTGGCCCCGATGTGGCGCTGCAAGCCATTGGCGCCAAAGGGGCCGATGGGCGGCTGGATCTGAGCCAGCTTCAGCTGACCACCCGCGCGCTGGAGCTGGGCGGCTCGCTCAGCCTGGCGGCTGACGGTTTGCCCGAAAAGATCGACCTCAAGGGGCAACTGGGCCTGGATGGCAAGCCGGTGCTGCTGCCCCTCACCACCAAGGATCGCACGCTGGTCGATCACGCCGATCTGGCGATCACCTTTGACGCCGCGCAGGGCGAGGCCTGGACGGCAGATGTGCAGGTGCAGGGCCTGACCCGCGCCGATCTGACCGCGCAGGCGGCCAGCATCAAGGGCGGCGGCACCATCAGCCGCGCCAATGACCAGCCCAAAGCCGAGGGCCTGCTGGACATCACGCTGAACGGCCTCGCGCCGCGCGACCCGGCCTTGGCAAAGGCCCTTGGCGATCAGCTGACCGGCCAGTTGGGCTTCCAATGGGCCGAGGGGCAGGACAGGTTCAACCTGCCGGTGCTGAAACTGAACGGCGCGGATTACCGTTTTGACGGCAAGCTGGCGATAGGCGGGCTGGACAGCGCCTTGACCCTGACCGGCTCTGGCGAGCTGACCGCCGATGACCTGTCTCGCTTTGCCGATCTCTCGGGTCAGCCGCTCGCGGGCCGTGCCAGCGCCACGCTGGCAGGCCAGACCGCGCTGCTGACCGGGGCGTTTGATCTGACAGGCCAGGTGCGCGGCAATGGCCTCAAGATCGGTGTGGCCGAAGTTGACAGCCTGTTGTCCGGCGCCTCCACCATCGACCTTGCAGTGACGCGCGATGAAACCGGCACGCGGTTGGACCGCCTCGACATTGCCGCCGCCAGCCTGACGGCCAAGGCGAAGGGCACCATCGCCACCGCAGGCAGCGACATCACCGCCGATCTGACCTTTGGCGATCTGGGTGCGCTGGGCCCGCAATATCGCGGCAGCCTCAGTGGCCTTGCGCGCTTTCAGGGCACGCCCGAGGCGGGCCGGATCAGCTTTGACGCCAAGGGCCAAAGCCTCGCCATCGGCGTGCCCGAGGCCGACACCCTGCTGAAGGGCGACAGCACCATTCAGGCCGAGGCGACACTGGCCGGAACCACCGTGCATCTGCAACGGCTGGATGTGAATGCCGCCAGCCTTGGCGTGAAGGCCAGCGGCAAGATCGACCCGGCAGGCCATGACCTGAGCGCCGATCTGGCCTTCCGCGATCTGCGCGCGCTGGGCGGCGGCTACCGCGGCACGCTTACGGCCAAGGCCGCCTTCAAGGGCACGCCCGAAAATGGCACGCTGACTGCCACGGCGACCGGCACGGGCCTTGCCATCGGGCAGGCCGAGGCCGACCGCCTGCTGGCCGGGAACAGCCGTCTGGCGGCCAACCTGCGCCTGCAAGGCGGCCAGATCAAGATCGACACGGCCACGCTGGAAAATCCGCAACTGCGGGTCGCGGCCAAGGGCGAAATTGCCGGCAACCAAAGGCAGGTGACACTGGATGCGGCACTCGCCAATCTGGGCCTGTTGCTGCCCGAATTTCCGGGGCGGCTGACCGTCACCGGCAAGCTGGCCGATGACGGCAAGGGCTATAATGTCGATCTGGCGGCCAAGGGTCCGGGTGGCATCGCCCTGACCACCAAGGGCCGCATGGCGCCCGATTTCAGCCGGGGCGATCTGGCGATCAAGGGCAATGCCAAGGCCGATCTTGCCAATGCCTTTGTCAGCCCGACCACGGTTTCCGGCGGGCTTGGCATCGACCTGCGGCTGAACGGGCCGCTGGTGCCCGCCTCGCTGGGCGGGCGGGTGACGCTGAACGGGCTGCGGCTGGCAAACCCTGCCCTGCCGAACTCGGTCGAGGGGCTGAATGGCGCTGTCACCTTTGCCGGGGGTCGGGCGCAGCTTGATCTGCAAGGCGGGCTGAACTCTGGCGGGGCGTTCACCGTGGGCGGCAGCGCCGGTCTGGCCGCGCCCTATCAGGGTGACATCCGCGTTGCGTTGAACAATCTGCAACTGAAAGACCCGCAGCTTTACCAGACCAAGATCAGCGGTGATCTGTCGGTGCGCGGCCCGCTCACCGGCGGCGCGCTGATTGCGGGCGAGATCTTGCTGAAGGAAACCGAACTGCAAGTGCCCTCCACCGGGCTTGGCGGCGCGGCGGGGCTGGAGGAGTTGCGCCATGTGGCAGAGCCCGGCGATGTGCGCCTGACCCGCCAGCGCGCCGGTCTGGCACCCGAGGCCGAGGCAGCCAGCGGCGGCGGCGGTGGCAGCAGCCGCCCCTTCGGGCTGGATCTGACCATCTCGGCCCCGCAGCGCATTTTCGTGCGCGGGCGTGGCCTGGACATGGAGCTGG
>NZ_JAEULU010000195.1 GCF_016792925.1 Gemmobacter sp.
ATGCCCGGCTGCGGATAGGGCGCGGCATAGGGATTGGGCGCCGCATAGGGATTCGGCGCATAGGGCTGCGCCGGAGGGGTATAGGCCGGGGGGTTGTAAGGCGGATAGGAGGGCGGCGCCATGCCCGGCCCCGGCTGCGACGGCAAGGCCCCGCCGACCCAGGTGTTTTCGGCCGGCGGCTGCGGCGCTTGCGGCCAACCCGGCGCCGCCGGGGCTTGCGGCCAGCCCCCGGCTTGCGGGGCGGCGGCGGGCGGCGGCATCTGCGGAGCCGGGCTGGGCATGGCACCGCCGATCACCGTGCGCTCGGCCCCCGGCATCGGCGGCGCGGCATAGGCGGGTGGCGGGGCGGCGGCGGCAGGCGGGCTGCGCAGCGCGAAAGGATCATCGCCGGGCAAAGGCGGACGGGCCTGCGGGGCGGCAGGCTGGCGCGGGTCCGGGATCGGCGGCAAAGCCCCCCCGATCACCGTCTTGTCGCGATCATCGCCTCCAGCCATGGTCCTGCCCTCCCGGCACTCTGACCCGCGCGAGGACAGGCGGGCCGTTGGGTCTTTCTCGTCGCAGGCCGCACCGGCCCGCTCTCACAGCATCCCGGCGTTACAGCTTTTCCGGGATCGCCCAGAATTCCAGCTTCAGCTCGGGCCAGTCGCCCGCGAAATGCATGCCGATGGCCGGGGCGCTGGAAAACTCCGACCACAGGGGCGTGTTGCGGTCCAGCAGGAAATACACGTTCGAGGCGACAACCCGGATCTGCCGGGGCGGATTGGGCAGATGCACCAGCCCGATGCCGGGCAGGTTGTTCTTCACGATCTCGCTCATCCGCGTGTTGGGGCCCACCTTGCACAGCTGCGGGAATTGCAACATCACCTGCGCCAGCGGCTTGGCGCTTTCCACCTCGATCACGAAGGTCGCCTCGCGGAACAGGTTGCGGTCGGCCACCTCCGCCAGATAGGAGTTCTGCCGCACCATGCGCAGCGGCAGCCGCACCGCGCGGCCCACATCGCGCGACAGCGCGCGCTGAATATCCATCACCACCGGCGTGAAACTGGCCTTGGCATCGGCATGGTCATAGGCCGGATATTTCGCCGCCAGACGGCTGCCATTGTCAAAGGTGGCCAGCTCGCCCGCCAGCCCCACCAGCCGCAGATACAGCTCCTCCGGGTGAACGCAATCCAGCCCCGCCAGATGGCGCAAGCCGTTCACCTCGCGGTTCAGCGTCATCAGCATCAGGTAATCGGTGGCCTGCATCCCCCCGCCCGAGGACGGATCGGCGGCATAGCGCGCCAGCGTCTCCAGCTTGGCCTCCACCCAGCCCAGCACCCGGCTGAGATAGCCGCCCAGCACCGGATGCGCCCCCAGGATCAGCGCGGGCGGCGGCACGCCGTCATCCAGCGCGATCACCCCGTCGCGCATCTCGTGGATGCGGGCGATGCGCAGGCATTGGTAGCCGGGGCGCGGCGTGCGGCGAATCGCCAGCTCCAGCCGCGGCACCGCGATTTCCACCAGATGCTCGGTCCGCGCCCCCGCCGCATTGTCGGCCACACTTTCCGAGGTCAGCCGCCAGCGGGTCGAGCCACCCTCCTCCTCGGGGCCGATGTCGCGGCCATTGGGCGAGGCTTCGGGCAGCGTCAGCCAGACGAACTGCCCCGCCGCATCCTCCGGGCAGATCACCGGCTGCGGCAAGGGGCCAGCCCCCGGCGCGTCAAAGGCCAGGCCATCCGGCATCACGCCCGAGACCCGGCGCAGGCCGATCTTGCCCTGCTGTGCCAGATCGCGGTCGATCACCAGATCGGCAAAGCCCCAAAGATAGGGCCGCACCCGGCGCAGCCGGGCGTCGATCAGGTTTTCCAGATAGCGGTCGGCCTGCTGAAGATGCTGGGGCTGAAGGAAAAGGCCCTCTTTCCAGGCCACCTTGCTGAACAAAGACATCGCCGTCCAATCTGTCATACGAGGAACGCGCCCAACCCTTGCGGGCCGCGCGCGCCATGCGGGATGCGCGGATAGTGCGGCTGGGGCGGGCCAAGGTCAAGCGTGACCTCCGCAGCCGCCGCCCCGGCCGCCCGGCTCAGAACTGCCAGCGCACCTGGCCGGTGATGGCCGCGCTGTCCATCGACCCGCTGAAGCGCCCGTCCACCCGCACCGACGCGTTGAACTGCTTGGCAGCCGCGCCCGAAGAGGTGGTGTCGAGGATTTTCAGATAGCTGATCCCCAGGCTGATCTCGCCATAAGACCCCAGGGTCTGCGAGCTGAGCCGCTCGGTCAGATCGAAGGTCGGGCTGGTGAAGGTCGAGGTCAGCTCGTCCGAGAAATCCTTGTAATAGGTGCCGGTCACGAAATAGCTGGTGGCCGCATTGCCGCTGGGGGCGATCTTCACCGTCGAGGCCGACAGGCCCGCAAAGCCCAGCTTCATGGTGTGATCGTCAATATCCAGCGTCGAGCGGTTGCCCAGCGTATCGGCATCGAAGGTCAGCGTGTTGGTCTTCGCGCGCGAGATCATGAAGCCCGCCGTCGGCACCACATTCCAGCCGGTTTCCTTGATCGGGAAACTGGCCGAGATCGAGCCCGACAGCGTGGTGGCCTTGGTGTCCATCTTGGCATCGGTCAGCGAGGTGTTGCCGATGCTGGCATTGTTCAGCGTGAAGGTCGTGTCCTCGCTGCGCACCTGAAGATCGGCCACCAGATTGCCCTTGGAGGCCGTGGTATAGAGACCCAGATAGGTCTGGTCGAACTTGGTGCTGGTCGGGCTGACCACGGCGCTGGTGATCTTGCCCGAGGGCGTGGTGCTGAGCGTGCCAGACCCCCGGTTCATGCCGCCGATCACGCCGAAGGCCATGTCCCAGCCGCCGATGGCGCCGTTGAAGCAGGACAGGTCGCCGCCGAACTGGATGCCCGAATAGCTGGCCGAGACATTGCTTTCCGGCGAGGCCCCCGCCGAGGTCGAGGTGCCGCTGGCATCGACGCGACCGGCGGTGACCCGCGCCCAGCCACCCGGCGCGCAATTCTTCTCCTCCTCGATGGCCCGGCCCACGGTGAAGGGGCTGGTGGGGCGGTTGACCAGCGCGCCGATCACGCTTTGCGACAGCGCCACGCTGCCGCCAAGCGCCACGATGTCGCGGTCGATCGTGGTCTCCAGATACACGCCGGTGGCATTGTCCTGATCCAGCGTGAAATCGAACAGGCCATTGCCCGGCATTTCCATACTGGCGAAATCGACGGTGAAGCGGGCATCCGGGTCGATCTGCCCGGCAATCAGCTGGATCGGCCCGGCAGGTTGCAACACCTCCACGTCATCGTCGAAGTTGAAGACCAGGTTGAACGAGCCGCTCACATCCGGCGTTCCGGCCACGCCGTCATCGGCGATGATGCGGTCACTCAGCACGGCGCCGGGGGCGGCATCGTCCAGCTCCAGATCAAAGGCCAGGTTGGTGTTGTTGCCGATCATCCGGGTGACCCGCAACTCCTCCAGGGTGATATTGTCGGTGACGGCCCCGCTGCCGACGACCTGCACCCCGCCGATGGTCACCTCTTCCGCGTTGATGATGGCGCCGTTCACCGTGGCATTGGCCCCCACATTGATCACGCCGCCGGTAATATCGCCGTTCAGCGTGCTGCGGCGCCGCAGGGTCAGCCGGTCATTGTTCAGCACATCGCCCGTCACCGTGCCGCGCCCGGTCAGGGTCAGCGCGCCGTCATTCACGATCCCCTCGGCCGCCGTCAGCCGACCGGCCACAAGGGTTTGCGTGCCTTCAGCCAGTTGATAGCGCGTCGTCGTCACCGCAAGGCCCGCGCCGATCTCCAGATTGCTCGCAGTGCTGAAGGTGCCGCCCACGGCCAGATTGCCGCCAAGGCTCAGGCTGCCCGCCGCCTGCGTCAGATCGCCGGTGACCCGGCCTGCCAGCACGGCCGTGCCGCTGTTTTGCAGGTTGCCGGTGACCGTGCCCTCCAGATCCAGCGTGCCGCTGGCCCGGTTCACCACATCGCCGCGAATGTCGCCAACCTGGGTGAAGCGGCCCGCATTGCGCAGATCGCCCACCAGATCCCCGGCAGAGGTGAAGCTGGCCCCGCGCCCGATGGCAAAGCCATCCTCTGCGGTCAGCCGCCCGCCCTCGGCCAGCGTCGCGCTGCCATCAGTCAGGCGCAACACGCCCCCCACCGACGACACGCCAGAGGCCGTCACCGTGCCGCCAGACAGCAGCGCGCCGCCAATCGCACCGCCATCGAGGGTCAGCACCCCGTCATTCTGCACCGCGCTGGTAACCTCGCCCCGCACCGTCAGCGTGCCGGTCCGGCCATTGCGCAGCGTTTCATCCGTGGTCAGGGTGAAGGCGTCCCCCACCACCATCCGCCCGGAATTGCTGACGCTGCCCGCAGTCACATCGGCGGTCAGCGACACCGCGCCGCCGCGCTGGTTGCGCAGCACGCCGCCGACATCGCCCCCCAGCCGGACCGTGCCGCTATTGGTCAGCCGGCCCGAAATATCGCCCCGGCTGACCAGCGTACCCGCATTGGACACCCGCCCGGTCACATCGCCGTTCAGCGTCGCCCTGCCGCTGTCGGTATTGGTCAGATCGCCGCGCAGCGGGCCGCCCAGC
>NZ_JAEULU010000220.1 GCF_016792925.1 Gemmobacter sp.
AAATGGATATGCGCGTCCATCCCGCCCGCCGTCACAATCCGGCCTTCCCCGGCGATCACATCGGTCGACGGCCCAATGATGATCGTGACCCCGGCCTGGGTATCGGGGTTGCCCGCCTTGCCTATCGCCGCAATTTGGCCATCACGCAGGCCAATATCGGCTTTGTAGATACCGCTGTGGTCAATGATCAGCGCGTTTGTGATCACAGTGTCCATCGCGCCACCGGCCCGCGAGACCTGGCTTTGCCCCATGCCGTCGCGGATCACCTTGCCGCCGCCAAATTTCACTTCCTCGCCGTAAAGGGTGAGATCGCGCTCCACCTCCACGATCAGCTCGGTATCGCCCAGGCGCAGGCGATCGCCGGTGGTCGGTCCGTACATTGCCGCATAGGCGGGGCGCGAGATTTTCACGGCCATCACAAAGCTCCCATGACCAGCTGGTTGAAACCGAAAACCCGGCGCAATCCGCCGAAGGGGGTCAACCGCACCTCGCGGCCCTGGCCGGGCTCAAAGCGCACGGCCGTGCCCGATGGAATATCCAACCGCATGCCAAGCGCCGCCTGCCGATCGAAGGCAAGCGCGGCGTTGGTTTCGGCAAAATGATAGTGGCTTCCCACCTGGATCGGGCGGTCGCCGGTGTTCTCCACCATCACGGTGATGCACGCGGCCCCCTCGTTCAGGGTGATCGGATCTGTCGCTGGGAAAATTTCGCCCGGTATCATGTCAGCCCCCGATTGCCAGCGCCAAAGCGCCAAGCACGGTCGCACCCCCCGCTGCGCGCAGGGCCGCCGCATGCAGCGCGCGCCCGGCCAGCAACCCAAGAAGATGCAAGGCCATGGAGGTCAGCACAAACCCGGCAGCATAGACCGCCAGCCCGCTTGATGGCCCCTCTGCCCCATGAGCATGGCCGTGAAGCAAACCAAAAAATGAAACAATTGCAGCCGCTTGCAGGGGATGCGCCTTCACGGCCAATGAAACCGCCCCTCCAATCACAAGGATCGAGGCAAGAATACCTGGCTCCACACCCGGCAAGGGCAGGCCCATGGCACCAAGACTGCCTCCAAGCGCCATTGCCACCACAAACACGGTTGGCAACAACCAGTAACCGCGCCCGCCCAGCGTCGCAGCCCAAAGCCCAACCGCTACCATGGCGAACAAATGGTCCGCCCCGCCAAGCGGGTGGGTCAGACCGGCCAGGAAAGCCTCATGCCCCATATGGCCTCCGTGGGCGAGCGCGGGGCTGGGCAAAACAGCGAAGATAGCAAGAATGCGTTTCATTTCAGCCTCTCAACGAACGGGGTGATGGACGGTCACGAGTTTGGTTCCATCGGGAAAGGTCGCTTCGACCTGAACCGCATGGATCATCTCGGGGATACCGGGCATGCATTGCGCAGCAGTGATCACATGCGCTCCGGCCTCCATCAGATCGGCAACCGAACGCCCATCGCGCGCGCCCTCCACAACAAAATCGGTGATCAGCGCGATGGCTTCGGGATGATTAAGCTTGACCCCGCGCGAAAGGCGATTCCTCGCGACCATGGCTGCCAGGCTGACAAGCAATTTCTCGCGCTCACGCGGTGTCAGGTTCATAGAATATCTCCATTCATTTGCCAGACCCGCGGCATTGGCTTTCCGCGCAGACAGGACAGAATCTGGGCAAGCTGGCACCGGAGGGGCCAACTGTGATGGGCGGCTGCGCGAAGAATAAGTTTCCCGCTCCAGGCGGATATTGCCGTCTCGCATGCGGGATTATCCATATGCGGCAACAGCGCTGCGGCAGCACTTTCGGCGTCGCGACCCAACAGGGCCAGAGTGGCAAAACACCGGGCGCCGCCAAGGATGGCTGTACTTTGGTGCCGGTCACAGTGGCCAGGGCCAAGCCGGATTGCCTCGGACCATAACAGGCGCCCGCCGTGATGAACCCTTCTAACATCTTGAAATGAAATGGCCCTGGGCTTCTCCTGCATCGCATGTCGGCCCAGAATGATCATTTCGCAGATCAGCGCAGTCGCGCCCTGCGCCAAGGATATGTCTGTCACCCTGCGCAAGCGGGAGTTTTCGTAAAGGATCGTTTCCTGCGGCAGCCAAGCAAATCGCGCATTCGCACCGACAGTGGCAGCGACACGCATTTCTGCCGTGCCATCCGCGCTCGCATAGGCCCGCTCTGCCGTCTGGGTGGTGGCCGTAAAGTCGAGCCCGTCGCCCAGATCAAGCGAGAAGCACAGTCTGTCGCCTCCAGTCAGCCCACCGGACGTGTTGAGGAAAACGGCTTCGTTCGGCGCACCTTTGGGCAGAAAGGCCTTGGCGCTGCCTTCCTGCCGCAGCTTGCGCAAATGGGCACCATGAGGCCCGGCCTCAACGGCCACTTCGGCCCTCCCTGCGCTGCGCTGCAATGCTTGCCAGCCTCTGCCATCCAGCATCTTGCCCTCCAACATGAGGGAAGACTGCGCGTTAGGCTTGAAACGACAAGATTCCGTGGCACTCCTTTCAGCATCTTTGCTCATATTCAGCGCAGATGATTAAACTTTCACCTAAAGCGCCAAAACCCGGGCAGTTATTGGACGATGAACTCCGCATGCAAAGCGCCAGCGGCGTTGATGCTTTTCAGAATGTCGATCATGTCGTGCGGCGCCACACCAAGCGCGTTCAAACCGGCGACAACATCCGAGAGCGTCGCAGTATCCGGCACCTCTGCCAAACCGGTTCCCGGCGCCTTTTCGATGGCGGCATTACTGCGCGGCACAACAACCGTTTCGCCCTCGGCAAAGGGGTTGGGCTGTACAACGACGGGCGCCTCCTCCACGCGCAAAGTCAGGTTTCCCTGAGCCACTGCAACACGGCTGATGCGCACATCAGACCCCATCACGATCGTGCCGGAACGCTGATCCACGATCACCCGGGCGCGCGTTTCTGGTTCGACAAGCAGGTTTTCAAGGCGCCCCATCGCATGCGCCGGCGAGGCCATTCTGGTTCGCGTCAGATCCAGCGACACGGTGCCCGCGTCGGTCATGGTGGCGATGTCACGGCCAAATTCGCGATTGATCACATCCTCGATCCGCGCGGCGGTGGTAAAATCCGGCTCCCGCAGTGCCAGCCGCAGGGATGTGACAGCCGTGAAGTCAAATTCAACCTCGCGCTCGATCCGCGCACCAGAAGGTATCACGCCCGCCGTTGGCACGCCTTGCACAACCCGCGCCGCATCCCCTTCGGCCGAGATGCCCCCAGCAATGATTGTGCCTTGTGCGACGGCGTAAATCTGACCGTCGGCGCCGTTCAGCGGCGTCATGATCAAAGTGCCGCCAAGCAGGCTTTTGGCATCGCCGATGGCAGAAACGGTCACATCAATCCGCGCGCCGGACCGCCCGAAGGGCGGCAAACTGGCAGTCACCATCACCGCAGCAACGTTTTTGGGCCTGAACTCCTCGCCATTCACATTGACGCCGAGCCTTTCCAGAAGATTTGCCATGATTTCTTCAGTGAAGGGCGCGTTGCGAATGCCATCGCCCGTCCCGTTCAAGCCGACGACCAGACCATAGCCAACCAGATCGTTGCCACGAACGCCGTCGAATTCGACCAGATCCTTGATCCGTATCGGGCCGGCCATCGCCGGAAAAGCCAGAAGCATCAGACAGAAGATCAGGCGGATCATCGCAGGTAGCTCGCAAGATTGAGGGAGGAGAGACGCGACGTGATGGCATAAATGGTTTCAAGCCGCGTCTGCGCAGAAGTCAGCTCCGTCGCCGCCTCATAGGCGTCAACCTCCACCAGCTTTGCGCGTGCGATTTCAAGCGCGGTGGTCTCTGCACTATTGCGGGTTTGCGCGGCGGCGATGCGATTTTCTGTCACCGCGAGATCTGCGCGCATATCTGCGCGCGCGCCTTGGCTCGCCATCAGGCTCGCACCCGCCATGATGCCAAGACTGGCGCGGCTTTCGGTTGTCAGCGCGGTCGCCCCATCGGCTGTCAATGCTGCAATCGCAAGCCCTTTCAGCGTTTCGATCACACCTGCGGATTCGGCGGTGACGTTCAGCCGAGCTTCCTCACCCTGACCAATCTCGACAGCCGCCAGAGGGGCATCACCCGTATAAAGTGCCGCATAGCCTGCCGGGTCGTCGAACCATGCGAATACGGCGTCTCGCACCGCATCTGCCGTAACCTCGGTCGCCACGAGGGTTTGCAGCTGGTTCAGAATGGCGGTGCCATCGGGCAGCGGTGCGCGGTCGGTTGCCTTGCCAGAGAAAAGCGCCCTGTCGCCGACACGCGTGTTCAGCAAGCCGATGGCCGCTTCGAACTTCTGCTGCGCCTCGCCGCCCATCGCGTCAAGAGCTGCCTCATTTCCTGCAACCGAGGCCGATTGCAATGGCGTGGCCAGCGCTGTTGCAAAACCGTCCAGGCTTTCGAGGGCCGTCTGCATCGAGCCTGCAAAAAGATCGAGTTCAGTGGTGACAGACTTGAACCCGGCCAGCTGACTGAGAGTCTGGTTCAGCCCGTTCAAAGGGCCGAGGTCGCCCCGAAGATGCCGCGCGACGTCGGATGTGACACCCGTTGTCATTTCCTGCGAAAGCGTCTGCACCTGAAGTTTCGTGGTGTTCATATTGCGGCGCAGGATCAGACTTTGCGCCAGATCGCCGAGAGAAACGAGACTCATGTCAGAGCTCCATCAATGTGGCCAGCATATCGTCGATGGTCTGGATGACCCGCGCGTTGGCTGCATAGCTTTGTTCGATCAGCAGCAGGTTTTGCAGCTCCTGATCCGTGTCGACACCGTGAACCTGCTCCTGCTCTTGCAGGGTTGTGGCGCGGGATTGGGCGAAGGTCAGCTGGTCTTCCACGGTTACCCGATCCCGGGCTGCCCGCGATGTGATGTCAGAGGCCAAGGCCGCAAGGCTGCGCGGCCCACTGTCCAATGCGCCGCTGGCCGGGGTGGTTTCGGCGGTCAGCGCGCCCCGTAACCTGTTGATGAATGTGGAATCTCCGACAGAGCCCGTCGTGGCCGCCCCCAGCCCGTCCCGCAGCCGCCACAGCGCGCCCCCTTGCTCGGGGTCTGCTGCGGCATTGATTTGCAGGCGCGCGGAAAGCCCGACCTCATCGGTGCTGACAAAGGCTGCGCCACCATCGGTGAAAAGGCCTGCGGCGCCAGAGGGCAGGGTCGAATCCAGACCGCTCGCCTGGAATCTTTCCACCAGATCACGCGACAACCCGTCCAGCTTGGCCTGTGCCGCCGGTGCAAGTTCATCCCGCACGGCGAAATGCGCGGACAAGCTGCCGCCGGCAAGCAGGCCATTGGCTTCGGTGCTCATGTCGCGGCCATTCATGGTCAGCCCGCTCAGCTGTCCGCCAGAAAGGGTCATGTCGGCGGTGATGCCACGGGTGGCCGAAAAACCGAATTCAGAGGCCTTGCCCTCCAGCAAAGGTGACCCGTTGGTGCTGTAGAGAGCGATCATTCCGTTTTCGCGCGGAATTTCCCGCAGCGGAATAATGCCTGCGATCTGGTCGATCTGTCGTTGCCGAAGATCCTGCAAGCCGGTCGAATCACGGCCAGCGATATTGGCGGCCACGATGCGCCCGTTCAGCTCTTCGACCTGGGCCAAGGCGGAATTCAGCACATCAACCTCTGCGGCGATGGCACTGTCGGCCTCGGTCCGGGCCGTTTGAATGGACTTGGCCGTGGTGCCAATGTGGTCAATGACCTGCCGTGCAGAGGTCAGCACCGTTGATAGACGCGCATCCGATTCAGGGCGGCTGGCCGCCGCGATCAGCGCGGTGTCGAAAGCGGCGATCCGGCCCATCAGGCTGTTTTCCGAATCCGTGCCAAGGCTGGTTTCGACGCGCGCCAAAAACGTGGCGCGCGCATCCTGATTGCTGACCGAAGCCTCCGCCCCCCGACGTTCGTTTTGAAGATACAGGCTGAGATCGCGGCGGATGCCATTGATGGTGACCCCCGCCCCCTCCCCGCCCAGCACGGCAGAGCTGACATCGGCTTGCCTGCGCAGGTAGCCGGGCGTTGCGGCATTGGCGATATTGGTGGAGGTGAGATCGGCGAGGCGGCTGCTGACAGCAAGGCCGCTGATCGCCGAATTCATGGCGGAGATCAGGCTCATGACTTGTCCTTAGCGTTTGATGTTGGTGGTTTCCTGAAGCATCTCGTCCACCGTCTGAATGACTTTGGCATTCGACGAATAGGCGCGCTGTGTCTGGATCAGGCTGGTCAGTTCGGCCGCGACATCGGTGGTCGAGGTCTCTCGGGCATAGCCCACGATCTCGCCCGTCGGGCCATCGCCAGCATCCCACA
Source organism: Gemmobacter sp. (assembly GCF_016792925.1). GTDB lineage: Bacteria > Pseudomonadota > Alphaproteobacteria > Rhodobacterales > Rhodobacteraceae > Gemmobacter. The sequence goes on from NZ_JAEULU010000220.1 coordinate 6,291, forward strand.
GGAAGAAGGGCCCGGATTCGGGCGAGATTTCATAGGTCTGGTCGCTCAGCGCCGTGAGACCGTTGACATTGGGCACATCCACCACCGGCACCTGATAAAGCACCCGGGTGAAGCCAGTGTCATAGGCCGCCACAAGCATGCCCCGCTCATCCACCGTCAGCTCGGTCAGGGTGCCCGATGGCGCGCCGTTCTTGGTCACGCCGGTGGAGGTGAACACATCCGAAAGCTGCGACAGGCGGTTTTTCTCGCCGATGATCCCGATATCGACCTGCATGGTGCCGGAACCCGTGGTGATGTCCAGCATGCCGGTCGCCGCGTCATAGGTGCCCGCGCTGAGCGGGGTCACGTTCAGAACGGCCCCGCCCGAGCCGCGGCTGGCGTCGAATTCCACACTGAATTCACCGACCACAGCATTGTTCTGCGCCGAATCGGTGATTTGCACCGTCCAGGTGTTGGATTGGCCCGTGGCCGGAACCGTCGGGGTGAAAGTGAATTCCAGCGTCGACGAGGTGCCGAGATTGTCGAAATACTCCACCGAAAGCGGGATGGAACTTATCGTGGCCCCCGCGCGGGTCGCGGTGGCGGGCAGGTTCACGTTCAGGTTCACCTGCGTCGTCGCCTCACCGACCTGGGCATTCGCATCCACAAAGATCGGCTCCAGCCCCGAGATGGTGTCGCGTGGCTGCACGGGAATGGTGCCATCCTGATTGGCAGGCCAGCCCAGCAAGACAAGGCCGGAGGGGCTGCGCAAAATGCCGTCTTCGTTCAGGTTGAACGAGGCGGTGGAGGTCATCATCAGATCATTGCCGTTCAACGGCGAATCCACCGCCGAAATCCGGGTGACGGGCAGCATGCCACGGCCCGACATGGCTAGATCCAGCGCATTGGCCGTGCCGATCAGCGCGCCGCGTTCATCAATCTGTCGTGCCGCGGCAGAGCGCACGCCACCGGCGACATAGGTGCCAGAGGGCGAGGCGCTGGTGAGAATCAACGCCTCGAACTCGGTGGTCGCCCGTTTGTACCCATAGGTGCCCGAATTGGCGATGTTGTCCGAAATGGTGGCCAAGCGCGAGGCATTGGCGTTCAACCCGGCCACACCCGCGTTGAGAGCAGAAGAAATCGTCATGGAGAGCGCGCCTTTCTAAGCTTCGATTCCCGATCGAAGCCCACCCTG
>NZ_JAEULU010000223.1 GCF_016792925.1 Gemmobacter sp.
AATCCGCCTCGGTCAGCGCGCCGCCTGCCAGGCTGTCGATCTGGAACACCAGATCCGGCGCCGCATCGCCATCGGTGAAGACGCTGACCACCGTGGCGCCGTTCACCACATTGGTCGTCACCGCCCCGGCGCCATCGGCCACCAGCGCCAGATGGAAATCGGCATCTGGCGACAGGGCCGAGAGGTCGATCTTGTCCAGCCCCACCTCGAACCGGGTGATGTGATCGCTGCCGGAGACCGAGTTCAGCGAATCGGCGGTGGTGACAAAGACAAAGGTATCGGCGCCGGTGCCACCATCCATCGTATCGGCCCCGGTGCCGCCGGTCAGCGTGTCGGTGCCCGCGCCGCCGATCAGCCGGTCGGCCTCGCTGCCGCCATCCAGACGGTCATTCTCGCTGCCGCCGTCCAGCGTGTCATTGCCCGCACCACCCGACAGGATGTCATCCTGCGCCTCGCCCGCCAGCCGGTCATTCCCGGCATCGCCATTCAGCACGTCATTATGGCTGCCGCCAAAGACCACATCATCCTCGGTGCCGCCCGAGATCGTGTCAGCCTCGGAACCACCGCTGATCGTGTCATTCCCGGCCTCGCCCGACAGGCGGTCGGCGCCGCTGTCGCCCTCCAGCCGGTCGCCCTCGGAGCCGCCGTTGATGCTGTCATTCTCGCTGCCGCCGAACACCGTATCGGCCCCCGTGCCGCCCGAGACCGTATCCGCCCCGCTGCCGCCCAACAGCACATCCGCGCCGTCGCGCCCGCTCAGCCGGTCGCCGCTGGCGCCGCCGTCCAGCCGGTTGGCCCCCGCATCGCCCGAGATCGCATCGGCCATGCCGGTGCCGATGACATTCTCGAAATTCGAGAAGGTGGTGGCGAAGGTGCGGCCTACCGTCAGGTCGATGCTGGTGAAGCTGCCGGGCTTGGTGATGAAGGTGGAAATGGTCGAGAAATCAAGGGTATCCACCCCGCCCGCGCCGCCATCCAGCGTGTCGGCATCGGTGCGGCTGTCGAGGCGGATCAGGTCATTGCCGTGATCGCCATCCAGGAAATCATTGCCACTGCCGCCCTGCATGGTGTCATTGTCGGCCAGCCCGTCCATGAAATCATTGCCCGAGCCGCCCAGCATCGCGTCATTGCCGAAATCGCCGAACATGCGGTCATCATGGGCGCCGCCATCCATCACGTCATTGCCGGTATGGCCGTTCAGAAAATCATTGCCATCGCCGCCTTGCAGATTGTCGATGCCATCGCCGCCCAGCAGGCTGTCATTGCCGCTTTCGCCCAGCAGGCTGTCATTGCCGGTGCCGCCGATCAGCGAGTCATGCTCGGTGCCGCCCGAAAGCGTATCATTCGCCGCGCCGCCATCCAGCGTGTCATTGCCGCCCGCGCCGCTCAGCCGGTCGCGGCCATCGAGGCCCAGAATGCGGTTCGCATCGCCGTTCCCGGTGACCACATCGCTGAAATTCGTGGCGGTCAGGTTCTCGATCCGCGACAGGCGGTCGCCCTGCGCCAGACCGCCCGATTGCGCGCCGCTGCTGGCCAGATTGACCGTGATCGCCGACAGCGAGCCGGAATAGTCGATCAGGTCCACTTCGGTGCCGCCGTCGATCGTATCGGCGCCCTCGCCCGCAATGATGGTATCATTGCCGCCATCGCCATTGATCTGGTCATCGCCCGAGCCGAAGATCGGGTGTTTGTCATCCACCAGCCGGTCATTGCCGGTGCCGCCGAACAGCGTGTCATTGCCATCGGTAGCGATCAGCGTGTCATTGCCCTCCAGCCCCGCCAGCTTGTCGGTGCGGAAGCCGGGGATGCCAAAGGTGAACTTGTCTTCCAGCAGGTTGCCGAGATTGGTGCCGATGATGTCCGCCATGATCTTGATCCTTCGGGTTGGGGTTGGGTCTTCATGGGGTCACCATGCCCGCTGGCCGGGCCGCGCGCTGTTCCGCGGGGAACAGGGCTGGACAGGGGCGCGGGGCCGGGTCAGCATGGGCGCGGGCAACAGGGGCGCATGATGGAGAAAGCGGCGGCACGGCCCGCCTTCTGGCGGTCCTTCGATCTGTTCGCCGGGCTGGACCCGGCGGCGCTGGAGGCTTTGGCCGGCCTTGCGCAGCGGCGGCAGTGGCAGGCGGGCGAGATGCTGTTCCAGCGCGGCGATCCCGGCGACTGGATGCTGGCCTTGGCCGAGGGGCGGGTGAAACTGACGCTCACCACCCCTTCAGGGCGCGAACTCACGCTGCGGCTGGCCGAGGCGGGCGATACTTTGGGCGAATTCGCGCTGGTCGATGGCGAGCCGCGCTCTGCCGATGCCACCGCGCTGGAGCCGTGCAGCGGCTGGGTGCTGGACCGGCTGCGCTTTGCCGTGCTGGCCGAGGCGCATCCGGCGCTTGGCCTGTCGGTCGCGCGCTATTTCAGCCGCCGCCTGCGCGCCACCACCGAGCAGCTGGAGGGGATCGCGCTCTATCAGCTGGAGGCGCGGCTGGCGCGGTTTTTGCTGTTCACCCTGCGGCAGTTGAACGGCCCCGACCTGCCACCCGAGGCCGCCCTGCGGCTGGAGATCAGCCAAAGCGAGCTGGCCGCCGTGCTGGGCGCCAGCCGCCCCAAGGTGAATCGCGCGCTGCAATCACTGCAAGAGCTGGGCGCGATCCGCCGCGCGGGCGAGGTCTGGCAGCTGGACCTGCCCGCCCTGCGCGCCGCCGCTGACCCGGAGGCCTGATGCTGTGGCGCGCGGCGACTTTGGGCCTGACGCTGGGCCTGGCCGGAGGGCTCGCCGCCGCGCCCGATGCCTTGCGCGCAGTGCAGGAGCGGCTGTTTGACCGGCTGATCCAGCCTGCCAAGGGCGAGGTGCGGGTGATCGACATTGGTGCTGTGGATGAGACCGGGGCGCCCTGGAGCCGCGCCGCCACCGCGCGGCTGGTGGAGCGTCTCGCTGCAAGCCGCCCGGCGCTGATCGGCTTTGACATGCTGTTCGCGGGCGATTGCGACGGGCAGGCCGCGCAGGATCTGGCCCGCGCGCTGGACAAGGTGCCCGCTGTTCTGGGCGTGCTGCTCAGCCCCTCGGCCGGGCCGGACCTCCCGCCGTCGCGGCTGGCGCTGGCCGGTCAGGTGCCGCTGTGGCCCGCGGCCGGGGCCGATGCGCCCTGCCCCGGTTTTGCGCGGCAGGAATGGGCGGCGATGGCGCTGATGGGCGATGCCGATGCCACGGTGCGCCGCGTGCCCGTAGGAGTCAGCGTGCAGGGGCAGGCGCTGCCCAGCCTCGCCCTGGCCATGGCGGCGCGGTTGCAGGGCGAGGCGATGGCCGGGCCGGACTGGCTGCGCCTGGGTGCGGCCCCGCCCCTGCCGACCGAGGCCGGAACACTGCGTTTTGCCCCCTCCGCCCCCGCGACATGGGCCAGCCGCACCCTGCAAGCCGAGGCGGTGCTGACGGGACAAGCCCTTGTGCCAGTGGGGGCGGTGCTGCTGGTCGGCTCCAGCCTGCCGCAGCGCGGCGGCTTGCGCCCGACGGCGGCCAGCCCGGTCACGCCCTCGGTGCAGATCTGGGCCGATGCGCTGAACGGGTTGCACGCGGGCCATCTGCCGCATCGCCCCGGCTTTGCAGCGTGGCTGGAGGCGGGGTTCGTGGCACTGGCCGGGCTGGCCGCGCTGCTGGCGCTGGCCCGCACCACGCCCGCCCGGGCCGCGCTGCTGCTGGGCTTTGGCGCGGTCGCTTGGGCCGGGGCGGCCATGGCGGCCAGCCGCGCGGGCTGGCTGATCGACCCGGCTCTGCCCCCCGCCGCGCTGGCGCTGATCGCCCTGACCGCCATCACCGGGCGCGCCGCCAGCCTCGCCCGTGCCGAACGGGTGCTGCGCGACCGCATGGGGCAAGTGCTGCCCCCCGCCCTTGTCGCCCGCATCGCCGCGCAACCGCGCCTGATGCGGCTGGAGGGCGAGGCGCGCGAGGTCACGGCGCTGTTCACCGACATCGAAGGCTTCAGCACCGCCACCGCCGAGATGGGCGCGGCGGAGATGGTCGCCCGGCTGGATGCCTATTTCGCCCGCGTCGCCGCCATCGTGCTGCGCCACGGCGGCATGATCGACAAGCTGGTGGGCGACAGCCTGCACGCCCTGTTCAACGCACCGCTGGATCAGCCGGGGCATGAGGCGGCGGCATTGGCCTGCGCTGCCGAGATCATCGCCGCGACCGAGGATTTTCGGCGCAAGAACAACGGCTTTGGCCGCACCCGCATCGGGGTGGAAACCGGCCCCGCCGTGCTGGGGGATGTGGGGTTTGGCACCCGCATCGACTATACGGCCCATGGCCCGGCAGTGAACCTCGCCGCCCGGCTGCAAGAGGCGAACAAGCAGTTCGGCACGCAAGTCTGCATCGGCCCCGGCCTCGCCGCCCGCGTGCCCGGCCTGCGCCCCTTGGGCGAGGCAGAGCTCCGCAGCTTTGGCCGCCTGCCGCTTTTCACCCTCAGGGCGTGAGGCCGACCGAGGCGAAGGCGGCGGCGATGCGCGGCGCTTTCCATTGCGCCACCGGGCCGGGCGCGGCGCCGGGCGCGGCGATGTCGACCCCCTCGCCGGGACCAAGGCGGCGGGTCTCTCCGCCCGCCTGCACCTCGACCGCACCGCGCGCGACGAAGATGCCGTAAACCCCCTTGGACGGCCCGGCAAAGAACCGGGTGCCGCGCACGCCGATCTGGGCAAAGGCGCTTTGCACTGTCAGGTCCAGCTTGGGCAGATCATCGGGCCGGTCGAACACCATAGCCCCACCCACCCTCACCACGCCGCCCAGATCGGCGGCGAAACGGTCGATGGTGAAATGCGCCTCGGGGCCCAGGGCGATCTGCGTGGCGCTGAACAGCTCCAGCCCCGCCGTCGAGGCCGCCATCGTCGCCACCTCATCGCCCTCCAGCAGCGGATCGGCCAGATGCAGCGCCCGCGCCTGCCCGGCGCGCAGCAGCCGGGCGCTGCCGCTGAGGCTGCGCGTGGTGCCAATGGCCGCCCCGGCCCGGGCCGCACAGGGCAAAAGCAGCAATGCAGGCAGCGACAGGATCAGACGGCGGGGCAGCATGGCACACCTCTGGCAGGGAAAGGGCTTGAAAATCATAGCGCAGATTTACGCTGCGGCACAGCGCCCGTCTGTGCCCTGCGGAACAGCCGCCCGCCTGCGGAACGGGCATCTCACAATGGTGTGAGAGCGGCGGCCTCGGACCATGGTCCGTAGCGCGCTGACACAAAGGCCGCTTATAGTCGGCGGTATTTCCAGCAAAGGAGCCAGAAGAATGAAGTTGTTTTCCCGCATCTTGGCCAGCACCGCCTTTGTCGCGCTGGCCAGCACCGCCGTTTTCGCCGAGGGCGAGGCGCAAGACCCGACCGTGAAGGCCCGGATGGAGCTGATGAAATCGGTGGGCGCCGCCGCCAAGACGCTGGGCGGCATGGCGGGCGACAAGGCCCCCTTCGATGCCGCCGCCGCCGAGGCCGCCAAGGCCGCGATGATCGCCGCCGCCGCCGAAATTCCGGCCCGGTTCGAGCCGCAGGCCAGCGACCCGGCTTCGGAAGCCAAGCCCGAGATCTGGTCCAATTGGGAGGATTTCGTGGCCAAGGGTGCGGCGCTGAAAGCCGCCGCCGAGGCGATGGATGCCAGCACGCTGGAGGGCGTGAAGGCGGGGATGGGCGCGGTGGGCGGCACCTGCAAGGAGTGCCACACCACCTATCGCATGTGACCCCAGGATCACCGCCCCTCGCAGAAGGGGCGGTGGTTCAATGGCTTAGCCGCAGGTGACCGACTGGATCCGGTCGCGCTTGCTGTATTGGATATTCAGACGACCGGGGTTCAGGTCCATCGTCACCGGCTGGCCCTCTTCATAGACCCGCAGCACCTGCGCAAAGCGCATGCCCGACAGCACCGCCCGGTCCTGCCCCACAAGCCCCTGCAAGGCCGCCGCGCCGCAGCTATCCTCGGCGGGTGCCCCGGGCACTGCCGCCACTGGCGCATCCTTTTGCGGCATGCAGGCCGTCAGCAGGCCCGCGCAGGCCAGCGCCAGCAGCGCCGGACCGCGCCACATCGGTTTACCCGCAATAAACATTGTCGATCTTTCCCTTGCTGTTGACCGTCACGGTCATGCGCTGCGGATCGACCTCTGCCGTCATCAGATCGCCGGGCCGCAAAACCCTATGGCCTGCCGGCAGGTCCGCCCGGCCGAGAACGGTCGCGCGCCGGTCCAGCAACCGCGCCCG
>NZ_JAEULU010000226.1 GCF_016792925.1 Gemmobacter sp.
AACCACTTTGACGGAACTGGCGCCGCTCCCCATGGCCTTGGCTGCATCAGGGGCGATGACCACTGTGGAAACCATTGCCGATGTGGTTCCAATCCAGGAGGCCGCAGACATGTCTGCCGCCGTTCTGACAGCGCCGGTGCCAGGGCCTGCGGCGCAGGAGAGTTTGGCGGGAGAGGTGGTTTTGCCGCCCGAAATCGTGATGCAGCAGATGCCGGTCGCGGCCACGGAACCAGCGGCCATGGCCAATGCCCCGCTGCTTTCGCCCGCCGAATCGCCAGGCATGGTGCTGAAAGCTGGAGGCCCCTCTCCGCCTGTGGAGACGGGGGATCGCCCGGTCGAGGTTTCGTCGGACCTGCAGGCCGATGTGCAGGACGGCTCGCGCGTGGTCGCCGTCCCGAAAGCCCATCCCGTCACGCCAGCTTATTGGCGTCTGGTCCTTGAAGGCGTGATGGCGGGCCAAAACTTGAATGCCGCCGAACCCGCTGTCGCCGCCCCCGCCAATTCGTCGGCAGATACACTCCCAATTGTGCAAGCTGCGCAGTCTGGTGTGGCCATTCCGGCGCAAAGCCCGTCGGATGGGGCAGATCCTGCGCCAAATGTGCCGCCTCAGATCGAAAATCTGGCGCTGCCTGATGCCGAGGAAGCCACGGCGCGGGGCGAAATCGCGGCAGACCAACCAGACGCGTCGCGCCCGCCCGAGGACAAGGCCCGGCAACGCGCACCGGATTCGGCCACAGCTCTCCGGTCGCCGCTCATGCCCCAGACTGCATTCGTGCCCCTGTCGCAGGTAGACCTGTCTTCGGCAGGCCCGTCGCTGCCGCCCGCTCATCATGCCCATGTCAGCGCCGTGGCCGATGCCCTGCCCGCGATGGCACAGGCGGGATCGGGCGGGGCCGACCTGTCGATTCGCGCGGCCTCCATTGCGCAGGTCCAGACCGAGGCCGGACAAGACGTGACCGAGATTCGCCTTGATCCCGAAGAATTGGGGCGCCTTCGCATCACGCTTGATGGTGAGGGGGATTCCCTGCGCGTGCGGGTGGAGGTTGAAAGGCCAGAGACCCTCGACATGCTGCGCCGGAACGGTGACCGGCTGGCGGAAACCTTGCGCGAAGCCGGTTACGATCAGGCCGACATGCAGTTCAGCAGCTGGTCCGAACAGCGGCATTCTGCTGCGGCTCAGACAAGGCCGGATATCGAAATGCTCGCCGAGCCCGAGCCGCTCCTCCTGTCTCCGGTTCCCTCTCCACTTCTTGCCCGTCCGTCCGCCCTGGTGGCCGGGCTCAATCTTCGTCTTTGAAAGGCCGTTTCATGATCGTATCCGCCGCCTCATCGGCCACCACCACAGCGAGCCAGACCCAAAGCTCAACCCCGGTCAGCAGTTCGCTCACCTCGGATTTCCAGACCTTCCTGCGCCTGATGACCACGCAATTGCAGTATCAAGACCCGATGAACCCGGTCGACAGCACACAATATCTGTCGCAACTCGCCAGCTTTTCGGCCGTGGAGCAGCAGACCCAGACAAACAAGCTGCTGACCTCGATTCAGGGCAGTTTCAATATGCTGGGCATGGCGCAGGTCGCGTCCTGGGTGGGCAGTGAGGCTCGGGCCGAAATGCCGGCCATCGTGACATCGGGAGAAGATGTGACCATCGCGCCGCAAATCCTGCAAGGGGCCGAAAAAGCTGTGCTGGTGGTCCGCGATTCGGAGGGGGAGCTTGTGGCGCGGGTCGATCTGCCGCTTGATGCCACCAGTTATGAATGGGAACCCCTGGATGCGGCAGGGGAGCCGCTGCCGGATGGCACCTATGATCTTTCCGTCGAAAATTCTGCCGAGGGCGAGGAAACCGTGGTCACCGGGGTCGAACTTTACGCGCGGGTGGTCGAAGTTCAGGGGCTTGGCGATCAGATCGTTCTGTTGATGGAGGGGGATCGGAGGATTTTGGCCGACAATGTGACCGCGATTCGCGGGTGAGCCTGCTTGCCGGGAGAATCCGGCTGGCCTAGGGTCCGGGCCATGAACCGCACCGCCCACCTTTCTTCGCCGCAACCGGATGCCGCGCTGCGCCGGGCCGTTTTGGGCCTGTGCGGCGCTGACCATGCCGAGTGGCATCCGCTCGAAGGGGGGCGCAGCAATCAGGTTTGGCGGTGTGGTACGGTTGTGGTGAAGCAATATCGGCCCGAGGCTGCGACCCCGCTTTTCCCCAATGATCCGGCGCTTGAGGCCGCCGCGCTGTGCGCCTTTTCCCCTTTGGGTCTCGCGCCAGCGCTTTTGGCGCGCGGCGATGGCTGGATTGCGTGGCGCCATGTGTCGGGGCGGATTTGGCAGGGTGAGCCAGGGGTTGCGGCGCTGCTCCAACATCTGTCGCTGGCGCAGGGCTTTCCGGGGCTGGCGGTGCGGCCCATGGGGGCGAGGGCGATCGCAGCGCAGGCCCGATCTTTCGCGCCCTCTGGCCTGCCACCCCTGCCGGAGCTGGCGGAGGTTGCCTTGCCAAAGCCTTCGGTCCTGCACGGCGATCTCGTGCCCGGCAATATTCTCAGCACAGAGCGCGGCTTGTGTCTGATCGACTGGCAATGCCCGGCCATGGGCGACCCGGTGGATGATCTGGCGCTGTTTCTGTCGCCCGCCATGCAATGGCTTTACCGCGGCAAGGTGCTGGAGGCCGACGCGCGGCAAGGCCTGCTGGCGCAATTGCCCGCGCCATTGGCCGATCGCTATCGGCACTTGGCGCCCGTGCTGCATTGGCGCATCGCGGCCCATTGCGCCCTGCGCGCCGGGCGCGGCGATGCCGGTTATGACACGGCGCTTCGTCTGGAACTGGCCAGCCTTTAAATCAGCTGGCCCAGAATCAGGCCCAGACACAGCAGGCCCGCACCGCAGCCCATCCACACCATCGGGTGCAGGGGTTTCTCCGCTGGCACCGGAGGCTGGCTTTGGCGCAGCAATTGGGCCTCGACCATGGCGGGCAGTTTGGGGCCAAAGCGGCCCAGCACCCGCGCCGTCAGGGCCAGGTCGCGCAGCAGCGCGCGCGGGCCGACATTGGTCTTGATGTAATCCTCGACCACCGGGCGGGCGACCTGCCAGATGTTGATATGCGGATCAAGGCCGCGCGCCACGCCTTCCACCACCACCATGGTGCGTTGCAGAAGGATCAGCTCGGTTCGGGTTTCCATGCCAAATCTCTCTGTCACTTCAAAGAGATAGGCCAAAAGTCGCGCCATGGAGATGCGGCTGGCATCCATGCCGAAAATCGGCTCGCCCACCACGCGCAGGGCGCGGGCGAATTCGTCGATGTCGCGGTCGGCCGGCACATAGCCTGCCTCGAAATGCACCTCGGCGACGCGGCGGTAATCTTTCTTGATGAAACCGTAAAGAATTTCGGCATAGACGCGGCGGGTATATTCATCCAGCCGCCCCATGATGCCGAAGTCATAGGCGATCACCGCCCCGTCGGCGCCAACCTTCAGGTTGCCCTGATGCATATCGGCATGAAAGAACCCGTCGCGCAGCGCATGGCTGAGGAAAAGTTGCAGCACCCGCGCGCCCAAAGCCACCCTGTCATGCCCGGCGGCATCCAGCGCGGCATTGTCTGCCAGGGCGATGCCCTCGGCCCAATCCATCGTCATCACGCTGCGCGAGGACAAGGACCAATCGGGCGTTGGCACCCGAAATCCTGTGTCTTTCTGCGTATTTGCTGCAAATTCTGCGGCGGCGGCGGCCTCCAGCCGCAGGTCCAGCTCGCCCATCACCACGCCCTCGAAATGGGCGATCACATCCATCGGGCGCAGGCGGCGCGAGGCCGGGGACAGGGTTTCGATCATCCGCGCGGCGAACCAGAAAGCGTCAATATCCTTGCGGAATGCGCGTTCGATCCCCGGGCGCAGCACCTTCACTGCCACTTCGGCGCCGGTGTCAGTCAGCCTCGCGTGATGCACTTGCGCGATGGAGGCCGCGGCGACGGGTTCGGAAAACTCGGAAAACAGCGCGCTGATCGGCTGCCCGAACTCGGCCTCGATCATTTGCTGCGCCTGCGTCACCGGGAAGGGCGGCAACTTGTCTTGCAGATATTTTAACTGCTGCGCCAGCTCGCCGCCGACAATATCGGGGCGGGTGGAAAGGATTTGCCCGAATTTGATATAGGCCGGGCCAAGCGCGGTCAGCGCCCGGGTCGTGGGAGGCAGGGCCGGATCGCCCTTCAGGCCCAACCATTTGAACGGCCAGCCCAAAATCCGCGCCACAGCCCGCAGCCGGGGCGGCGCATCCATCGCGGCCAGCACCTGCCCGATGGCGCCGGTGCGCTCCAGCGTGGCCAGCGTGCGCACCAGACGGATGATGTTGTGCGGGCCGCGCATCAGATCTTCCAGCCGGAATGCAGCGCCGCGATGCCCAGGCTGAGGTTGCGGTATTTCACCTGCCCGAATCCAGCCTTGCGGATCATGGCGGCAAAGGTCTCCTGATCGGGGAATTTGCGAATGCTTTCAACAAGATACTGATAGCTGTCGCGATCATTCGCGATGATCTGCCCCATGACCGGGATCAGGTTGAAACTGTAAAGGTCATAGGCCTTTTGCATCATCTCGTTCGGGATCTGGCTGAATTCCAGCACCATCAGCCGCCCGCCGGGGCGCAGCACGCGATAGGCCTCGTTCAACGCATCCTGCACCCGCGTCACGTTTCGGATGCCAAAGCTGATCGTGTATACGTCGAACGTATTGGCCGGGAAGGGCAGCGCCATCGCGTCGCCCACCACCCAATCCAGACGTTCTGCCATGCTTTCGGCCTCGGCGCGGCGGCGGCCTTCGATCAGCATCGATTCCGTCATGTCCAGCACCACGGCCTGCGCGCCGGGCGCGCGCCCCAGATAGCGGAAGGACACGTCGCCCGTGCCGCCCGCCACATCCAGCAGCCGGGTGCCGGGGCGCGGCGCCAGCCAATCCATCATCGCATCCTTCCAGATGCGGTGGATGCCCATGCTCATCACATCATTCATGATGTCATATTTGCTGGCGACCTTGGTAAAGACGCCATGCACCATGCCGGCCTTCTCGGTCTCGTTCACGGTCTGAAAGCCGAAATGCGTGGTCTGGGGCGCGTCGCTCATCTGTCTCATCCGGGGCTTGCCCCTCAGGGGCTTCGCACCCCTTATAGGCCAGCGCGCGCGGGCTGCAATGCGCGGGACTGTCACGGAGGGGCGAGCATGCCGGAATTGCCAGAGGTTGAAACGGTGCGGCGCGGTCTTTTGCCGGTGATGGAGGGGCAGGTGATTGCGCAGGCGCAGGTGAACCGGCCCGATCTGCGCTGGCCCTTTCCGCCCGGCATGGCAGAGCGGCTGACCGGCGCGCAGGTGCAGGCGCTGCGGCGGCGGTCGAAATACATTCTGGCCGATCTGTCCACCGGCGAGACGCTGCTCATTCATCTGGGCATGTCGGGGCGGATGCTGATTTCCGGCGCGCAGGTTGGCGCGTTTCACCATGACCACCCGGCGCCCGCCAAGCATGACCATGTGGTGCTGGATATGGGCAATGGTGCCCGCGTCACCTTCAACGATGCGCGGCGCTTTGGCGCGATGGACCTGCTGCCCACCGCAACCGCCGAGGCGCATCCGCTGCTCTCGGTGCTGGGGCCAGAGCCTTTGGGCAATGATTTCCACGAAAGCCATCTGGCGGCCCGGCTGAAAGGCCGCGCCACGCCGATCAAATCGGCGCTGCTGGATCAGCATCTGGTGGCGGGTCTGGGCAATATCTATGTTTGCGAAGTGCTGTTTCGCGCGGGCATCCATCCGGCGCGGCTGGCGCGCGATGTGACCGGGGCCGATGTGGCGCGGCTGGTGCCGCTGATCCGGCAGGTGCTGGAGGAGGCGATCGAGGCGGGTGGCTCTTCTTTGAAGGATTACCGGCAGGCCGATGGCGAGCTTGGGTATTTCCAGCATAATTTCCGGGTTTATGACCGCGAGGGCGAGGCTTGCACCACGCCCGGCTGCGCGGCGACGCTGCACCGCATCGTGCAATCCGGGCGCTCCAGCTTTTTCTGCCCCACCTGCCAATCCTGATATGCCTGCCAGCGCTAACCGGGTTGCAAGCCGCCCGCCACCTGTTAGGAGTCAGCACGACCAAAGGGGAGCCTGCGCCATGGCCTATGAAACGCTGATCGTCGAGACCGAAGACAATATCGCGCTGATCCGGCTGAACCGCCCCGAGGCGCTGAATGCGCTGAACAGCAAGCTCTTGGGCGAGCTGGCCGAGGCGCTGCGCGCCGCCGACCGCGATGATGGCGTGCGCTGCATCATCCTCACCGGCTCGGACAAGGCCTTTGCCGCCGGGGCCGACATCAAGGAAATGGCGCAGAAAACCTTTGTCGAGATGTTCGGCGAGGATTTCTTCGCGCAGGAGGCCGACGCGATTGTGCGTACCCGCAAGCCGATCATTGCGGCGGTGGCGGGCTATGCCCTGGGCGGCGGCTGCGAGCTGGCCATGGCCTGTGATTTCATCATCGCCGCCGATACCGCCAAATTCGGCCAGCCCGAGATCAATCTGGGCGTGGTGGCGGGCATTGGCGGCACGCAGCGCCTCACCCGCTTTGTCGGCAAGTCGAAGTCGATGGACATGCATCTGACCGGGCGCAACATGGATGCGGCGGAGGCCGAGCGCTGTGGCCTCGTGTCCCGCGTGGTGCCCGCGAAAGACCTGATCGCCGAGGCAAAGAAGGCCGCGGCCAAGATCGCCGCCAAGTCGATGCTGACGGCGATGGTGGTGAAGGAATGCGTCAATCGCAGCTATGAAACCACGCTGCGCGAGGGCATCCTGTTCGAGCGCCGGGTGTTTCACGCGCTGTTCTCGACCGAGGATCAGAAAGAGGGCATGGCGGCCTTTCTGGAAAAGCGCCAGCCGCAATTCCGCGATAAATAAGGGGTTCCCAATCCCCCCCGGATGGCCTATAGGCCGTCCCCACATGCGCGTGGGCCCGCTTTGGCAAGAATCATGACCTCCCCCCAGGGGCGGGTCGCCTTGGGTCTTATGTTGCCACCGAAACAAAGACCCTAAGGAATTCAGCCCATGGCCAATACGCCCCAGTCCAAAAAGCGCGCCCGTCAGTCGGAAGCCCGCTATGCCGTGAACAAGGCCCGTCGTTCGCGCATCCGCACCTTCCTGCGCAAAGTGGAAGAAGCCATCGCCTCGGGTGATCAGGCTGCTGCCACCGAAGCCCTGAAGAATGCCCAGCCGGAACTGGCGCGTGGCGTGTCGAAAGGCGTGCTGCACAAGAACACCGTGTCGCGCAAGATCTCGCGTCTGGCGGCGCGCGTGAAGGCGACCGGCGCTCAGGCCTGATCGGCTTTCCGGGCCTGATTGGCGGCCTGCAAGGCGCCGAATCTGGTCAGCAAAAATACAGAAATTAAGGGCGCGCCGAAGGGCGCGCTTTTTGCTTTTTCAAGCCCTTTATGGTCGTAAACCAAGGTTTATTCCGGGCGCCGTTGCCGCTTTGCATGGGGTCCGGGATTCGATTCAAGGCACCCCCCTGTCAACAGCGAAGTTCGGTTGCAGGCCCTGCGTCGGGCTTGCTAGCTTGCCCAAGCGATTCACGGTGTCCTGGGGGACGGGCCGCGAGCGTGCGGCACAGCCGGGGGCTGCCACCTGCCAGTCAGGTTCCCTGCGCAAGCCGCGCGACGCATGCTGGAGGGTCTGCGCAATTCTGCGCGACAGACAACATATGTCAACGCGACGGGTCTTCCCGTCGTGCGGGTTTTGTTGTGCCTCACCATTCCCCCAAAGGCGGCGTGGCCGCTCTCGTTTCGGCGGGAGTGCACGTAAATACGGGCTCTTACAGCCCCAACAGGCCGAAAAAGAACGGCGCGGGACGGAATTGGGACAAATGACCAACGAAACTTGGGGCGAGATTCGTGAACAGCTTGAGCAGCGTCTGGGCAAGAACAACTACACGACCTGGATCGAGCCGCTGAAGCTCTCGACCCTCAAGAACGGCGTGGCGCGCTTTGAGGTGCCGACCTCGTTCTTTGGCGATTGGGTGAACCGCAATTTCGGCGATCATATCCGTTCGCATCTGAACGCGAATGGCCAGCAGGTCGAGCGGGTGGAGTTTGCCGTGTCGCGCGGGGCGCGCCCGGCCGAGGCCGCCAAGGCGGCTGCGCCCAAAGCCGCCGCCACCAAGCCCGCGCCGAAGGCCCGCGCCGCTGCGCGCCCGGCCTCGGAGGAGCTGCCCGGCGCGCCGCTGGATGCCCGCTTCACCTTTGACAGTTTCGTGGTCGGCAAGCCGAACGAGCTGGCCCATGCCGCCGCGCGCCGCGTGGCCGAAGGCGGGCCGGTCACCTTCAACCCGCTGTTTCTGTATGGCGGCGTGGGCCTCGGCAAAACCCACCTGATGCATGCTATCGCCCATGAATTGCAGCTGCGTCAGCCCCATCTGCGCGTGCTGTATCTGTCGGCCGAGCAATTCATGTATCGCTTCGTGCAGGCGCTGCGCGACCGGTCGGTGATGGATTTCAAGGAAATGTTCCGCTCGGTCGATGTGCTGATGGTGGATGACG
>NZ_JAEULU010000232.1 GCF_016792925.1 Gemmobacter sp.
TGGGCGCGGGCCGCGATTTCCGGCACCACGCCGCCAAAGGCCGCGTGCAGCGCCACTTGCCCCTCCACCACCGAGGCCAGCACCTGCGCAGGATCGCCCGCGCCCACCCCCGAACGCACCACGGCGGCGGCGGTATCGTCGCAACTGCTTTCAATGCCAAGGAAGGTGAGGGTGCGGGTCATCTGGCTCTTGTTGAAACGGTGGCCCTCCGCAGGTAACACCGGGGGCATGGTCATTCAATCCATCCCGACGCTGATCGTGACGCGGCCTGAACCGGGCGGGGCGGCTTTTGCGGCCCGCCTCGGGCAGCCGGCGATCCTGTCGCCGCTGATGGCGCCGGAGTTTCTGGCCCCCCCCCTGCCCCCGGCGCGGGCGCTGATCCTCACCTCGGCCACGGCGGTCGAGGGCCTGCGGCGGCTGGGTGAACCGCTGCCCCCGCTGGCCTTTTGCGTGGGTGATGCCACGGCACAGGCCGCGCAAGCGCTTGGCCTGCAAACGGAAAGTGCGGCGGGCGATGCCGAGGCTCTGCTCGGCTTACTGCTGGCGCGGCGCCCGGAAGGGCCGCTGCTGCATGTCTGCGGCACGAAAACGCGCGGCAATCTGGCGGCGCGGCTGGGGGCGGCAGGCCTGCCCTGCACCAAATGCGTGATCTATGACCAGCGCCCCCGTCCGCTGGTGCCCGAGGCCGTCGCGGCGCTGCACGGGCCGGGGCCGGTGATCCTGCCGGTCTTTTCGCCCCGCTCTGCGGCGCTGTTGGCGGCAGAGCTGGCGCGGGTGGGCGCCACCGCCCCGCTTTGGGTTGCCGCAATCTCCGAGGCGGCGGCGGCGCCGCTGCGCGGCCGCGCGGCGCGGCTGGTCATTGCCCCGCAGCCCGAGGCCCGCGCCATGGCGGCAGAGGTGGCGCGGTTCTTTGCCGCCCCGTGACGGATCGCCAAGAGAATCCGCCGCCTTGGGTTGAGCCGGGCGCGGCGAATGATTAGCGTAGGATCAGCAGATTAAAGACAGGGGGCGCCTATGGCCGTTGAGGACACCAGCAAGGACGAGACGCCCGAAGCTGCGGCCAGCCCCGTGATCGTGGAAATGGCACAGGCCCCCGAGGTGCCAGGCCATGTCGCCGAGGCCCCTCCGCCACCGACAGGGCCGACGCCGCCCGCGAAATCCGGCGGCTTCGGGCGCTTTCTGGGGCTGGTGACGGGCGGGGCGCTGGCGGCGGGTGCGGGTTTTGGTCTGGCCACCTATGGCGTGCAGCAGGGCTGGCCCCTGCTGCAAGCGCCCGCGACGGAAAGCACGGCCTCGCAGGAACTGGCCGCGCTGAAGGCCGAGGTCACCCGGTTGGCCGCCCTGCCGCAGACAGAACCCACCGCGCCGGTGGACCTCAAGCCCTTGGAAGACCGGCTGACCGCCCTGGAGGCCGCTCCGGCCCGCCCGGCCGATCTGGCCCCGCTGGAGGCGCGGATGGCCGATCTGGAGGCGCGGCTGGCCAGTGCCACGCCCGGCAACCCCGAAGCGATCACCGCGCGGATCGAGGCCGAAGTCGCCGCCCGCATGGACGCGGTGACCGCCGAGACCGACCGGCTGCGCCGCGAGGCCGAGGCGGCGCAGACCCGCGCCGCCGAGCGCGCCGCGCTGCTGGCGCTGCAAGGCGCCATGGCCAGCGGGCTGGGCCTGCCAGAGGCGATCGCGGGCACCGAGGGCCTCACCCTGCCCCCGGCCCTGACCGGCTGGACCAAGGCCCCGGTGACGCGCAGCGCCCTGCGCGACAGCTTCCCCGAGGCCGCGCGCGCCGCGCTCGCCGCCGCGCGCGAGGCCGAACAGGCGCAGGGCAGCACGACCGAGCGCCTGACCACCTTCCTGATGAACCAGACCGGCGCCCGGTCGACCACCGCCCGCGAGGGCGACGACCCCGATGCCGTGCTGTCGCGGATGGAGGCGGCGGTGACCGCAGGCGACCTGCCCGCCGCGCTCGCGCTGCGCCCGGCCTTGCCCGAACCCGCGCAGGCCCCCCTCGCGGATTGGGCGGCGAGGGCGGAGGCCCTGCTGGCGGCGGAAACCGCGCTGGCCGCGCTGATCCCGGCTGAATGAGAGGAATGCTGCGATGATCTGGACCTTGCTCAAGGCGCTGCTGTTCTTCACCCTGATCGCCGCGATCACCTGGGGCGCGAGCCTGCTGCTGGAAAGCGGCGAGGGGTTGCGCATCGCGGCGGCGGGCTATGAATTCACCCTCGGCCCGTTGCAGGCGGTGATCGGCCTGCTGCTGATCGTGCTGGGCCTGTGGCTGGCGCTGAAACTCATCGGGCTGGTGCTGGCGATCCTGCGCTTTGCCGCCGGGGATGAAACCGCGATCTCGCGCTATTTCGACCGCAACCGCGAGCGCAAGGGCTATGCCGCGCTGGCCGAGGGGATGGTGGCGCTGGCCTCGGGCGAGAACCGGGTGGCGCTGTCGCGCGCGCTGAAAGCCGAAAAGCTGCTGGGGCGGCCCGATCTCACGAACCTTCTGGTGGCGCAGGCCTCGGAAGCCGCAGGCGACCATGCGCGCGCGCAAACCGCCTATAAGGCGCTGCTGGATCACGAGGGCACGCGCTTTGTGGCGATCAAGGGGTTGCTGGGCCAGAAGATTGCCGAGGGTGACCGCGAGACCGCGCTGAAACTGGCGGAAAAGGCCTTTGCGCTGAAACCCAAACACGCGGAAACGCAGGATATTTTGCTGAAACTGCAAGCCGAGCAGCAAGATTGGAAAGGCGCGCGCGGCACGCTGGAGGCCAAGCGCCGCTCGGGCGATCTGTCCAAGGATGTGTTCCGCCGCCGCGATGCCGTGCTGGCGCTGCAAGAGGCGCGCGTGGTGATGGAGGCGGGCAGCAGCATCGAGGCGCGCGAGGCGGCAATTGCCGCCAACAAGCTCTCGCCCGATCTGGTGCCCGCCGCCGCCATGGCCGGCCGCAGCCTCGCGCTGGCGGGCGATGCCAAGGGCGCGACACGGGTGCTGAAAAAGGCATGGGAGGCGCAGCCCCATCCCGATCTGGCCGCCGCCTTTGCCGAGATCGCGCCGGAGGAAACCCCGGCGCAGCGGCTCAAGCGGTTCAAGGTTCTGATCGACGCGCGGCCCGACCACAGCGAATCGCGCCTGCTGCATACCGAACTCCTGATCGCCGCCGAGGATTTCCCCGGCGCGCGCCGCGTGCTGGGCGATCTGCCGGAAACCGCGCCGACGGGCCGGGTGATGGCGCTGCGGGCGGCAATTGCGCGCGGCGAGGGCGCCGACGAGGCGGAGGTGCGCGGCTGGATGGCCCGCGCTCTGACCGCGCCGCGCGGGCCGCAATGGTGCTGCGACAAATGTCAGGCGATCCATGCGCAATGGGGGCCGATCTGCGACAATTGCGGCGGGTTCGATACGCTGAGCTGGCGCGAGCCGCCGCAATCGGAAACCATGACCCCCACCGGCGCCGAGATGCTGCCCTTGCTGGTGAACCCGCCGAAACCGCCCGAGGTGAAACCCGCCGAGGCCGAGGTGATCGACGCCACCCCCGTCGATCTGGCCGAGATCGCGCGGCGCGGCACTTAAGGCGCAAAATGGGGCTACACATTCCCCGCCGGGGGTGCTATCAGCCCCGGCATCGGGCCTTGTGTCCGGGCCGCTGTAGCTCAGCTGGTAGAGCACGTCATTCGTAATGATGGGGTCGGGGGTTCGAGTCCCTTCAGCGGCACCAGTTTCAACAAAAAGCCCGCAGCGCCAAGGCGTTGCGGGCTTTTTGCATTTGGGGTGCCGGGCAGGCGAACCCGCATTTTCCCGCAGGGGCGAGAGGGCGGCAGGCCGTGGCCCGCCGCCGCCCGGATCACAGCACCGAGGCCACGGCCCGCGCCAGGATCGGCACGGTTTTCGCGTTCAGACCGGCAATGTTGATCCGCGAATCGCTGACCATATAGATGCCGAATTCCTCGCGCAGGCGCGTCACCTGCGCCTCGGTCAGACCCAGCAGCGAGAACATGCCGCGATGGCGCGCCACGAAATCGAACCGGTCGGAGTTGGTTTCCTGCCGCAGCGCCTCGGCCAGCGCGGTGCGCAGGCCCAACATGCCGTTGCGGGTGTCCTCCAGCTCGGCCTTCCAGTCGGCTTCGAGCGCCGCATCTTCCAGCACGGTCATCACGGCGCGGGTGCCGTGATCGGGCGGGAAGCTATAGGTCTGGCGGTTCAGGAAGTTCAGGTTGCCCTGGGTGATCTTGGCCTGTTCGGCATCGGCCGAGACGGCGATCAGAATGCCCGCGCGGTCGCGATACACCCCGAAATTCTTGCTGCACGAGGCGGCAATCAGGGTTTCCGGGAAGGAGGCCACCACCAGCCGCGTCGCCTCGGCGTCTTGGTCCAGACCATCGCCAAAGCCCTGATAGGCCAGATCGACCATCGGGAAGGCGCCTTTGGCCTGCATCAGCGCGATGACCTGTTTCCACTGATCCAGCGTCAGATTGGCGCCGGTCGGGTTGTGGCAGCAGCCATGCAGCAGCACGACATCACCGGCCTTCACCTG
>NZ_JAEULU010000254.1 GCF_016792925.1 Gemmobacter sp.
TCCAGACCAGTTGCAGCATCGCCCCCGCTGCACTGGCCCGCAGGATGCGCAGCTCCACCCCCGGCGCCCCGCCGCGCTGCGGCTCAAACCGCGCCTTCGGATAGGTTGCCGCCAGCTCGGCCAGAAACCCGGCGCAGATCGCCTCCCGTTGCGCGGGCTCCACCCGGGCATCGGCGGTGCAGTGAAAGGCCTGCGCCGCACCTTCGGCCTGTGCCGCGCCTGTGGCGGGCAAAACTGTACAGGCCATGACCGAAATGCCCCGCAACAGGCCCGAAACTGTACAGGCCGTGACACGTCGCAGCGTCCCGGCAGGGCGGGCCGCAAGGCGCAGAAGGGGGGCAAAACGGGTCAGGCGAGGCCCTCCGGCGTGATGAGCTTTCCCCGAAACCTTCCGCCATTGCCGCCCGGCAATCAAGCCCGCTCGCCGCGCCCCGCCATTGCGCTTGCCCGGTGAGGGTGCTAAATCGCGCTCAGGCCCCTATAGCTCAGCTGGTAGAGCAACGGTTTTGTAAACCGAAGGTCGGCGGTTCGATCCCGTCTGGGGGCACCAACTCCTTTCCGTTTCAGATTGCCTTGCCCGCTTTTTTGCAGGTGCAAATGCAACATTTGCAGCTTTCTCCTGCGAAAGCTGTGGAAGGCCCGAATCCCCTCCCCTCGCGACAACGGGCAGGGGCAAGGCGCACCGCCCCATTGAATTTCGATATTCCTATTGATATTCATCATCTTAGAGGATTTTCCGCCGCCCGGAACTGCGCCCCGTTGACAGGATCGCCCCGCTCTGCGCCACTATTTCTCTCATCGGTGGTAATTTATCACTTTTGCAGAAAACGCGGCGCAAGTTTCAGGCAAGAAAGCCATGTCCAAGCACCAGACCACAGGCCGCGCATGAGCGACCGCAGCCCCTATTCGCAGCGCCTGCCCTCGGACGCGCAGCGCGATCACCTGATGGTGCAGGTGGCAAAGCTGTATTTCGACCTCGACCGCACCCAAAGCCAGATCGCCGAGGATCTGGGCCTGACCCGTTGGCAGGTCGGCAAGCTGCTGACCGAGGCCCGCGCCGAGGGCGTGGTGCGCATCGAGATCACGCCCCGCGCCAGCCGCAAGACCAGCCTTGAAGTGTCTCTGCAACAACGGTTTTTTCTGCGCGATGCCATTGTGGTGCCAATGGGCGGCATCACCGATCCGGCGCTTTTGATCGAAAGCGTGGGTCAGGCCGCCGCCCGGTTTCTGGCAGCGATGAACCCCAAGCCCGCCCTGTTGGGCGTCAGCTGGGGCCGCACCATGGCCGCGGTGGCCCGCGCCCTGCCGCAGGGATGGAACACCGGGGGCCATATCGTGCTGGTGAACGGCAATACGGCGCTGCATGCCACCACCTCGCGCAATGCCGCCGTGGCCGAGGCCTTTGCCCAGACCGCAGGCGGGCAGGCCACGCTGCTGCCGGTGCCCGCCATTGTCGGCAAGGCCTCCACCCGGCAGGCGCTGGAGGAAGACCCGATCCTCGCCCGCGTGCTGGCGCTGGCCGAAGCGGCGCCGGTGGTCTGTTTCGGCATGGGCGGCCTGTCGCAGCAATCGGTGCTGATGTCCTCGGGCTATCTGGCGCAGGATGACATCAGCCGCCTGCGCAATCTGGGCGCCGTGGGCGATATTCTTGGCCGATTTGTCAATGAAAACGGGCAGATCGTCGATATGGCGCTGGATGGCAGAACCGTCGGCCTGCCACTGGACCGGCTGCCGCACAAGGCTTGCTCCATCGGGGTTGTCGCCGGGGCCGACAAGCATCGCATCGCGCTGGCTGCGTTGCGCGCGCGCTATGTCTCGGTGCTGGTGACGGACGAGGCCACCGCCCTCAACATTCTCGACGAGGCGCCATGACACCGCCATGACTCCGCGCGCGCCCTCTCACTTTTGGCCCCCCGCCCTTTGGCAATCGAACGGACCCAAGCCATGACCCATGATTTCCCCCGGATGACCGGGACAGCCTTCACCCCCGACTGGTTCGAGAGCGTCTCGGTCAACCGCCCCGCCGCCGAGCGGCGCGCGGCCAGCCTGCCCGCAAGGCGCACGGTGAAGAAAGAGTGGCAGGCGGCGTGGCTCGCCCGCGCCATTACCTGCATCGACCTCACCACCCTTGCGGGCGATGATACCGCAGGCCGGGTGCAGCGGCTGTGCGCCAAGGCCCGCAACCCGCTGCGCGCCGATTTGCTGGAAGCGCTGGATTTACAAGAGCTTACCGTCGGCGCGGTGTGCGTCTATCCCACCATGGTGCCCCATGCCGTGAAGGCGCTGGAGGGCTCAAACATCCCGGTCGCCTCGGTTGCCACCGGTTTTCCGGCGGGCCTCACGCCCTTGCCGCTGCGGCTGGCCGAGATCCGCTATGCGGTGGAGCAAGGCGCGCAGGAGATCGACATCGTGATCACCCGCGAGCTGGCGCTGACCGGGCAGTGGCAGGCGCTTTATGACGAAATCCGCCAGATGCGCGAGGCCTGCGGCCCGGCCCATATGAAGGCCATCCTCGCCACCGGCGATCTGAAAACGCTGACCAATGTGTATAAGGCCAGCATGGTCGCCATGCAGGCGGGCAGCGATTTCATCAAGACCTCCACCGGCAAGGAGGAGGTGAACGCCACCCTGCCGGTCTCGCTCACCATGCTGCGGGCGCTGCGCGATTTCCGCGATCTGACCGGGCAGATGGTCGGCTTCAAACCGGCGGGCGGGCTGAAAACCGCCAAGGATGCGATGACCTGGCAAATCCTGATGAAAGAGGAATTGGGCACGCGCTGGATGATGCCCGATCTGTTCCGCATCGGCGCCTCCTCCATGCTGGGCGATATTGAACGCCAGTTGGAGCATCACGTCACCGGCCGCTATTCCGCCGCCAACCGTCACGCACAGGCCTGAGGAGAAGACCCATGCCGAAGGTCAAGGAACTTATGGAAACCATGGAATATGGCCCCGCCCCCGAAGCCAGCACTGAGGCCCGCGCCTGGATCGCCGCCCGCCCGGTGATCGGCCATTACATCAACGGCCAATTCACCGCGCCCGAGGGCGAAACGGCCGAGGTGGTGAACCCCGCCACCGATGAGGTGCTGACCCGCGTGGGCCTTGGCACCAGCGCCGAGGTGGACGCCGCCGCCCGCGCCGCCCGCTTGGCCTTCCCGCAATGGGCCGCCCTGCCGGGGCATGAGCGCGCGCGCTACCTCTATGCCATTGCCCGCCATGTGCAAAAGCGCGAGCGCTTCCTGTCGGTGCTGGAGGTGCTGGATAACGGCAAGACCATCCGCGAAACTCGTGACATCGACATTCCGCTGGTCGCGCGCCATTTCTATCACCATGCCGGTTGGGCCGAGGTGATGGAGACCGAGTTTCCCGGCCATGCCCCCTTGGGCGTCTGCGGGCAAGTGATCCCGTGGAACTTCCCGCTGCTGATGCTGGCCTGGAAGGTCGCGCCTGCACTGGCGGCGGGCAATACGGTGGTGCTGAAACCCGCCGATCTGACGCCGCTGACGGCTTACGCCTTTGCCGAGATCTGCGCCGAGGTGGGCCTGCCGCCGGGTGTGGTGAATATCGTGCAGGGCGATGGCGCGACCGGCGCCGCCGTGGCGGGCCACCCGGAGGTCAACAAGGTGGCCTTCACCGGCTCCACCGAGGTGGGGCGCATCATCCGCCGCCAGATTGCCGGTTCGGGCAAGAAACTGTCGCTGGAACTGGGTGGCAAATCGCCTTTCATCGTGTTCGAGGATGCCGATCTGGATGCCGCCATCGAGGGCGTGGTGGATGCGATCTGGTTCAATCAGGGCGAGGTTTGCTGTGCCGGTTCGCGCATTCTGGTGCAGGAGGGCGTGGCCCCGCGCTTCTTCGCCAAGCTCGGCGCGCGGATGGCGACGCTGCGGGTGGGCGATCCGCTCGACAAGACGATGGATATGGGCGCGGTGGTGTCGCGCCGCCAATTGGCCCGCATCGACGCGCTGCTGAAAACCGGCGAGGCCGAGGGGGCGACCCTGCACCGCGCCCCCGGCGCGCTGCCCGAACGCGGCGCCTTCTGCGCGCCGGGTTTCTTCACCGGCACCGCGCCCGCGCATACGGTCAGCCAGGCCGAAATCTTTGGCCCGGTCGCCACCACCCTCACCTTCCGCACCCCTGACGAGGCGATCAGCCTGGCGAATGACAGCCGCTATGGCCTTGCGGCAAGTGTGTGGAGCGAGAACATCAACCGCGCCATCGAAGTGGCGGCAAAGGTCAAGGCGGGCGTGGTCTGGATCAACGCCACCAACCTGTTTGATGCGGGCGCGCCCTTTGGCGGCTACCGCGAAAGCGGCTTTGGCCGCGAGGGCGGGCGCGCGGGAATGGGCGAATATCTTGCCCGGCCAGCCGCTCCCGGCAAGCCCCGCCCCGCCCCGGCAGCCCTGACCGAAGTGGCCCCCTTCACCGGCCCATCCGACCGCCCGGCCATCGACATCACCGCCAAACTTTACATCGGCGGCAAGCAGGCCCGCGCCGATGGCGGGCAAAGCTATGCCGTGCTGGGCAAGGGCGGCGTGGCCATCGGTCAGGCGGCCCTCGCCAACCGCAAGGATGTGAGAAACGCGGTCGAGGCCGCAGGCAAGGCAGGCGACTGGGGGGGCGTCACGGCGCATAACCGCGCGCAGGTGCTGTATTTCCTCGCGGAAAACCTGTCGCAACGCGCGGCAGAATTCACCGCCGCCCTCGCCGCTGCGGGCAGCCCCAAACCCGCCGAGGAGGTGGAGGCCACGATCCGCCGCGCCTTCTGGTATGCCGCGCAGGCCGACAAGTTTGACGGCGCGGTCACCGCCACCAAATCGGCCCATGTGACGATGACCCTGCACGAGCCCTTCGGCACCATGGGCCTTGTGGCGCCAGATGAGGCGCCGCTGCTGGGCCTCATGTCGCTGATCCTGCCTGCGCTGGCGATGGGGAACCGGGTGGTGGCGGTGGCCAGCCAAAGCGCGCCGCTGATCGCCGCGCGGCTTTATCAGGTGTTCGAGACCTCGGATATTCCGGGCGGCGTGGTCAACCTGCTGACCGGCGAGCGGGACGCGCTGGCGAAAACGCTGGCCGAACATGATGACGTGGCCGCCCTGTGGTATTGCGGCGGGGCCGAGGGCGCGGCCATGGTCGAGGCGGCCAGTGCCGGGAACCTCAAGCCCGTCTGGCCGGATACCACGCTGCGCGATTGGCTGAACCCAAGCCAGGGTCAGGGGCGCGACTTCCTGCACCGCGCCACGCAGGTGAAAACGGTCTGGCTGCCCTATGGCGCCTGACCGGCTCTGGTGATCTTTGGCGGTGCCCTTGCCAAGCGCAGGGCACCGCCCGTCAAACCCGACCGATTGAGACGCGCTCAGGCCGCCACGCGGCGCGGCACCAGGGCTTTCACCACGGTCGGCATGTCGATGCTGCCCACCAGCTGCCCCTGATGGCGCACCCGGTAAGACAGGCTCACATCGCCGCCCGAGACCGCGATCAGATGCTCCAGATTGTCATTGGCATCGACCTCGCCCGCATAGCGGCCCGAACCCGCGCCCTCAGACATGACCGAGCGCACCCGCAGCACCCGAGCGCGGTTGATGTCGCCCACGAACTCTTCGATATAGGCATCGGCGGGGTTCAGCAGGATATGCTGCGGCTCGCCCTGCTGCACCACCTCGCCATCCTTCAGGATCACCAGATGGTCGGCCAGTTTCAGCGCCTCATCCAGATCATGCGTGATGAAGACGATGGTCTTGTGCAGCTCGGATTGCAGCTCGAGCAGCAGGTCTTGCATATCGGTGCGGATCAGCGGGTCCAGCGCCGAAAACGCCTCATCCATCAGCATGATGCCGGAATTGGAGGTCAGCGCCCGCGCGATCCCCACCCTTTGCTGCATCCCGCCGGAAAGCTGATGGGGATAGCGCGCGCCATAGGCGCCAAGCCCCACCCGCGCCAGCCATTTCTGCGCCTCGGCCTCGTAATCGCGGCGGCTTTGGCCCTGGGTTTCCAGCGCCATCCCGGCATTGTCCAGCACCGTGCGATGCGGCAGCAGCGCGAATTTCTGAAACACCATCGACATGGTTTTGCGCCGCAAGCCGCGCAGCTGGTCGGCATTCCAGCGCAGGATGTTTTCGCCATCCACCAGCACCTCGCCCGAGGTCGGCTCGATCAGCCGGTTCAGATGGCGGATCAGCGTCGATTTGCCAGAGCCCGACAGGCCCATGATCACCGTGATCTCGCCTTCGCGGATGTCGACATTGATGTCGCGCAGGCCCAGCACATGATTGTGCTGCGCCAGCAGCTCGGTCTTGCCCATGCCCGCCAGCACGCCGGGCAGCACCGCCGAGGGGCGATCCCCGAAGATCTTATAAAGATGACGGATCGAGACTTTTACCGGATTTTTCATGGTTCGATCCTTCCTCAATGCCGGGCCTTGCTGGCGTCAATGCGCGCGAGCGCGGATTTGGTCACCCGGTCCAGCACGATGGCCAGCAGCACGATGCCAAAGCCCGCCACCAGACCCACGCCCAGTTCCAGATTGCGGATGCCGCGCAGCACCAACACGCCCAGACCCGGCGCCGAGACCAGCGAGGCGATCACCACCATGGCCAGGCTCATCATGATCGTCTGGTTCACCCCGGCCATGATGTTCGGCAGCGCCAGCGGAATCTGCACCCGGAACAGCTTTTGCCGCGCGGTCAGGCCAAAGGCATCGGCGGCCTCGATCACGTCGCGATCCACCAGCCGGATGCCCAGATCGGTCAGCCGCACCACCGGCACGATGGCGTAAAGGATGATGGCGATGCCGTAGAGTTTCGGCTCGGTCACGCTGAACAGGAAGATCAGCGGGATCAGGTAGACGAAAGCAGGCAAGGTTTGCAGCATGTCGAGGATCGGCGTCACGATCCGTTGCAGCGTATCGCTGCGCGACATGGCAATGCCCACCGGCACCCCGAACAGCACGCAGATGAAGGCGCAGACAAAGATGATGGCGAGGGTCTGCATCGCCTCGGTGTAATGATCCACCAGCGCCAGCGTGCCCAAAGACAGCGCCACCAGCCCCACCACCCGCCACGAGCGCGACACAAACCACGTCAGCGCCAGCAGCAGCGGCAGCATGATGAACCAGGGCGTCGCCACCATCAGGTCGATCATCTCGCGCAGCATCCAGCTCAGCGGTTGGGTCAGCGGGTCCAGCACCACCCGCAGCGCATCGCGCGCCGAAAGGAACCCGCGCTCCAGCCCCAGCGTCAGGTCGCGGGTTTGCGGAATGGCCGCGCAGGCCTCGTGCAGGCTGTTCAGCGAGGGGATCGGCAGATCCCACCACGTGCCCGCATCCGCAGCGCCGCCCTCGCCCGCCTTGGCCTTGGCCAGCAGATCGGCCATCGACATCGGGGCCTCTGCCCCGCCCGCCGCCGCGCCGCCGCCATCGCACCAGCCTCTCAGGCCCAGCCCGTCAAAAAGCCCGTCATAGGTTGCCATTCGTGGTCTCCCCGGCGAAGGCCCATGCCAGCCGCCGTCCTTGTTCGTGATGGGAAAGAAGATTCGTGACCGGAAAGAAGACCGGGGCGCGCTCGCGCACGCGCCCCGGCCCTCCTGTCGGTCAGTCCTTGCGGATCAGTTCTGCCCCAGCAGCGCCGAAAGTTTGCCCTTGGCATCCTCGGACAGCCAGGCCGACCATTCGTCGGGATGGGTGGTCAGATATTGCACAGCCACTTCCTCGGCCGAGGCCTTGTTCTCGTCCTGCCAAGCCAGCAGGGCGCTCATGTCATCGGTCTTGAAGGTCATTTTCTTCAGGAACTCAACGACCTGCGGCTTTTCGGCGGCCAGGGTCGCGGTCACGGCGGTCACGCTCGGCGCCTCCGGGAAATCCGACACCTGCGGATCGGGGGCATTGGCGTTTTGCAGCGGGGCGAATTTGGCGGCGTCATACTCGCCCAGCTTCACCCGGGTCATCTTGTATTTGCCCAGCGGCACGGTGGGGCCCCAGTAATAGCCGAACCACGGCTCGTTCGCGCTGACCGCCGACCCCATGGAGGAGGCCAGCGTTTCGCCCGAGCCATGGTTGAACACCTCGATGCCTGCATCTTCCAGCTTCAACGCCCGCACCAGATTGTCGCTGACCACGCGGCAGCCCCAGCCCTCGGGGCAATTGTTGAAGCGTTTGCCCACCAGCTCGGGGTTGGCCATGATGCCTTCGATGGTGGTCAGCTCCGGGTGCGCCTCGGCAAGGCTGGTGGGGATCCACCAGCCTTCGATGCCGCCGGGGCTCAGCACATTGGTCAGGGTGACCATGGTGCCCGCCTTTTCCAGCTTGGTATAGGCCTCGCCGGCCGAGTTCAGCCACAGATCGGTCACCACATCCGGCTCGCCATTTTCCGCGACCGAGGTGATGGCGGGGATGGTATCGGATTTCACAAGGCTCACCTTGCAGCCATAGCCCTGTTCCAGCAGGAATTTGGCGACCTCGGTGATGACCTCCGCCGAGGCCCAGCCCATCTGGGCAATCGACACATCGCCGCAGGCGGCCTCCTCGGCCGAGGCGGGCAAGGCGTGCAGGGCACCGGCAGCAATCAGCGCGGCAGCAGAGACGAACAGTTTCATCGGATCACTCCTGTTGGACATGGCTTGACCTCCGGTTGCGGATGCGGCGCATCCCCGGATGTTCTTGAAAAATTTATGGTTTCGGCAGAGAGCCGCAGCGCCCTTGGCCCGCAGCCGCCTTGGGGGCGCGCGTCAGGCCGGGGACGAAGGGGGGCAGATCGGTGGCGACCATGCAGGGCGGCTTCCTTCCTTGGATGCCCCGAGTTTTGGCC
>NZ_JAEULU010000298.1 GCF_016792925.1 Gemmobacter sp.
CTTGTGGCGCTGGCCATCGGCCATATGGCCCTGCTGCCCTCGGCGGTTGCCGGCATCGCCGGGTCGTCGGGGCTGGCACCGTGGGAGAAGGGGGCGCTTTTCGCCGCCACGGGCCGGTGGTTCGGGCAGGTGTCAAACCCCGCCGCGCATGAGCTGATCCACCGTGGCAACCGCTGGCTGCATCTTCTGGGCGTGGCGATCTATGGCAGCCTTCTCTTCGGCCACCATGCCAGCGCGCACCGGCTGGTCCATCACCGCCACGCCGCCAGCGCCGAAGACCCCAACACCGCCCGCGCGGGCGAAGGGTTCTGGCGCTTCTTCCTGCGCGCCTGGACCGGCAGTTTCCGCAAGGGGCTGGCGGCCGAACGGGCGCTGTCCGCCCGGGCCGCGGGGCGGCGGATCAACCCCTATGCGGGCTATGTCGCGCTGGCCGTGGCGTCGCTTGGCGTGGCCTGGGCGATTGCCGGGGCGGCGGGGGTGCTGGTCTGGCTGGCGCTGGCGCTGCATGCGCAAAGCCAGCTTCTGCTGTCGGATTACGTCCAGCACTATGGGCTGATGCGCAAGACGCTGGCCGATGGCCGGCTTGAACCGGTTTCGGCCCGCCACAGCTGGAATGCGCCTTTCTGGTTCACCTCGGCCCTGATGCTGAACGCGCCGCGCCATTCCGACCACCACGCCCATCCCGCGCGCCCCTATCCGGCGCTGCGCATGCCTGGGCCGGATGAGGCGCCGATGCTGCCATGGCCCCTGCCGGTGGCTTGCACCATCGCACTGTTCCCGCCGCTCTGGCGCCGCGCGATCGCCCCCCATCTCGCGCGGTGGAGGTTTTCATGAAATGGGCGGCACTTGCCCTGTTCCTGCCCGCCGCCGCGCTGGCCGAAGAGCGCCGCCTGACCGCGGATGAGTTTGAGGCCCGCGTCACCGGGCGCACGATCGTTTATGCGCAGGAAGGCCAGATCTGGGGGCGCGAACAGTATCTCTCCGGCCGCCGCGTGATCTGGGCTTTTGAGGGGCAGGAGTGCAAACCCGGTATCTGGTGGGATGAGGCCGAAGACCTTGTCTGCTTCAGCTATGAAGAGGGCGCCGCGCCGATCTGCTGGTGGTTCTACGACCGCGACGGCGTGCTGCTGGCCCGCGCGCAGGGCGACCCCGAAGGCATGCCGCTGGCCGAACTGGACAGCGCGCAAAGCGGCATGCCCTGCCCGGGGCCGTGGCTGGGCAGCTGAGCGGGCATGTGATTTTCAATCATCGGGCGGTTTGGCGGCGAATTATGATCTATGTGAATCCGCAATGTACAACGCGCGGTTGAGGGCGGTTCTTCACCTAATGGCCACCGCCGCAGCTAGACCTTTTCCGACAACCGTCAGAACAGGCTGCCCTGTTCCGGCCCGTCGCCCTTGGTCTTGCGCGGCGGGCGGGCGCCCAGCGGCAGGCGGCCGTCGGCGAACTGGATTTCCAGTTGCTGCGCCTTTTCCGCCGCGCTGCGGCTGGTCACCACCTGACCGTCGCCCCGCACCACGGCGAAGCCGCGCTTCAGCGTCTGGTCATAGCCCAGCGTCCGCAGCGTGCGGTCCAGCGCCTCGACCCGGCGTGTCAGTTCGGCCGTGCGCGCGACCGGCGCCGCATCCAGCCGCGCCGACAGTTTCGCCAGCCGTGCCGCGCCCTCTTCCTGCTGGCGGGCGGCCTGCGTGATCAGCCGGTGCAAGGCGGGTTCCAGCCGGCTGGCCCATTTGTCAAAGGCGGCCCGGCGGGCATCGGCGCGGCGGTCAAACCGGGCATCGGCTTCACCGGCGCGGCGGTCCAGCGCATCGCGGCGCTGACGGATCAGCGCCAGCAGCATCTCGGGCCGCAGCCGCGCGCCGCGTTCGAAGGCCGCGCGCTTGCGGGCCGTGGCGATGCCCAGAGCCCCCGCCAGCCGCCCTGACCACAGGTCCAGCCGCTGCGCCGGCCCCGCCAGCAGCGCCTCGGGCCGGGGCAGGGCGCGGCCCAGATCGCGCAGACGCTGGTCACGGCGCTGGTGACCAAGGCTCAGCGCCCGCAGAAGCCGGGCCGAAAGCCCCTCAACCGTCGCCAGAAGCTCCATCCGCACCGGCACGGCCAGTTCGGCGGCGGCGGTGGGGGTGGGCGCGCGCAGGTCGGCGGCATGATCGATCAGCGTGGTATCGGTTTCGTGCCCCACGGCGGAGATCAGCGGAATCCGGCTGCCCGCCGCCGCGCGGACCACGATTTCCTCGTTGAAACCCCACAGATCCTCCAGCGACCCGCCGCCGCGCGCCACGATCAGCACATCGGGCCGCGGTATCGGCCCGCCCGGCTCGATGGCGTTGAAGCCGCGGATCGCGGCGGCCACTTCGGCGGCGCAGTTCTGGCCCTGCACCGCCACCGGCCAGATCAGCACATGGCGCGGAAAGCGGTCGCGCAGCCGGTGCAGGATATCGCGGATCACCGCGCCCGAGGGCGAGGTGACCACCCCGATCACCTGCGGCAGGTAGGGAATGGGCTTCTTGCGGGCGGGGTCGAACAGCCCCTCGGCCTGCAGCGCCGCCCGCCGCTTTTCCAGCATAGCCATCAGGGCGCCCGCGCCTGCGGGGGCGACATCCTCGACGATCAGCTGGTATTTCGACTGGCCGGGGAAGGTGGTCATCCGGCCGGTCGCCACCACTTCCATCCCCTCTTCAGGGCGCACCTGCATGCGCGCGACCTGCCCCTTCCACGAGACGGCGGCGATGACCGAGCGGTCGTCCTTGAGGTCAAAATAGAGGTGCCCCGATGAGGGCCGGCTGACCCGCCCCACCTCTCCGCGCACGCGGACGAGGCCGAACTCGCCCTCGATCACCCGCTTCACCGCGCCGGAAAGCTCCGAGACGGTGTATTCCGGGCTGTTGCCGGGGGCGGGGGCGGGGCTGTCTTCGAACATGTCCATCGCCGCAGAATAGGCGCGCGCACGGCCAAGGGGAAGGGCGCGGCGCCAGAGCCTGGCCCCGGACCCTTCGAAGGGTCCGGTCCGGTTTCTTCGAAGAAACCGGCGGCGAAGGGGCCGGTAACAATGCGGGTCCGCATGGGGCCGAATCGTGTTAACCTTTCGTTAACCTTTTCGCGGAGGTTCCGATGCGCCGGCTGACTGCCCTTGCGCTTGCCGTGCTGCTTTCCGGCAGCGCCGCCGCCATGGCGCAGGAATGCGACCCTAACTATCAGGGCGCCTGTGTGCCGGTGGCCTCGGATGTCGATTGCGCCGGTGGCAACGGCAACGGCCCGGCCTATGTGCAGGGGCCGGTCTATATCGTGGGCGAAGACATCTATGAGCTGGACCGCGACGGCGATGGCGTGGCCTGCGAGAAGAAGAAGTAGCTGCCAAGCCGCTTGCACGAGACCTTGGCCGGACCTATGAGGCCCGCAGGCAAGGACCAAGCGGGGGCGCGCATGAATATCCTCATTCTCGGCAGTGGCGGGCGCGAACATGCGCTTGCCTGGGCGGTGAAGCAGAACCCGAAATGCGACCGGCTGATCGTGGCGCCGGGCAATGCGGGGATCGCGGCGCTGGCGGAATGCGCGCAGATCGACATTCTCTCGGGCGCCGAGGTGGTGCGGTTCTGTGAGGAGAACGCGATTGATTTCGTGATCGTCGGCCCCGAGGCGCCCTTGGCGGCAGGGGTGGCCGATGCGGTGCGTGCGGCGGGGATCCTCACCTTTGGCCCAAGCGCCGAGGCCGCGCGGCTGGAGGCCTCCAAGGGCTTCACCAAGGAAATCTGCGATGCCTGCAACGCCCCGACGGCAGGCTATGCCCGGTTCTCCGATGCGGAGGCCGCCAAGGCCTATATCCGCCGCATGGGCGCGCCGCTGGTGGTGAAGGCCGATGGGCTGGCGGCCGGCAAGGGTGTCATTATGGGCATGACCGAGGCCGAGGCCTTGGCCGGGATCGACGAGATCTTTGGCGGGGCTTTCGGCGCGGCCGGGGCCGAGGTGGTGATCGAGGAATTCATGGCGGGCGAGGAAGCCAGCTTCTTCATCCTCACCGATGGGGTGAATGCGCTGCCCATTGGCACGGCGCAGGATCACAAGCGGGTGGGCGATGGCGATACCGGGCCGAATACCGGCGGCATGGGGGCCTACTCCCCCGCCCCGGTGCTGACCGACGCGATTGCGCAGGCGGCGATGGAGGAGATCGTGCTGCCCACCATCCGCGAGATGGCGCGGCGCGGCACGCCCTATCAGGGCGTCCTCTATGCCGGGCTGATGATCGAGAATGGCAAGGCGCGGCTGGTCGAATATAACTGCCGCTTTGGCGACCCGGAATGCCAGGTGCTGATGATGCGGCTGGGGGCGCAGGCGCTGGACCTGTTGCAAGCCTGCGCCGAGGGGCGGCTGGATCAGGTGCAGGCGCAATGGGCGGCGGATCACGCGGTGACGGTGGTGATGGCGGCCACGGGCTATCCCGGCGCCTATGAAAAGGGCAGCGAGATCAAGGGCCTGGAAGCCCTGCCCGAGGATAGCCGCAATATGGTGTTCCATGCGGGCACGGCGGCCAGCGAGGGCGCGATCCTCGCCACCGGCGGGCGGGTGTTGAACGTCACCGCGCGCGGCGAGACGCTGGCCGAGGCGCAGGCCCGCGCCTATGCCATGGTGGATGCGATCAACTGGCCGGGCGGCTTTTGCCGCCGCGACATCGGCTGGCGGGCGCTGTAATCCCTGCCCGCGCCGGGGGCGCTCGCGCCCCCCACGGCCCTGCCGGGCCTCCCCCCTGAGGATATTTTTGAACAGATGAAATAGAAGCTGCGCGCCGGTTTTCATCTGTTCAAAAATATCCTCGGGGGAGAGGGCGCGCAGCGGCCTCGCGGGGGCAGACAGCCCCCGGCGACGGTTGGCGGGGCGGTGTCGTTTCAGGGGCGGGCGCGGTCGTTTGGTGGCTTGGGGCCGGGACGGCGCTGTGGCAGGCTGGCGCGACAAGGCGCTGGAGGGACCATGATCATTCGCGACAAGCCGGGGGTGTTGGAGCTGATGTTCGCGCTGCGCGGCTCGGTCTTGCCGCAGATTGCCGGGCAATTGGCGCTGGTGGTGGCGGTGGCGGCGGCGGTGCTGGTCTGGGATCGCCATGTCAGCCCCCTGCCCCATGTCAGCGGCACGCCTTTTGCGGTGTTCGGGGTCGCCCTTTCGCTGTTTCTGGGGTTTCGCAACAATGCGGCCTACGAGCGCTGGTGGGAGGCGCGCAAGCTGTGGGGCGGCTTGCTGGCCGATGCGCGCAGTCTGGCGCGGGAGGCGGCGCTGTTTCTGCCCGAAGAGGCCGAGCGGCGGGCAGTCTTGCGTGGCTTTCTGGCCTTCTTGCACCTGCATCGCTGCGCCCTGCGCGGCCTTCCCCCGGATGCCGCAGCCTTGCGGCATCTGCCCGAGGGCTGCGCCTCAGCCCCCGATGCGGTGTTGGACGCGGTGAATGCGGCGCTGGCGGCGCAGCATCGCGGCGGCGGGCTGGACGGGTTCGGCGCGCGGGCGCTGTCAGCGCGGCTGGGGGCCATCGCCCTGGCGCAAGCGGGCTGCGAGCGCATCCGGGCGACGCCTTTGCCCTATGTCTATTCGCTTTTGGTGTTTCGGACCTGCTGGATTTATTGCCTTCTGCTGCCCTTGGCCCTGCTGGAGCCTGCGGGCTGGCTGGCGCCGCTGTTTGCCGGGATCGTGGCCTATACGTTCTTCGGTCTTGCCGAGGTGACCGAGGAATTGGCGCATCCGTTCGGGCAGACGGCGAACAGCCTGCCGCTGGACGCGATCTGCCGCGCGGTGGAGATCAGCCTTGCGCCGCATCTGGGCGAGGTGGCGCCAGAGCCGCTGGCTCCGGTGGCGTTTCGGTTGGATTGAGGGGGGGGCCTGTTGAGACCTGACCGCAGAAGCATAAACATATGGGTATCCAAGCATCGTTGGCGACAATGCTTGGGAGGCGGGGGCACAAAACCCTCTCATGACCGCTCAGATTGAGAGACCTGTGGCATCAGGGCGTGATCTCCATGGACATCTGCGCACTAGCGTGAGCAAAGTGCCCATGTACCCTGAACGCGGACGAAGTGCCCGCCCGCAGAGCAGCACTGCGGAACGCGGAATAGAATGCGTCCCCCGTCTGTTTCGAAAAGCCGCCCAGCGTCACCGTACAGGCGGTCCTTGGGGTGAACAATCTTGTCTGGTGCATCGAGCGCCGACAAAGAGATCGCGATTGAGATGCACCAATAACCTCCTGACTTGCACAAGACCTTTCTCCAGCAACTTTTGATTGCCGGAAAAAGGCGATCGTTCCGCCATTCAACGGGCCGGCTTGCGGATCATCCGAAACGCCCCGCATCCCGCCCCCTCCCCCCTTGCATCCCCCCCCGCTTCTGCTAGGAAGCGCACGGTTTACAGGCTACTGGGGGGCGCCGATGCCACTTCTGGTGATGAAATTCGGCGGCACGTCCGTCGCCAACCTTGAGCGCATCGAGAATGCGGCGCAGAAGGTGCAGCGCGAGGTGGAGCGCGGCTATGACGTCATCGTCATTGTCAGCGCCATGTCGGGCAAGACCAACGAGCTGGTGGGTTGGGTCGAGGGCACCTCGAAGCTCTATGATGCGCGCGAATATGATGCCGTGGTGGCGAGTGGCGAGAATGTCACCGCCGGGCTGATGGCGCTGCGCCTGCAAGAGATGGGCGTTCCGGCGCGCAGCTGGCAGGGCTGGCAGGTGCCGATCAACACCACCGCCGCGCATTCCTCGGCGCGCTTCGTGTCGATCCCGCGCGACAATATTGATGCCAAGTTCAAAGAGGGCTTCAAGGTGGCCGTGGTGGCGGGCTTTCAGGGCGTCTCGCCCGAGGGCCGGATCACCACGCTGGGCCGGGGCGGCAGTGACACCACTGCCGTGGCCTTTGCCGCCGCCTTTGGCGCCGAGCGCTGCGACATCTATACCGATGTGGACGGGGTTTACACCACCGACCCGCGCGTGTCCGACAAGGCGCGCAAGCTGAGCAAGATCGCCTTCGAGGAAATGCTGGAGCTGGCCTCGCTGGGGGCCAAGGTCTTGCAGACCCGCTCGGTCGAGCTGGCGATGCGCTACAAGGTGCGGCTGCGCGTGCTGTCTTCGTTTGAAGACACGGATGAGAACTCTGGAACCCTGGTCTGCGACGAGGAGGAAATCATGGAATCGAAAGTCGTCTCGGGCGTCGCCTTCTCGCGCGAGGAAGCGAAGATCACCCTGTTCACCATCGAGGATCGCCCCGGTGTGGCACAGGCCATCTTCGGCCCGCTGGCCGAGGCGGGCGTGAATGTGGACATGATCGTTCAGAACATTTCTGAAAAGGATTATGACGACAGCCACCCCGGCGCCGTCACCGACATGACCTTCTCTTGCCCGATCAACCAGGTCGAGCGCGCGAAGAAGGCGATGGAAGATGCCCGCGCCGCCGGGATCATCAAATATGACGAGCTGATTATCGACACCGATGTGGCCAAGGTCTCGGTCGTGGGGATCGGCATGCGCAGCCATGCGGGCGTCGCCGCCACCATGTTCAAGGCGCTGGCGAATGAGGGCGTGAACATCAAGGTGATCTCGACCTCGGAGATCAAGATCTCAGTGCTGATCGACCGGAAATACATGGAACTGGCCGTGCAGGCGCTGCATGACGCCTTCGGGCTGGACAAGGCCTGAAAGGTCGGGGCCTGAAAGATCGGGGCCTAAGCCATCCGGTTTGTGAGACCAAAGACGCCCTGCCCTCACCGGCAGGGCGTTTTGCTTTTGCGGAAGGCGCGCGTTCGAGGGATTGGATATGCGCCACGACGCAACGGAAGCGGGCTTGGGTGGCGCAAGGCTCTCCGACCTTAGCCGCCGACGGGTGGCGTGAAAAACCGTGCGCCCCCACCGTCCCGCCCCCCTGCCTGCGCGGCAAGACCTTGCGCTGCCCCGGCACAGACTGTAATCCCGTCGCACCGGAAGTGTGGCCGAGTGGTTTAAGGCTCTGGTCTTGAAAACCAGCGAGGGGGAGACCCCTCCGTGGGTTCGAATCCCACCGCTTCCGCCAATCTTGACCTCACCGGGTCATTTGGCCTCCCTGTGGGCCAACCCCCACTTCCCCGCCAAAAAAAATTGTCGCCGGACAAAAAAGAGTGGGTGTCCGCTATGACAAGGGCGCGATCGGGCTGGAGCGCGCCCAGGCCCGTCAGCCTGCCATGCGCAACCCCTCGAGGGCTGAGACCGGCAGCGCCATGGCAGCCACTTCGGCGATGCGCCCAAGGTGCAGATCAATCCGCCAGAAGCTGGGGCAGATCGGAGCCCAGGCGCGCCAGGTCAGGTCAAAGCGGATACCATCGCGCAGGTCCAGATGCAGCCCGTCCAGATGCAGTTGGGCCTGCACCTCTCGACCGTCGGTGAACGAGAAGGTGGCATAGGGCGCAAGGTCGGGCAGGTGGAAATCCAGCAGCGCACCATCGGGCAGAAGCCCATAGGCCTGCACCCGATCCCCCGGATGCAGATAGCCCGGCACCTGCAAATCCTCCGGGGCCGACTGGTAGAACCGATAATCGAAATCGAGCGGCAGCAGCGGGTGGT
>NZ_JAEULU010000310.1 GCF_016792925.1 Gemmobacter sp.
CCCCTTGTGCTATGCGGCCATACCCATACGGCGCGGGCGGTGCAGATCGGTGGCACGTTGATCGTGAACCCCGGTGCGGTGGGCCAGCCCGGCTATGAGGATGACACGCC
This sequence comes from Gemmobacter sp., assembly GCF_016792925.1. Lineage (GTDB taxonomy): Bacteria > Pseudomonadota > Alphaproteobacteria > Rhodobacterales > Rhodobacteraceae > Gemmobacter. Next base: position 111 of record NZ_JAEULU010000310.1, read on the forward strand.
GGTGCCGCATGTGATGCAATCGGGCGACCCGGCGGCGCGCTATGCCATCTTGGAGGAAGGGGCGGTGCGGGCGGACGGCGCGGCGGGCTGGCACGTCAGCTTCCGCCGTGTGCCCTATGACACATCCCGTATGGTGGCCGCCGCGCGCAGCCATGGCCGCGAGGACTGGGCGCGCGCGGTCGGCACCGGCTGGTGGCGCTGAGGAGCCGCTGGGCCGGGGGCTTTAAACCCGGTCCAGCCAGTCGCCATAGCCCTCGGCCTCCATTTGCGCCTTGGGGATGAAACGCAGGCTGGCCGAATTGATGCAATAGCGCAGCCCCCCGGCTTCGCGCGGGCCATCGGGGAAGACATGGCCCAGATGGCTGTCACCATGGGTGGAACGCACCTCGGTGCGCAACATGCCGTGCGTGGTGTCGCGCAGCTCGACCAGCGGTTCCACCGGCCTGGTGAAGGCAGGCCAGCCGCAGCCGCTGTTGTATTTGTCGGCCGAGGAAAACAGCGGCTCGCCCGAGACGATGTCGACATAAAGCCCCGGCTCGAAATGATGGTCATATGCGCCGGTAAAGGCGCGCTCGGTGCCGTTTTCCTGGGTGATCCGGTATTGCTCGGCGGTGAGGCGGGCCAGTGCTTCGGCGGATTTGGCATAGGTCATGGCGGTCTCCTGTCCTGTCAGGGATAGGTGGGGGCGCGGGCCGGAAAGTCCAGAGGGGGGCGAGTTTTCGACGAAAACTCGGGATGCTGGAAAGCCGGGGGGCGGATTTTCTGCGAAAATCCGTGTCACCCCACCGTTTCGAGGCAATGCCGCCGGAAAGCGCGTTTGAGCATGTCCAGTTCGGCGCGCAACAGATCCACCTCGGCGCGGAGGTCATCCTCCATCGCCACCCCGGTGATGATGGTGAAATGGCCCAGCTTCTCGCCCGAGGCGGGATCGCGGAACAGGAAGGTCTGCACGCCCTCGGACAGCAGCGCCGCCGGGATCGGCAGGCGCACGGCATATTTGCCCTGCTGGCCGGGCAGGTCGGTCAGGGTCAGGCCCGGCATCTTCTGTTCCAGATGCAGCACGTCCAGCGCGGGTTTCTCGCCCTCGCAGGTCAGCACGCCCTCCCAGACGCCCGCGCGGATCCGGGTCTTGGTCAATCTCATCGCGCACATAGCCGCTTCCCTTTACACGTCAGCCCTGGGCCTGCGCGAGATGGTCACATCGCGCAGGATGATCTGGTTCATCTCGGGCCCTTCAAAGATCAGGTCGATCCACAGCTTTTCGACCCGCTTTTCGTTCATCTTGGTATAGGCGAGGTCGAATTCCACCATCACCTCCTCGGCGGCCAACGGCAGTTCGCGCACGATCTGTTCCACATTGGGGCCGTGCTTGATGTTCAGCCGGGCAAAGATTTCCAGCGGCTTTTCCATCTCGACGATGGCATCCAGCCGGATCAGGTGGCGCAGTTTCAGGCCCTGCACCGCCTCGGGCGGCAGGTCCACCACCATGGAGAGGAACGAGCCGTCAAAGCGGAACACGTCCATCCGCAGGCCGAAGGGGGCAAGGTCTTCCTCGCGCGTGTTGCGGATCTGGCGCACGGTCAGCTCTGACCGGCGGCAATCGTGGAACACCGTCGTCCCTTCGATGATCGTCTGTTTCGAGGGCACCGAGGAAAAGCCCGGCACCGGCGCCTCGCCGGTCCAGAGCGGCGGGCGCCAGACCCAATCCGCCCCCATCGGGCGGCGCAGCGCGTTGGAGCCGATGACCGGCAGCGCCAGCCGGTGTTCGGCAATATGGATCACCTTGTCGAGCAGACGGCGCGATTCCCGCGCGCGCACCCGCATGTCGCGCAGCCGGTCGAGGCTGAGCGTTTCGGCCATCCCGGCCCAGCGTTCCCAACGCTTGAGCGAGCGGCCATGCAGGATGCGGTCTAGGAAGCTGTCAATTTTCGTCGCCATGTGCCTGTTTCGTCGCCGTGCCTGTTTCGTCGCCGTGCCGGTTCCGCCGGCCTGTGCCTGCCGGACGGGCCTGTGCGCAGCGGAGAGTCGTGCCGTGCCGATTGTGCGGCAAACGGAAACGATTCGTTTATCTCAGCAAGTAGTTAACAATGTCCCCCCGGTCAAAGCCAGAGCCGATCCACCACCGCCTTCGCCTCCGTTGGCCGGCTCAGCCCGTGGGGCCGGGCTTTCAGGGATTGGCGGCGCGCATGCGGGCGATGAAGCCCTCCATCAGCTTGCGCCCGGCTGCGGCGGCCAGCGGCGTTTCGCGCGGGCCGGTGACGGTGAGGGTGACGAGGCGTTCGCGCAGCGGCAGCACCGCACGCCAGGCGGCGGGTTCGACCGCACGGTCGGCCCCGGCGTCGCGCAACCGGATCAGCAAGGCGGATTTGAGGCCCACCACCTCCTCCACCGTCACATCCGCCGCGCGGCCCCGGCGGCTGAGCGCGGCCCGGCCCTGCGCCCCGCGCAGCCAGGTGGCAAGCGCGTTGCTGTCAAAGCCGCTGGCGCTGCCGCGCGCGCCGAGGGTAACCGTCAGCACGGCGGGGGGGCGGCTGTCCTCACCGGCGCAGCGGCCCATGAGGGCCAGCGCGTCATCGCCCCGCTCCAGCCGCGAGCCGGGCACGATGCAATAGCCGTCGGGCGCGGCCAGCATCATGGCCCCGGCCAGAATGGGCGCGCGCGCGGGGTCCGGCCCCGCCCCCGGCGCGACACAGCCCGCCAAAGCCAGCAGCGCCGCCAAAGCCACAGCCATTCCGCGCATCGCATCCTCCCCATGCCCTTTGATCCTGCCATAGGCTTCCGACCGGCGCAGGGCAAGCCGGGCGGGTGCCTGGCGCTAAAGATTGCATTCCGCCCCCCTTGGCCTTATGTCCATGGCCAAACGACACAAGGGCCAGCCTGCATGAACTGGATCTCCAACTACGTCCGTCCCAAGATCAACTCGCTGTTTTCACGCCGCGAGGTGCCCGAGAACCTGTGGACGAAATGCCCCGAATGCGGAACCATGCTGTTCCACCGCGAGCTGGCGGACAATCTGAATGTCTGCACCCATTGCGATCACCATATGGCGATCACGCCGCGCGACCGCTTTTCGGCGCTGTTTGACGGCGGGGTGTTTGTCGAGGTGAAGGTGCCGGAGCCGGTGGCCGATCCGCTGCATTTCCGCGACCAGAAGAAATACCCCGACCGCATGAAGGCGGCGCAGAAATCCACCGGCGAGCGCGATGCCATGCTGGTGGCCGAGGGCGAGGTGCTGCGCACCCCCATCGTCGCCGTGGCGCAGGATTTCGCCTTCATGGGCGGCTCCATGGGCATGTATGTCGGCAATGCGATCATCGCGGCGGCGGAACGCGCGGTGAAGATGAAGCGCCCGCTGGTGCTGTTTTCTGCGGCGGGCGGCGCACGCATGCAGGAGGGCATCCTGTCGCTGATGCAGATGCCGCGCTCGACCGTGGCGATCCAGATGCTGAAAGAGGCGGGCCTGCCTTATGTGGTGGTGCTGACCCACCCGACCACCGGCGGCGTCACGGCCAGCTATGCCATGCTGGGCGATGTGCAGATTGCCGAGCCGAATGCGCTGATCTGCTTTGCTGGCCCGCGCGTGATCGAACAGACCATCCGCGAGAAACTGCCCGAAGGCTTCCAGCGCGCCGAATATCTGCTGGATCACGGCATGCTGGACCGGGTGACCCATCGCAAGGCCCTGAAGGACGAGCTGGCAACGATCCTGCGCATGCTGACCCGCCAATCGCCGGTGATCCATGGCGATCTGCCGGTGCCGGCCGAGGCCCCACCGGCGGCAAAGCCCGCCGCCAAGGCTTGAACCGGGCCTGATCTCTGGCGCTTTTGCCCCTCGGGCCGCCGCAAACTGGCGGCCCCGTGCCCGCGGTCCGGGGCAGAAACGGGCCTTCCCTCCCCGCTGCGAGGCCATGATGACCGACACCACCCGCTCCGATGCGCTGCTGCAACGGATGATGGATTTTCATCCCAAGATCATCGACCTGACGCTGGACCGGGTGGCGCGGATGCTGACCGCCCTGGGCGAGCCGCAGCACTGCCTGCCGCCGGTGATCCATGTGGCGGGGACCAATGGCAAGGGCTCGACCCAGGCGATGATCCGCGCCGGGCTGGAGGCCGAGGGCAAACGGGTGCATGCCTATACCTCGCCGCATCTCGCGTGGTTTCACGAACGTATCCGGCTGGGAGGCGATCTCATCTCGGAAGAGGCGCTGACCGCGCTGCTGGATGAATGTATCGCGGCCAACGGCAACGAGGCGATCACCTTCTTCGAAATCACCACCTGCGCGGCCTTCCTTGCATTTTCGCGGACGCCCGCAGATTACACGCTGCTGGAGGTGGGGCTTGGCGGGCGGCTGGATGCCACCAATGTGGTCGATCACCCGGCGCTGACCATCATCACCCCGGTCTCGATCGACCATCAGCAATATCTGGGCGAGACCCTGCCCGAGATTGCGGGCGAAAAGGCGGGCATCCTCAAGCGCGGCGTGCCTTGCGTGGTGGGGCCGCAGGCCGAGGAGGGCCTCGCCGTGATCGAGGCCCGCGCCGCCCGCCTTGGCGCGCCGCTGCTGGCCTATGGGCAGCACTGGCATATCGGCACCGAACAGGGCCGGATGATCTATCAGGATGAACGCGGGCTGCTGGATCTGCCGCTGCCCAACCTGCCGGGGCCGCATCAAATTCAGAACGCAGGCGCGGCACTGGCCGCCCTGCGCCATCTGGGCGCCAGCGAGGCCGCCTGCGAGGCCGCCGTCACCCGCGCCGAATGGCCCGCCCGGATGCAGCGCCTGAAACGCGGCCCGCTGGTCGAGGCCGCAGCCGGCGCCGAGCTGTGGCTGGATGGCGGCCACAACCCGGCGGGCGGCGAGGCGATTGCCGCTACGCTGGCCGCCATGCCGAAACGCCCGACCCATGCGATCTGCGGCATGCTGAACACCAAGGACGTGACCGGCTATATGCGCCCTCTGGCAGGCCACCTGACCAGTCTGCACGCGGTCTCGATCCCCGGCGAGAAAAACACGCTGAGCGCCGCCGAAACCGCCGATGCGGCCCGCCGCGCAGGGATCGCCGCCCATGAGGCCGAAAGCGTCGCCGCCGCCTTGCAAACCATCATCGCCCGCGACCCGGCGGCGCGGGTGCTGATCTGCGGCTCGCTCTATCTGGCGGGGTCGATCCTGCGGGAAAACGGGTAAGGGGGCGTTGCCCCCTCGCGCCTGACGGCGCTCACCCCCAGGATATTTCAGGCCAAGATGAAGCGATGCGCTTTCATCTTGGTGAAAATATCCCCGCCGGAGGCTCTTGGGAGCGCGGACAACCTCAGGGCGCGAGGTGGGGGCGGAAGGCGGCCACGACCTGCTCATAAACCGCGCGTTTGAAGGGCACGATGGAGGCCACCATTTCCGCCGCGCGCGACCATTGCCAGCGGTCGAACTCCGGGTGTTCGGTGGCGATGTTCACCTGCGCGTCGGTGCCGAGGTAGCGGAACAGGAACCATTTCTGCTTTTGCCCGCGATATTTGCCGCCCCAGACGCGGCCCAGCAGCTCGGGCGGCAGGTCATAGGTCACCCAATCTTCGGTCTTGGCGATAAACTCCACCAGATCTTCGGTGACGCCGGTTTCCTCCCACAGCTCGCGCAGGGCGGCGGCGCGGGGTTTCTCGCCTTCGTCGATGCCGCCTTGGGGCATTTGCCAGGCGGGGGTGCTGCTGTCCTTGCGGTTGCCGGTGAAGATCAGCCCCTGGGGGTTGATCAGCACCACGCCGACGCAGGGGCGATAGGGCAGGGTGGTCGGGTCGATGGACGAAGGCGTGCTGGCGGTCATGGGCGCGTTGCGGGGCCGGTTGCCCGGCCCCCTCCTGTGCATCAGTTGGCAGGTTTCTCGGCGGCGTCGCCGGGGGTTGCGGCCGGCGCGGCGGGCACGATGGCGGCGGCGCCTTTCAGGATGTCCACGGCATAGGCCAGCTGGTAATCCTCATCGCGCAGCTTGGCGGTTTCGGCGGCCTTTTCCTGCTCTTCCTGATATTGGCGCTTTTCATCCTCGGTCATGCTGTCATTCGACAGCACGCCGCGCAGATCGGCTTCGGTGCGGGCTTTGGCTTCGGCCTCGGCTGCTGCTGCCGCCTCCTCCGTTCCGGCCTCGCCCGCCTTCTTCACCGGCTGGTTCACCACGATGTCGGGCGAGATGCCAAGCGCCTGGATCGAGCGCCCCGAGGGCGTGTAATAGCGCGCCGTGGTCAGCCGCATGGCGCCATCGCCGCGCAGCGGGATCACCGATTGCACCGAGCCTTTGCCAAAGCTCTTGGTGCCCACCACGATGGCCCGGCGGTGGTCTTGCAGCGCGCCCGCCACGATTTCCGAGGCCGAGGCCGAGCCGCCATTGGTCAGCACCACCATCGGCTTGCCCTCGATCAGATCGCCCGGCGTCGCGTTGAAGCGTTCGCTGTCCTGCGCGGTGCGGCCCCGGGTCGAGACCACCTCGCCCTTGTCGAGGAAGGCATCCGACACTTCGATGGCCTGGGTCAGCAAGCCGCCGGGGTTGTTGCGCAGGTCCAGCACGAGGCCATTCACCTTGTCCAGCCCGCCGATCTCCTCGACCGCCTTCTTGAATTCCTCTTGCAGGCCGGGGAAGGTTTGGTCGTTGAAGGTGGTCAGGCGGATCACCACGGTATTGCCCACCACGCGGCCCTTGGCGGCGGTGAGCTTGATGGTGTCGCGGATGATCGACACGTCGAAGGGCTCCTCGACGCCTTCGCGCGCCACGGTGATCACGATTTCCGAGCCCACCTCGCCGCGCATCAGATCGACCGCCGCATCCAGCGTCAGGCCCAGCACGCTTTCGCCATTCACATGGGTGATGAAGTCGCCTGCCTGAATGCCGGCCTTGTCGGCGGGCGTGTCATCCATGGGCGACACGACCTTGACGAAGCCCTGTTCCTGCGTGACCTCGATGCCCAGCCCGCCGAACTGGCCGCGCGTCTGCACCTGCATGTCGCTGAAATCATCGGCGGCCATATAGCTGGAATGCGGGTCGAGCGAGGTGAGCATGCCGTTGATGGCCGCTTCCATCAGCTTTTTGCTGTCCACTTCCTCGACATATTGGCCGCGGATGCGTTCAAAGATGTCGCCGAACAGGTCCAGCTGCTCATAGACCGAGGCGCTTTTGTCGGCCTCCTGCGCGATGAGGGGGCCTGCCACCTGTGTCGTCGCCAGAACCCCGGCCACGGTGCCGCCAAGCGCGGCCATCACATATTTCCTCATCGCCTCGTGCCTTCCCTGACCCTGTTTCGCCCCTTTCGGGGGTGACCCTTGCCCGCGCCCGGCCTGCCGCCGGTTACGGAAACTGTTGCCGCGTGGCCAGATTGGCCGTTTCGGCGAACCACGGCATCGGGTCGATGGGCTCGCCCCCCTGCCGCAACTCTACATAAAGCGTTTCGGTGTCGCGTGCGCCACCGCCATCCTGCGCCGAGACGAGGAATTCTTCCATCCCCGGCTGCCCGCCCCCCATCAGACCCAGAGGGGCACCTTCGGCCACCACCTCGCCCACCTCGCCATAGACCGTTTCCATCCCGGCGAGAATGAGAAGATAGCCCGGCCCCGGTTCAAGGATCATCACGTTTCCGAAATCCAGCAGCGGGCCGCGATAGCGGATGGTGCCGGCCCAGGGCGCGGTGACCAGCGCCTGTTTGCGGGTGGCCAGCACCATGCCGGGGCGGCGCAGACCGGCGGCATCGGCCTCGTCGGGGCGGCGCAGCACGGTGCCTTGCACCGGCAGCGCCAGCTTGCCATGGCCAAACCCGAAATCTTCGATCCCCTCGCTTTCCACGGCGTTCAGCGCCAGCCCGGCGGCAAAGGCATCCAGCGTATCGGCGCTTTCCAGCAGGCCCTTCAGCACCTCGGGGTCTTCGGTAAAGCGTTTGGGCAGTTCGGTGCGGTCAGAGATGGCCTGCGACAGGGCGGTGCGGGCGGCCTGCGCCACGCGCAAGCCCTCGGCCAAGGTCCGCCCGGCGGCGGTTTGCAGGGCGCGCAGGTCGCGAACCTCTTGTAATTGCAGGCGAAGTGCCTCGGCCTCGGCTTGCAGGCCGGGGGTCACATCGGCGATCATGATGCCCGAGCGCACCGTGCCCAGCGGCCCGGTCGGATGCAGCAGCAGCAGGGGCGCCGGGTCGCTTTCCAGCTGGCTCAGCACGCCGACCAGCTGCGCCACCCGGTCGCGCTTGGCCTGAAATTGCAGCAGCAGCGATTCCTCGCGGATCGAGGCCTGCCGCAGGCTTTCGCGCAGGGCGGTGAGGCCCTGTTCATAGGCGGTGATGGTCTGGGTCAGGGCGCGCACGCGGTCCTTGCCCTCGCGCGCCTTGTCGAGCGCGGCCACGGCCTGTTGCAGGTTGCTGGCCGCCTCCGCCGCCTGCTCGGCGACGGTCACGGCCTGACCGCCCCCGCCGGTGGCGAGGGTGAGGGCCAGGGTCAGGGTCAGGGCAGCCAGGCGCAGCTTCATGCGAGCAGGCTTTTCCCGGTCATTTCAGCGGGTTGCGGCAGACCCATCAGCGCCAGAACGGTGGGGGCCAGATCGGCCAGCCGCCCGCCCGCGCGCAGGGAGGCGCCCTGCGGCCCGCCCACCAGGATCACCGGCACCAGATTGGTGGTATGCGCGGTATGCGGCCCGCCGGTGACCGGATCGACCATCAGTTCGCAATTGCCATGATCGGCGGTCACGATCATCGCGCCGCCCATTTTCTCCAGCGCGGCCAAGGCCTTGCCCAGACCGTCATCCACCGCCTCGCAGGCGGCGATGGCCGCCGGGATGCTGCCGGTATGGCCGACCATATCGGGATTGGCAAAGTTCACCACGATCAGGTCATAGCCCTTTTCGATGGCCGCCACGAGCTGCGCCGCCACTTCCGGCTCGCTCATCTCGGGTTGCAGATCATAGGTGGCGACCTTGGGCGACAGCGGCATGAAGCGGTCTTCGCCCGCCAAAGGCGCCTCTTTGCCGCCATTCAGGAAGAAGGTGACATGAGGGTATTTCTCGGTTTCCGCCAGCCGGAACTGGCTGCGGCCATGGGCGGCCACCCATTCGCCCAGCGTGTTGACCAGCTCTTGCTTGGGGTAGCAGGTGGTCATGAACCCATTGTGATTGCTGGAATAATCCACCATGCCCAGCATGGCGGCCCAGGTGGGCCGGGCGCTGGCATCAAAGCCCGCAAAGCCGGGTTGACCAAGCGCCAGCAGGATTTCGCGCGCGCGGTCGGCGCGGAAATTCAGGCAGAAAAACCCGTCGCCAGAACGGGCGCCCGCATAATCGCCGATGACGGTGGGGGCGATGAATTCATCGGTTTCGCCCCGGGTATAGGCCATGTCGACGGCGCGGAGGGCGTCATCGGCGGTTTCGCCCTGGGCGCTGACCATGGCATCAAAGGCGCGGGAAACGCGGTCCCAGCGGTTGTCGCGGTCCATCGCCCAATAGCGGCCGATCACGGTGGCGACGCGGGCGCCGGTGGGCAGGCCCTCGGTCAGCTCGCGCAGATAGGTCAGCGCCGAGGAGGGCGCCACGTCGCGGCCATCGGTGATCGCATGCAGCGCCACCGGCACGCCCCGGGCCGCAATCGCCCGGCAGGCCGCAAGCACATGGCTGATATGCCCATGCACCCCGCCATCCGAGATCACCCCCATCAGATGCGCCGTGCCGCCAGTTGCCTTGAGTTTTTCAATGAAATCAAGAAGCTGCGGGTTGACGGCAAAGCTGCCATCCTCCACCGACAGATCAATCTGGCCCAGATCCATCGCCACCACGCGGCCCGCGCCGATATTGGTATGGCCGACCTCGGAATTGCCCATCTGCCCGGTTGGCAGGCCGACATCGGGGCCATGGGTGATCAGCAGGCTATGGGGGCAGGTGGCCCAGATCCGGTCGAAATTGGGGGTTTCGGCCAATGCCGGGGCGTTGGCCTCGCGCTCTTCGCGGTAGCCCCAGCCATCCAGAATGCACAGAACAACAGGTTTCGGGATGGTCATGGGCGCGCCTTTCCTTGCTGTGCAGGGGTTTTACGCCGGGCAGCGCAGGGGTGCAACGGGCTTGCGCGCGGCGCGGCGCGCGCGGGGCAAAAGGGTAACGGGCGATACGCTTTGGCGCGGAAAACGGCGCGAAGTGTAACGGGGGCTACAGTTTGGGCGGGGCCATGGCCTGCCGCACGCGGCGAGGGGGCAGGGCCTGTGCGAAGCCCGGCCGCGCGGGCCCGGTTCTGTGCGCTGCCGCAGGCCCGCGCTTGAGCGTCAGCGCTCCTGCTGAACATGGAAGCGCTGCCGATAGGCGCCCGGCGTCAGCCCGACGATCCTGAGGAAGATCTTGCGAAACGCGCTGGCATCGGAATAGCCGACCGCCCAGGCGATGCTGTCAATCGGTTGCCGCCCGAACTGGAGCAGCTCCTGCGCCTTGGTGACGCGCAGGCGTTGCGCGTAATCGGTGGCGGTGAACCCGGTGGCCTTGAGGAAGCGGCGCAGGAAGGTGCGCTCTTCCAGACCTGCCTGCCGGGACAGAACGGCGATCCGGGCCTCGCGTCCATTGCCTTCATGCAGGAAATGCTGCGCCTTCAGCACCGCGCTGTCGCCATGCGTCATCCTTGGGGCAAAGCCGCTGTAATAGCGCTGCTCGCGCCCGGGCGGGTCGATCAGCAGGGTCCGGGCGGTCTGTGCCATCACCGAGGGGCCAAGGAACCGCTCCACCAGCCTGAGGCCAAGATCCGTCCATGCCATCAGCCCGCCCGCGGAGAGGATGTCTCCTCCGTCGATCAGCAGGCGGTCAGTATCGACCCGCGCGGCGGGAAAGCGCTCTTGCAGGGCCTTTGCATGGGCCCAGTGGGTTGTGACCTCGCGGTCCCGCAGCAGCCCGGTTTCCCCCAGCAGGAACGCCCCGGCGCAGATCGAGGCCAGCACGGCGCCCTCGGCATGGCGCGCGCGCAGCCAGCCTGCCAGCGGGGCGGCGGCGTCGGGAGAGAGGGGGGCGTCCAGCGAGGGCGGCAGGATCAGCACAGCGCATTCCGGCACCTCCGGGCCGGGCGTCGGCAAGGGCGGCTCGATGATGCTGACCTCAAGAGGTGGCGCCGCAAGCCGGGCGTCGCGTGCGATGCGCCCGGCAATCTCGAACAGGTCTGCAAGGCCCAGTGCCGCCGACCGCTGGGCGCCGGGATAAAGCAGGATGCCGATGCGGATCGGGATCATTTGACGGTATTGCCTCTGAATTTGTCTATATCGCCATTGGCGATCTTTGACCCGCCGGGCCACCTTGGGTCAAGAACATCCGAAGTTGAAAGGCCGAACCATGCGCAACAACCGCGCCATCCTCGTTGTGGACCTGCAAAAGGAATATTGGCCCGAAGGCGGGCTGCCGCTGGCGCAGATCGAGGCCGCCGCCGCGCAGGCCGCCCGGGTCATCGCCCATGGGCGCGGCGCGGGTGACCTTGTGGTTCACATCCGTCATGAGCTGCCCGCCGGCGCGCCGGTCTTTGCCGCCGGGAGCGACGGGGCCGAGATTCACCCGACCGTCGCCCCCGCCGCCGGGGAGCCGGTGATCACCAAGGCCTTTCCGAACGCCTTTCGCGGCACCGGGTTGCAGGCCCTTCTGGAGGCGCGGGGCATTGAGGAGGTCGTGGTGATCGGCGCGATGAGCCATATGTGCGTGGATGCGACGGTGCGCGCGGCGCAGGATCTCGGCTTTCGCAGCGTGACCCTGCACGATGCCTGCGCGACGCGGGATCTGGAGTTCAACGGGGTCCGGGTGCCTGCCGCGCAGGTGCAGGCCGCCCTGATGGCCGCCTTGGCCTTTGCCTATGGCGAGGTCATCGCGACCGATGCCTTTCTGGCACGCTGACCCCTTACGGAGAGAGATGATCATGACCACCCGCAGACAGAGGCTTGCCCCTTCCGGCGCCGCGACAGACCTCGCCACGGCAACGCCCGCAGGGGCGCGGCAGGCGCCGCCCCCGGAGGCCGGGGCCAGCGTGACCCAGATCCGCAACGCCACGCTGCGCCTTGAGTATGCCGGGGTGCGCTTTCTGATCGACCCGATGCTGGCCGAGCGGCACAGCTGGCCCGGCTTTGAAGGCACGGTGAACAGCGCGGAACGCAATCCCATGGTCCATCTGCCGCTGCCCATCGCCGAGATCGGCGCGGTGGATGCCGTGATCGTCACGCATCTGCACCCTGACCATTGGGACGAGGCCGC
>NZ_JAEULU010000324.1 GCF_016792925.1 Gemmobacter sp.
CAGCAACAAGCCCGCCCCGGCCAGCAGGGTCAGGTGCCAATCGCCCTGCGGCAAAAGCCGGTCGATAAAGGCCGTGATCGCCAGCGGGAAGGCCAGCTCCAGCAGGCCCGACAACACGGCACAGCCGAAATCCAGCCAGAAAAGCCCCAGCCACGGGCGGTAATAGGCAAAGAACTGGCGCAACATCTGCATCTTCCTGAAAATGGCAAAGACGGGCCCGAAGGCCCGTCTGAGGGGATCGGTCTCCCGATCAGAACTTGTGGCTGACAGACAGCGACACCCGGCGCTCCTCTCCGTAATAGCAGCCGGTGGCGTTCTGGCAGGAGGCCACATAGACCTCATCCGTCAGGTTGGTCACCGCGAGGTTGCCTGCCCAGTTTTCCGCGAAATCATAGCTGACCGAAGCATCCAGCAGCGTGGCCGAGGGCACTTTCAGCGTATTGGCATTGTCGGCCCAGCTGGAGCCGAGGAAGCGCACGCCGCCCGTGACCGTCAGCGCCTGAAGCGCCGCCGGGGTATAGGCCAGCTTGAACGAGGCCATGTTCTCCACGGTGGAATAGGGGGTCTTGCCCACCAGCGTGGCATCCAGATCGGCCTTCACCTTCACATCCATGACCGTGGCCGAGGCATTCATCACCAGACCATTGCCGAAATCATGCTGGGCTTCAAATTCAAAGCCTTGCGAGTTCACCCGGCCCAGCTGGCCATAGGTGTAGCCCGCGCCGTTCCACATGGATTGCGAGATATTCTCGCGGTTCATGTCGAAGGCCGAGAAAGTGAGCATGGTGGCCTCGGAGGGCGACCATTTCACCCCAACCTCAGCCTGACGCCCGGTTTCGGGGCTGATCGCATTGCCCGCCGAATTGGTCACCACCTGCGGGTTGAAATAGCTGGAGGCCGAGGCATAGGCGGTCACGCCATTGCCAAATTCCTTCGCCAGACCCAGACGCCAGCTGGTTTCGCCATCCTTGCGGTTGGATCCGGCGGCGCCATTGAAACGGTCGGTCGACACCGTGGTTTCCACCTGATCGTGGCGCAGGTTCACCGTGCCGATCCAGCCCTCGCCCCATTTGATCTGGTCTTGCAGGTAAAGGCCGAACTGGCGCTGCGTCACCACATTGTCCAGATAAGGCGTGGTCGCGGGCTGGTCTGCGCCGTAAACCGGGTTCACCACCGACAGGCCGGTGGCTGCACCCGGCCAGGCGACCGAGGCCTGCACCTGATCCATCTGGAACCATTTGGCATCAAGGCCCACCATCATGCGATGCGACAGGGCGCCGGTGTCAAACGCGCCTTCCAGCCGCAGATCGTTCAGCGCGGTCTTGGTCTTGGTGTCATGTTCAAAGAAGATGCGCGACAACGTGCCCTCGGCATCCGACGGCGTGGCCGAAAACCCGGTATAGCCATAGGCATAGACCGCGCTTTCCGACACATCCGACTGGCCCAGACGGGTGTTGTTCACCAGACGCCAGCCATTGCCCAGATCATGCGCGATTTCCGAGGACAGGGTGAACTGGTCGCGGTCGTAATCGTCATAGCCCGGCTCGCCGGTGTTGAAATCGCGGTCGATCCGGCCAAAGGGCGCATCCACCACAGTGCCGATATAGGGCAGCCAGCCGCCGCCGACGTGATCTTCGGCAATATTGGTATAGGTGGCGCCCAGCGTCACATCGGTGCCGCCTGCGGTCTGGAAGCTGAGCGAGGGGGCAAGGTAGACCCGGCTGCCGGGCTCGAACACGCCCATGTCATCGGTGCGCTCGGCCTTGCCGACAAAGCGCCATTGCAGGCCCGAGGCCGTCACGCCCTCGCGGTCGGTTTGCAGCCAGGCCCGGCCGGTGCTGTCGACGCCCAAGGTATCCGTGCCGCCGGGGGTGCCCGTCGGGCGCTTGGTCACCATGTTCACGATGCCGCCCGGATTGGCCGCGCCGTAAAGGGCCGAGGCCGGGCCGCGCAGCACCTCGATGCGCTCCAGCCCGGCCGGATCGGCATAGAAGCCGCCGAAACCGTAGGAGTAGGAGGGCAGACCGTCGATGAAGGCGCCGGTGGCGGTGGCGGCAAAGCCGCGCACGAAGAACCAGTTGGTGTCGCTGTCATAGCCATAGGGCTGTGCCTGCACGCCCGCCGCATAGGCCAGCGCGCCATCCACCTTGGTCACGTTTTCCGCCGCCAGCGTGGCCGCACCGATCACCGAAACCGATTGCGGGATCTCGGTCACCGGCACCGCCATTTTGGAACCCGTGGCCGTGGCGGGGTTCACCCCTTCCACCGGCGCAGAGCCCGAGGCGCTGCCATCCAGCACCACGGTCTCCAGCTCGGTCTCGGGGGTTTGGGCCAGTGCCGCCGCCGGGATCAGGCAGGCCACCAGCGCGGTTTGGCCCATCAACCGGGCCAGCGAGGAAAGGGGAAGCATCATCGTCATGTCCATTCGCGCAAAAGCGCCCGGTCTGCGCCGGGCATTGCCCGAGCGTTTAAGTCAGGAAAGCAGGGCATGGATAGAATGATCCTGCTGCGATTGGGATGATCCTGCCGCATGGCGCCGCCAATCTGCGGGGGTCCGGCCAAAATGGGCCCGGAACACCCGGCCCAGATGCGCCTGATCGGCAAAACCGCAATCCACCGCAATCTCTGCCAGCCCGAGGCCGGGCGCGGCCAGCATCCGCGCCGACGCCGCCTCGACCCGCAGGCGCATCTGCCAGCGATGCGGCGTCTCGCCGGTGCTTTGCTTGAAAGCATGGGAAAACCGGCTTTCCGAAAGGCCCGCCGCCTCGGCCAGCTCGGCCAGACTGACCTGACGGTGCAGGGCCGCCAGCACGCGGGCCTGAACCGCCGCCAGCTGCGGCTCTGACAGCGGCGCGCGGGCGGGTTGCGGGGCAAACAGCTCGGCCAGAGTGGCCAGCATCAGGCCCTCCAGCAGCAGGGCGCTGCCTTCCAGCGCCCCGGCCAGCAACGCGCCCATCGTGCCCAGCTTGGGCGGCGCGGTCAGGAAATGCGGACGCTCCAAGGCCTCGGGCGCGACATGGCCTGACAA
>NZ_JAEULU010000024.1 GCF_016792925.1 Gemmobacter sp.
CCGAACACAAGGGAATCAACCGGATCAACCCGGATGACCCTCCATTCTGGGGCGTTCTGGGTGAGGTCAACCCGTTCGCGACCTGGACTGGCAAGGCGGCGCCGCCGCTTGCAGACGAAACCGCCGGGGCTGTTGTGTCCCGGTCCATCAACTGGCTGAGGCGGGGCTGATCATGGCAATCGATGTGGCTGAACTGACCATCCTTCGGGATGGCCTGATCCGGCTGCGCGCCAAGGGCGTGCGTTCGGGCCAGATCAACGGTGAACGGGTCGAGTTTGCGACCGATTCCGAGATGGCGGCGAAAATTGCCAGCCTGACCTCGATGATTGACGCAGGCCAAGACAGTGGCGGCTTCGCCATCGCTTATCCCACCACCGGGCGGGGGCTGTAATCATGGGCTGGATCGGGAAAGCGATTGACGCGCTGGTGACGGAAGTTGCGCCAGATGCGGGCCGACGCCGGGTTTTGGCGCGCAATGCCGCGAAGGTGGCGATGAACTATGACGCCGCCTCGCGGGGGCGGCGCACCTATGGCTGGAAATCGCCTGCCACGGATGGCGATGCGGCTGCGCTTGGTGCGCGCGCGCGCCTTCGGCAGCTGAGCCGCGATATGATCCGGAACCGGCCCTACGCGGCGCGCGCCCGCGAAGTGGTGGTGTCAAACGTTGTTGGTACCGGGATCGTGCCGTCTGTGGTGCATGATGATCCCGAGATGCAGGCCCGCATCTGGGCGGTGCTGGAGCAGCATCTCCTGACCCCGCCACTGGATGCTCGGGGCGAGCTGGACCTCTATGCGATGCAAGAGGTTGTGATGGGCACCGTGTTTACGGACGGCGAAATCCTTGCCCGGCGCCGCATTCGCCGCGGCAAATACGCCCGTGATCTGCCGCTTGGGTTTCAGATCGAGCTGCTGGAGGCTGATCATCTGGATGAGACTGTCACCAGCTGGGGTGAGAATGAGGTGATCGAGGGGGTGGAGTACAGCCCCATCGGCGATATCGAAGCCTATCACCTGTTTGATGAGCATCCCGGCGCTGCGCGGATGCGTGGTCTGCGCCTCAAGTCGCGGCGGGTGCCGTGGCAGGATGTGCTGCACATCCGCCGCCTTGACCGGCCCGGTCGACTGCGCGGCGTGCCATGGCTGGCCCCGGTGATGATGACGCTGGGCGAGATCAGCGACTATCAAGAGGCGCAGATCCTGAAGCAGAAGATGGCCGCCCTCATGGCGGCCATTGTCACCACCAGTGGCGAGGGTGGTGCAAAGGATCGGCTGCGCGGGCTGGAGGCGCTCGAGCCCGGCGCGATTGTCGGTGTGCCTGATGGGACCTCGGTCAATTTCACCACTCCGCCGCGCGTGGATGATTATCAGCCCTTCATGCGTGAGGCCCTAGGGGCAATCGCGATGGGGGTTGGCATCACGCGAGAGTCGCTGACCGGTGATCTGAGCGGGGTGAACTTCTCCAGCGGTCGGATGGGCCGCATGGAGATGGATCGCAACGTGGAACGCTGGCAGCGCATGGTGATTGCGCAGTTCTGCATGGGTGTGGGCCGATGGATTGGGGATGCCTGGCCGCTGCAGCGGGTCGAGCCGGGCGAAAAGCTCAAGCTGGCTCATACCGCCCCGCGCCGCCCGCTGATCGACCCGAATGACGAAATCGACGCCTTCCTGAAGCAGATCGAGGGCGGTGTGAACAGTCGTCAGAACGTCCAGCGCACGCTCGGCCTCGATCCGGAGCGCATCCGGCGCGAACGCGCTGAAGATGCTCAGAAGGACGCTGATGAACGGCTGCCCCCTACGGCCGCCGCAAACCTGCCAGCCGCCCGGGAAACCCGGGCCAAGGCCAAACCCGGAGGGGCTGCACAATGAAGAAGCGCGGCACTGACCTGATCATCGGCGGCGAGCTGGTGTTGTCGGGCTATGTGATCTCGGATGAAGCGGCGGGCTGGGCCTGGGAAGAAGAGATTTTCTTCTGCCCGTCCATGGTTCGCGAGGCCTTGCTGGCCATGGGTGAGGGGCGGATCACCATCCGCCTCAATTCTGGCGGTGGTGACCCGGTTGCAGGTGAGGCGATCCGCGCCACGCTTGCGGGCCATCCCGGCGGCTGCACGATCATCGTGGAAGGGCAGGCCTCGTCTGCTGCTTCGCTCATCCTGATGGGGGCAGCAGATCGGCAGATGACCGCCGGTTCCTTCATCATGCTGCACAACCCCTCGGCCTATGTTTACGGCGGGGCCGATGACATGCGAGCGCAGGCTGACTTTCTGGACATGCTGGCTCGCGTCTATGCGCAGGTCTATGCCGAGCGGTCGGGGCAGTCTCTGGAGGCTGTCATGCAGATCATGGCGGCTGAGACGTTCTACAACGCTGAGGCCGCTATCGAAGCGGGCTTCATCGATCAGGTGGCTGCCGAGTCCGCCAACTCTTCGCCAGTCAAACCCTTTGCTGAATTGAAGATCGCGATGACCCGCGATCTCCAAACCTATGTGGCGCTGATGCGCGACAAAGCCCCGGAGCGTGCCAATGGTGGCGCGCCTCGTACCCCGGCCCCGGTGGCCGTAACCATGGAGACACCCATGCCGACCCCCAACCCGTCCCCCGCGCCGGTCAATCCCCCGGTGCAGACCCAAGACGCCGCGCAGGCCGCCGTCATGGCCGAGCGCCAGCGCGTGACCATGATCCAGACCATGGCGCGGCCCTATGTCGCCTCTGGCCGCCTGACCGATACGGATGTGCAGGCGCTGATTGATGACGGCACCGGTGCCGAAATGGCGGGCACGCGGCTGATGGCCACCATGGCACAGCGCGAACCTGCACCCGGCACGATGCGCGTGACCGAGCGCGGCCGCGATGAGACCGAAACCCGCCGTGTTGCCATGGAAGGCTCGCTGGTTGCCCGCCTTTCGCGCGCGCAGCCCGAAGATGTGGCGCGCCAGTACATGGATCACTCGATCGTGGACATGGCCGCAGAGCGCCTTGGCCAGCGCCGTGTGCCTGGCAATTTTGCCGCCCGTGAAGAAATCCTGCGCATGGCTTTTCATTCCATCAGCGACTTCCCGGCGCTGCTGGAAAACGCGATGAACCGTTCCTTGGCAGCGCGCTATGCCCAGGCGCAGCCGACCTATCGCCGGATCGCGCGGCAGCGGACCTATGTCGATTTCCGCGACCACACCACGGTGCGCGTCGGTGATTTCCCGAACCTGCAGCCTGTGAGCGCAGAGGGCGGTGAACTCAAATCGGGCACCTTTGGCGAGTCGAAGGAAACGACCGCGGTCAAGGCCTATGGCGTGCAGGTGCTGTTCAGCCGCCAGCTGCTGGTGAATGACAGCCTGGACGGCATTCAGCAGATTCTGAACGATCGCGGCGCTGCCGTGGCGCGCTTCGAAGAGGCCACCTTCTACGCGATGCTCCTCAGCGGGGCGAATGCGGATGGCCCGACGCTGCGCGAAACGACCCGGCAGATGTTCAACACCACCGACAAAACGAAGGCCGCTGCGGGCGCTGCCATCACGGTGACCAGCCTGTCCGAAGGCCGTGCGGCCTTGCGCAAGCGCCAGTCGCTCGACAAGTCGGACCTCGACCTGTCGGCCTCGATCCTGGTGTGTGGCCCTGACAAGGAAACCGAGGCGCAACAGATCCTCGCGCCGATTCAGGCCCAGCAGGCGGGCAACGTGAACCCGTTCTCGGGCCTTCTGAGCCCCGTCGTGACGGCCAAGATCATCGGCAATGCGTGGTATCTGTTCGCCTCGCCCGAGGAAGCGGCCTGTTTCGAGTGGGGCCTGCTGGAGGGCTACACCGCGCCGCGCTTCCGCATGGAAGACCCGTTTGGCGTCCAGGGCACCAAGTTCTCGCTGGAACACGATTTCGGCTGCGGCGCGATTGACTTCCGGGGCGGCTGGAAAAATCCGGGCAACTGATCGCCTCCACACTGACCTGACCTGACGAAAGGGCGGCCACTCGGTCGCCCTTCGTCGTTTCACCCCATCCTGCGAAAGGAAAGACGATGAAAAACTATGTGCAAGACGGCGTGCGGCTGACGCTGCCCGCGCCCTATGACGTGGCCTCGGGCGCTGGCCTGCTGGTTGGCACCATCTTTGGTGTGGCTGTGCATGCTGCGCTTTCCGGTGCCGATGTCGAGGTGCAGACCGAGGGCGTGGTGGATATCACCAAGGTCGGCTCGCAGGCATGGACGGTTGGCGCCGCGATCTACTGGGACAACGCCGCAAAGAACTGCACCACCACAGTTGGCTCCAACACGCTGGTGGGCCGCTGTGTGCGCGCAGTTGGCGCCGGTGCTGGCGAGACGGTCGGGCGTATCAAGCTGATCGTCTAAGCCATGGCCCTGTTTGACGGCATGGCGTCGGTCTTGGCCGAGGTCTTCGGAAGCGAGGTGGTCTATACGCCATCTGGCGGGGTGCCGCGATCGGTGCAATCCATCTTCAGAGAGCAGCCGATCGAGGTGCAGGACCAAGACGGTCATCCCGTTCTGATCACTGCGCCGACATGGCGGGTGCGCAAGGATCTGGTGCCAGAGGTTGCGCGCGGTGATCGCATCGCGCCGGGCAATGGCAAGACCTACGCCATCCACAATGTCACGCCTTCGGGATCGGCTGCAGCTGATGCAAATGTGATCTGCGAATTGGAAAGGGTTTTCGAATGACCATCTCCAGATCGCAGATCCGCAGCCGCGCGCGGGCGGCACTGGCAGCCAACCCGCGCATGTCCGGGTTCGAGCAGATTTCGGCTTGGACAGGCAATATCGAAGCGTCCCGGCTTCCAGTTCTGGGGGCCGTGACACCGGGCGAACGCATCGACCCTGAAACGTGGTCTCACTACCAGCGGGCCACCGTCTTGCAAGTCGTGGCGAAGCGCCTTGGTCGTGACGATCTTGAGGATCAGCTTGATGCTGATGCCGACGCGATCGAGGCCGCAACTCTGCAATCCTTTGCTCAGTGGGGCGTCGATTGTGTGCCGGTTTCGGTGAGCATCACGCTGAACGGTGAAGGGGAGCAGCGGATCGGCACAGTCGTCGCTGAATTCCGCGTCACCTGGCATCGCGACCTGAGCGGGCAAACGCTCTGATCTGTCATCGCAGTTGCGCGGCTTGATCGCGCGACATCCCGGCCCTGCCGATCGGCGGGGCCTTATCCATTGAGAGGGGCCAGATATGGCAACCATCACCAAGACGTGCATGGGGGGGCCGGGGCAGCGCACTGCCACGGAGGTTACCCTGACCGCGTCCAACGTGTTCAGCTATGAGCCGGGGACAGGGCAAATTCTGATCCTGCGCAATCCGACGGCCGGGGCAATCTCCAGCGTCATTGATGGCGCTGATGGCACCACGGTGTCGGTACCCGGGCTGGGGCCGATCGATGTTTCCGCCGGGTATTCGGTTGGGTCGATCCCGGCCGGTGCCGTGCGCGTGGTCCCGCTGGACAGCATCAGCGCCTATCTGCAGGGCGCCATCAACGTGACTGGCACCGGTCTCGTTGCCATTCTGCTGGGGTCGTGATCATGGCGACGATCCGCAACCCCGGACTGCGGGACAAGACGTTGCCGACGGGCCATGTCATCCCCCGCCAAGGGCACCTGACCACCACCAATGATGTGATCCGGTGCCCCGACAATGCCCCCTTCCTGAATGGGCAAAAGATCAGCGGCGCGCTGCAGATCGAGGAAGACCCCGACCCTGAAACCTTTGAGGTGCCTGCAGCCGTGGCGGCTGAGGTGCCCTCTCTCCCTGTCACCTCTGACCTGCCCCAGAAGGGCAAGAAAGGCTGAATACCATGGCGTTCATCACCTACACCGGGAGCACCATTGAGGTGTCGTCTGGTCGCCCCGCCACCACCGACGCCGCAGGCTTTGCGGCCAAGACCTACACCAAGGTCAACCACATCCTTGACTGGGCAGAGATGGGCGACACGTCGCAAGATGTGACCGAAACCACGCTGGATGGTCGCACCTGGCACACCAACGGCCCGCTTGATGGCGGTGAATATCTGGTCGAGGCCATGTTGCGCCTCGGCCCGATGCGGCAGACCGGCATTGGCTTGCGGCCCGCAGATTGGACCGAGATTGATGCCTTTGTCCGGCTGACGCAGCGGGTTTCTGAGCCTTGGGAGGCTGAAGCGCTGTTCGAGATGTGCGCCGGGTACTGCGCAGCCTATGAGGCTGGCGAGGATCTGCTGGCAGAAGCGCCGATGGGCAAAGCTGAGACAGATATCTCCGAATAGGGCTGCTGCTTACTGTTCTGCGATCAGGGCACGGCACTGGTCGGCATTCAGGAAGCTTTTCCCGTCGGGCGCCTTCACCTTGACCGGCCAGCCGTGTTGGCGGAGTGACTTCAGGGCGTCTTTGCACCACCAGATGGCCCGTTCTTTTTCAATTAACGCCGCCTTGGCCTTTTCCGCCTCGGCTTCGGCCTGCGCCTCGGCTTTCTGGCGCTTTCGCTCTTCTGCAATCGCGGCAAGCGCTTGGAATTCGGCCAGGTTCCTAGCCGCTTCCAACTCGGCCTGTTCCCGTGCGGCCTGCCATGAAGACATCGCAAACCATCCGCCAAGGGCGATGATGGTGAGCGCGGCAGCCGCCAACAGAGCCTGGACATATTTGTTCATTCGGACCCCCGCTGCCGCCCTGCGCCACTGGCTGCGGGGCTGAACCTCATCCTACAACCCTCAGGTGTTGAATGTCTGCACCCGGCCAGATGAAGGCAACGATTGTTGCCGATTTTTCGCAGTTCGAGCGCAGCGCCCGCGCTGTTGCCTCAACCGCCTCGACCATGGGGCGGCAGGTGTCGCAGGCCATGGATGGTGCGAAAGGTGCTGCGCAAGCCAATGCGCAGGCCTTTGATGCCCTGCGCGCCTCGGTCGATCCGGCCTATGCGGCCTCGCAGCGCTATGCGGCGTTGCAGCGGCAGGTCGCCAGCCTGGTTGATGCAGGGGCTGCCAGCCAGCGCAGCGCCAATCTGGTGCTGGAACAGGCGGCCAAGCAGTATCTGGGCGTGGCAACTGCCTCTGAGCGTGCCCAGCAAGCGCAACGCGAGCAGAACCAGATCGCAGAGCAGGCTGCCGCCAAGTACCATGCGCTGCGCGCTGCGTTGGACCCGCTCTATGCTTCCAGCAAACGGTATGAGCAGGCGCAAGAGACGCTGAATGCGGCGGTCAAGGCGGGCATGATCAGCCAGCAAGAAGCCAACCGTGTTCTGGCTATGGCTGAGACGCAGTATCTGGGCTTTGGGCAGGCCGCTGGCCATGGGGCGCAAGGGCTTGCGAAGTTTACGCCGCGGATCACCAACGCTTCGTTCCAGATTCAGGATTTCGCTGTGCAGGTGGCCAGCGGTCAATCCGCGCTGATGGCTTTTGCACAGCAGTTCCCGCAACTCGCCTCTGTCATGGGCGTATCTGGCAAGCTGGCCTTGGTGGGGGCTGGCCTCGGTGCGCTTGTTGCTGTGGGTGCGGCGGTTCTGCCGATGTTTGTCGATATGACCAGCTCCGCCAACGCCGCCGAAAAGGCGCTGGATGGTCTGACTGGGGCTGTCAGCCGGTACAATCAGTACAGCGCTCTGGCAGGTAAATCGTCTGACGATTTGCGCGCCCAATTTGGGCTGTTGTCTGGCGAGGCGGGGCGCGCAGCGGATGGCCTCGCTGTGTTCGCGCGCATGGATGCTGTGAATGCCATGACTGCCGCAGTCAAGCAGCTTACCGAAGAGTTTGGCGGGCTGAGCCGTACGTCTATGACGTTTGAGCGCGTGGGCGGCATGATGCCCGAGATCGTCGCCACCTATAACAACCTCCAGCAACAGCTTGGCTTGACGGCGGAACAGGCCAACGCGGTTGTGCTGGGCATGGAGGCCATGCAGCAAGCCAAAACCCTTGAAGAGCAGGTCAAGGCCGCCGTTGCCTATAATGACCGGCTGATCGAGGTATTCGGGTCGCTGGAGCGCATCCCTGTGGCTCTGCAGGCGGGTGCCCAGCAGGCCTATCTTTTGGCGTCTTCCGCGGCTGAAATCGTGAACCCACTTGAGCAGGCCAAGCAAAAGGGGGATGCGCTGCTCAAGTCTGCACGAGATATAGTCGAAGAGTATGAGCGGCAGGCTGAAATGGCGCGCGCTATTGCTTTGTATGGAGAGAATAGCGCGCAAGTTGAAAAGCTTAGACGAGGCGAGGCCGAGCGCACCGCTGAGGAGATTATTCGCCAAGGTGGCTACACTGACATCATGGCTGATCGCATCAAGTCTGCGGCCCTGTACCAGTACGAAATGACCCGGCAGGCCACCGCCACCACAAGCGCTATCGATATCCTGAGCGCGCGGATTGGTGGGCTTGCAGGGCAATTTGGCCCCGCGATCATGGCCGCCAACCAACTGGCGCAGGCGCTGGCCAATGCGGCCGGTCAGATCGGAGCGGTTGGTGGTGCGATGGTGCGCCTGAGTTCGTTTGGGCAAGGCCTTGCGGCCTCTGGCGGCTTCATCGGCAAGCTGCTGGACGCGGCGCAGATTTCTGCCTCGTCCGGGGCCTTGGCTGTGCTCGGTAACAAGCTTTCGGCCACCTATCGGGAAGCCACGAAGGTTGCTGTCGCAGGTGGTTCTGTGGATGACGCGTTGCGGGCGATCGGGGTCAAGCCAGTCGGCGGGGGAAGCGGCGGTGGGGGTGGTGGCTCTGCGGGTGCAGCCGCTGGCGCCATGGATGAGGCCGCCGAGGCCGCCCGCCGCTTGCGTGAGCAGATGGAGCGCCCATTTGTCGCGGCGATTGATGTTGTCGCGGACGCATGGGGCGAATTTGTCTCGCGCGGCGCGCGGGATTTTGCTGGCTTTGCAGACGGCGTGAAAGAGACATTCCAGCGCCTCCTGTCCAGCCTGATTGCAGAGTCCGTCAAGAACAAACTCATGGTCTGGCTTGGCATTGGCCAAACAGGGGCAGTACCCGGACAGCAAGGTGCATCTGGTGGGGCGGCTGGCGGCCTTTCGGGCCTGAGCGGCCTTCTGGGGCCTGACAGCTGGCTTGGCTCGCGTCTCTGCAGCGGCAAGGGCTTTCTGGGCGGCATAGGCAAGCTGCTTGGTTTTGGCGGTGCTGGTGCGGGTGCCGGGGCTGGTGGCATGGCTGGGCTCACCGGCTTTCTGGGCACGGCAGGGGCCATCCTTGGCGGGATCGGCGCCATCATCGGCATCGGCAAGGCGCTGTTTGGCCGCACGCTGAAGGATGTTGGCGTGCAGGGCAGCTTCACGGGCGATGAGTTCAGCGGCCAGACCTACAAGTTTTACAAGGGCGGGCTCTTGCGGTCGAACAAGACCAAGTATTCGGCCATGGATTCCGAGACCACTGCTGCCATCGGCAGTGCGTATGCAGATCTGCGCGCGAACATCCGCAGCATGGCCGGTGTGCTGGATCTGGGGTCGGATGCGATTGCCGACTTTGCGCATGAGTTCAAGATCAGCACGAAGGACATGAGCCAAGAGCAGATTGTGCAGGCGCTGCAAGAGGAAATGGCCAAGGCTGGCGCTGGCATGGCTGGGCTGAACCTTGGCACCGAGGCCTACACCAAGGCCGGTGAAACCGCGCTAGATGCCATGACCCGGCTTTCCTCATCGCTCTCGGGCGTTCGCGACGTGGCGGATCTGCTGGGCCACAGCTTTACCTCGGCGGGCCTGATCGGCGCCAACCTTGCTTCCGGGCTCGTGGATGCCTTCGGCGGCCTCGAGGCCATGGGCAGTTCGGTGCAGTCTTACTGGCAGGCGTTCTACACCGAAGATGAGCGTGTGGCGACGATGACCCGGCAGGCGCGGCAAGCCCTGGCTGACCTTGGCGCCACCATGCCCCGGTCGCGCGACGAATACCGCCGCATGATCGAGAGCATCGATCTGTCCAATGCATCGACGCATGAGCTTTATGCTGCACTGATTGGCATGTCGGGGGTGATGGATCAAATCTTGCCCTCGGCTGATGCGCTGACCCGCACCTTGGCCCGTCTGACAGGCAATGTTTCCACCGCCCTTGATGGCATGATCACTGCGACTGGCGAGGCGCAGCAGGCCGCTGTGAGCGCTGCTGGCCTTTGGTATTCCGCCGCGGCGACCATTCGTGACACGCTGATCAAGATGCGTGGCACTGCGGGTGCATTGATCACTGCCCAGAAGGCTCGGGCGTTCAACGAGGCCCAGTACCAGACGCTGCTGGCGCGCAGCATGGCGGGCGATGCCACTGCGGTCCAGCAGATCACGGGCGCGGCGCAGACGATGCTGTCCAGCATTCGCGACACCTCGGCCACGCGGATCGAGGCGGCGCTTGCCGAGGCCCGCGTGCTGTCTGATCTCGGTCTTTTGCAGGGTGTGGCTGATATCGAGGGCGCGCGGCATGATGTGATCGCGGGCCTGCTGGGCCAGCAAATCGACGTGCTGACCGATGCACGGGATCTGCTTGCAAATGGCGGCAGCATGGATGAGGCCGCAATCGCGGCGCTGAATGCCACGCTGGGCAGCCTGAGCGGTGCCATCGCGGCGGCAGAGCAGATCAGCTATGCAAGCCTCAAGGCTCGCCTCGACCTCACAATGGGTTCGATCGATGCCTCCAGCCTGCCGCCGCGCTTGCGGGCCATGCTTTCCGGGGCTGCTGACAGCATTTCGGCACAGGTGGATTTCATCGCTCGGTCTGAGCTGCCCGCTGATCTCAAGTGGCTTGCGCTCACCGGCACCTCTGAGCACATCACCACCGTCCAGTATCTTGCGGAAAATGAGCTTGGCGCGGGCCTGACCCGGCTTGCGCTGACAGACGTGGCGCAGATCCAGCGCACCATCAACCTGGTGGCAGGGTCTGAGTTGCCCCGTGATGCAATGCGCGTTGCGCTCGCAACCAGTTCTGAGTTGTCGCGCACCGTCTCTGCGACTCTGGCCTCTGACATCAGCCCTGCCGCCATGCGCCTGGCGCTGGGTCGCGTGAGCGATCTTGCTGTGCGTGTCAATGCGGTGCTGGCAGGTGGCCTTGCCAATCCGCTGCGGCGTCTGCTGCGCTTGGCGCCAGAGGGCATGGA
Source organism: Gemmobacter sp. (assembly GCF_016792925.1). GTDB lineage: Bacteria > Pseudomonadota > Alphaproteobacteria > Rhodobacterales > Rhodobacteraceae > Gemmobacter. The sequence goes on from NZ_JAEULU010000024.1 coordinate 11,020, forward strand.
GGGGCGGATCACGCTGGGCGGTAGCTTCGTCTTTGATCCCTCGACAGGGTTCTCGACGTGGTTCGAGCTACGACGACCAGCAGCATTGTCCAGCCGATGACGCTGATGCGCGCGGCCATGCGAACCCTGACCGGTGCGCTGTCTGATCTGCAGGCCGCCGTGGCGGCAGAGACGGCGCGTCAAGATCGTGTGCAGCGTGGGGCGGCGCTGAATGCCTTTGTCGGGACCCTGACGGCCAACAAGGCGGGCGCGCATTTTGTCGATGATACCGACCTCGCGCAGATGGCGGGGCTGGTCGGCATGGACACCACGGGGCTTTCGGCAGACCAAATCCGCCGGCGCCTGGTGAATTATTCCGCCAGCGATGCGCTGAAGGGTACGGTTTATGACCCGACCGGCAATCGCGAAAAAGCTTATCTCGACAGCTTGCTGCCGAGGGCCGAGGAGGCGATCACAGACCCCTTGCTGGGGTATCGCCTCGGCTATGGCTGGCGTGGGTCGCAAAGCGGGGAATGGCACCAGATCGTGCATGGGCCGCTGGGTGGTGCGCGCACGTTCAACGTGCCTGAGGGCCAAAACAAGTCTGACTGGCTCAAGAAGATGGTTGAGGAAAAGAAGCTTCCAGCCTTTGCGGCGGGCGGCTTTCACGGCGGCGGGCTTCGGATGGTTGGTGAGGGTGGCATCGAATTGGAGGCCACTGGCCCGGCCCGGTATTACAGCGCCCGCAAAACGCAGGAAATGCTGGGCGGCGCCAATGATGCCCTGATCGCTCGTGTGGATGCCATGGCGAGCGAGATCGCCGCGATGCGCGCTGAGCAAAGGCAGCTGGGTCAGGGCACCTACGACGAAACGCGCAAGATTTCGAACCGCGTGACGAAATGGGATGCCAGCGGGCTCCCGCCGGAGAGGGTCTAAGCCATGCGATTGATCGAAAGCATTGATATCACGCCTGGCATGCTGACCAGCAGCTCGATCGCTGAAGACGATCACCCAGCCTGGTCCAGCGCCACCAGCTACGGCTTGGGGGCCCGAGTTATCAAGGCGCATCGGGTGTGGGAGAGCGTGCAAGCGAGCAATCTCAACCACGACCCCGAATCCGATGCCAGCAGCACCTGGTGGGTTGATGTCGGGGCCACCAATCGCTGGCGCGCCTTTGACAGTCAGCTGGCCCCGGCGGTGAGCGCCTCGACCGATATCGTGTATGTCATCACGCTCAACAAGCGCATCGATGCCATCGCGATGTTTGGCCTGATCGGCAGCAGCGTGCGCCTGCGCGTGCTGGATGGTGCATCTGCTGTCCAGTACGACCAGACCTTTGAACTGGCATCTGCGCGGCAGATCAATGGCTGGTGGGACTGGTTCTTTGCGCCATTTGAGCTTGTGCCGTCTCTGATCATCAACAACGTGCCCGGCTATCTCGGCTGGCGCGTGGAAATCACCATCGGGGGCAGCGGATCGCGGGCGGTGGGGGAAATCCTGCTTGGCCGCCGGATCGAGCTCGGCACGTCACTGGTCGGTACCAAGGTCGGATTCCGCGACTTCTCCGTGAAGGAGCGCGACCAGTGGGGCGGCTGGCAAATCGTCAAGCGCGGTTACTCGCGCACGGTCGATTACCAGTTCTCGCTGCCGCAATCGGATGTCGATCGCGTGTTCCGGACCATCCTGCGAAACCGCGCCCGCATGTGCGTTTTCTCGGCGGGCGACGATACCGACGAATTCGGGCTCACCGTCTTGGGCTTCGTCAACGACGACGGCCTGTCGATCCCTGTCACCTCACCCACCTGCTTCGCATCCCTATCGGTCGAAGGCCTCACGGAGGAATAAATGGCAATTACCTTGCTCCCCGACCCGCCAAACCCGGACAGCCCGTCCAGCTTCGACACCTTGGCATATCCATTCGTCAGCGCGCTGGTGGGCATGGTGCCGGAGATCAACGCTGCCCTTGCCAAAATGGGCATGTATGCGACTGCGGGCGGCACCGCCAACGTGATCACGCTGACTGGCATACTGCCTGCCGGGGCGTCTTCTGTCGCGACCGGCACCGCTGTGCGCTTCCGCGCATCGGCGGCCAATACTGGTGCGACCACCATCAATCTCGATGGAACAGGCGCCATAGCCTGTCGGACCGTCACCGGGGTTGCCTTGCCGTCGGGCTATATCCGAACCGACGCCGACACGGTGGCCGTCTATGATGGCGCCTTCTGGGTCGTGCCTCGCGAGATCGAGCGCGGCAGCAATGCGAATGGCGAGTTTGCGCGCTTTGCCGATGGCACACAGCTTTGCCACTTGAACGCGACGGTCACTGACCCTGTTACGACGGCCTCTGGTTCGCTGTTCATGAATGCGACGCAAACTTGGACCTTTCCTGCGCCGTTTTTGGCCGGGAATACTGCACCTTCTGGCGCGTCGTCGTCGTCGGGTATCAGGTTCGTTGCTGGTGGCACGCTGTCGGCAAGCAGCTGGAATTACCAGGTGGCCAGTGCTGTCTCCAGCGCGTCATCCAGCGCCGTACGCCTGAGCGCCATTGGCCGCTGGTACTGAGAGGGGCCGCCATGATCATCACCTTTTCCCCCGTTCGCTCCGACGCCACGCTTTCGCTTTCGCGCGAGGGTGATAGCCTGACCATCAACGGCATTGCCTTTGATTTTTCCGGTGTCACTGAAGGCGCGACCCTGCCAGTCGATGCCGTGGCGTGCGAGGCGGTTGTGGCGCCGGTCACGCGGTCCGACGGATCGATCCGCGTCTCGCTCCTCCTGCCGCATGCGGCAGACGCGCCAGAGGCCGTCCGATTTCCTGGGCCGCTGGCGCTTATCGACGGCCCTGCCGACGCGCCTGGGCTGACCCTTTGGGATGGCGCAACCACTGCCGGTGCTATTGACTGGTCGCGCTTGCTGACAGCCGAGGCCGCATCAGATGCGGCGCGCGGGGCTTGGCGCGAGACCAGGAGCATCGCAAAGCTGGATCTGCTGCTGGCCCTTGTAGGTGCCGGGGTCATTTCTGAAGCCTCTGCCATGACACCCGGAGTGCCGGTCGAGTTCGAGCCCCTGGTGCGGACCATGCCGAACCCGCCCCAATCCGAGGTCCGCATCAGATGGGCGCATCTGGTCGATGTCCCCCGCATGCATCCGATCATTCTGACCGTTCAGGCTGCTTTGGGATGGGACAATGACAAGGTTGATGGGCTTTTTGGGTGGGGGCGGGATGCGTGACGCCTTGGCAGATCATCTGAAGGACCCGCTGACACTGGCCTTGGCGGGCCTTGGCATCACATTCGCGCCCTATGAGTGGATTGGCGGCCTATTCCTGGCTCTGGCTGGGGCGGCCTTCGCCATGCGCAGCGACCCCGAGCAAGACCGGCGCGAGCTGTGGCTGGTGATGCTGGGGGCGTTTCTCGCGTCTCACATTGCTGCCATGGTCTGGCAGCGCTGGCCAGCGCAGTGGTGGACCATGGCACCGCCCGTCCAGCTGGTGATGTGCGGCACGGGGTTCCTGTCGCGCCGCTTGACCCGGATCGCACTGCGCTTGGCCGGACTGATCGAGGCCCGATCGGAAGCCATCGCGGATCGCGTAATTGACCGTGTGCTGCCGCCCGAGGACGGGCCGCACAACTGAACCCTGTGTGATTATCGCACATTGCCCGCCCCGCCCTCGTGCGGGGCTTTTTCATGGGAGAATGACATGCAGGTGACTGCACAGACGCTGGCCGCCATCGCGGGCGCGCCGGAAAACAGCAACATGCGCAGCGTGATTGCGGGCCTTCGCGCGCTGGGGGCCGCCACAGGCCTCGCGGCTCCGCACCGGCTTGCGCATTACCTCGGCCAAATCGCCCACGAAAGCGGCGGCTGGCGGTGGGATCGCGAGATCTGGGGGCCGACGCGCGCGCAGGCCAAATATGACACTCGCACCGACCTGGGCAACACGGCCGCGCGGGATGGCGACGGCTATCTGTATCGCGGGCGCGGGCCGATCCAGATCACGGGCAAAGCCAATTACAAGCAGTTCCGGGACTGGTGCCGCGGCATCGGTCAGGCCTGCCCGGATTTCGTGGCACAGCCCGATATGGTGCTGGTCGATCCGTGGGAAGGCCTTGCTCCGGTCTGGTACTGGGAGACGCGCGAGCTTGGGCGTCTGGCCGATGGCAATAACCTGGACGGCATCACCCGCAAGATCAATGGCGGCGAGAATGGCCTCGAGGATCGCCGTGACCGCTACACCCGCGCCGCGCTGGTGCTGCTGGGCTATGGCCCGACACAGGTGCGCGAGTTCCAGCGCGCCTGGAGCATTGGCGCCGATGGCATCGCTGGGCCGACGACGCGCGCCACGCTGCATGCGGCGCTTACATCTCAACCCCCTGTCATTTTTGGAGCATGATCATGCAAGAGATCCTCACGGTCATCTGGGCCGCAATCCTGCCTCATCTGGGCGAGTTGCTGGGCTTGATCATCACTGCGCTGATTGCTCGCGCTGTCGTTGCGCTGCGCCAGTGGACCGGCGTCCAGATCAGCCAGCGCCATGCTGATCGGCTGTCGGCCGCAATCTGGCGCGGTGCCCTGCTGGCCTTGGAGCGGCAGCTCACGGCCGAGCGGGCGCGGGCGCTGGTCCTGGAATACTTGCGCGAGACTGTGCCTGATGCGCTGCAGGCAGTTGCCCCCAGTGAGACTGCCCTGTCATTGCGGGCGGATGCGACGATTGCAGAGGTGCGGGCGGGGCTTCTGCGATAGGCGGCGGTCGCGCCACCAATTTGCCGGGCCGGATGCGAGGGCGAGCGCGGGCAGGGTGATCTGCCCGCCTCGATCTGGGGCCTACGAGGGCAGTCACCGCCTCAGCTTCCGGATGTAAGAATACTATCGTCGGCGTATCGTGCGATCAACAGTAGGCATCGGCTCAAGGTGAAGCTTTGTCATCAACGCAGACGCGTACGGCGATGGCAAATGCGTGAGTGAAGTCTACTTTTACCTGATCTGCCCTTACCTGCCAGTCGGCGCTCTGGCGTGCTGCACACCCGCATTCACCAAGGCCGCCCTTCGATAGTTGGTGCAGCGCGAACCCAGTCATGATTCCAGTATGCTGTTCACGCATTTCATGTGACTGTAGCTGAGCTCCAAGGGCTGGGAGCTTGCACGGAGGCCATTGCATCCGCCTTACACGCGCCATATTTTGGCACGATGAGGACAATGAGGTTGGATGAATGAGTGTTGCTGACGACTTCATTGCATTTCGGAACAACTACAATATCGGCAAAGACCTTATTGCCTCTATTGGGGTCCGTTACCGCAGAATTACCGGCCAGTTAAACAAAGACTTCTGGAATACCACTTCCGATACTGCGCATAGCCGCTATGTAGGTTCTTACGGACGAGATACAGCCGCGAAAGGAGTCAGTGACCTTGACGTGGCATATTGCTTGCCGGCCTCTGTTTACCATCAGTACAATGCATATCAAGGAAATGGCCAATCCGCGCTTCTTCAGGCAGTCAAGAACTCCATTGCGAGGACCTATCCGACTAGCAAACTTGGCGGTGATGGCCAAGTAGTCGTACTTTCTTTTGCCGACGGTATCATTTTTGAGATTCTACCAGTTTTTGAAAATATTGCCGGAACATGGACATATCCGAACTCAAATAATGGCGGCAGCTGGAAAGAATGCAATCCAAAAGCTGAAATCAGAGCAGTACATGAACGCAACCTATTGGTGAATCGTAATCTGAAGGCTCTGTGCCGTATGATGCGGGTCTGGCGTGACTACAAAAAAGTGCAGATCTCTGGTGCTCTGATCGATACACTTGCGTATCAGTTTATTGAGACATGGCCTAATAGGGACAAATCCTACGCTTTTCATGATTACATGGCGCGTGACTTTCTCAAGTACATGAACGATCAGGACAGCAATAAGACATACTGGAGAATGCCAGGTAGCGGTTCGTACGTTTATCGCACTGGCCCCTTTGGGTATCACGCTGGGATTGATCATAAAAACGCTGTGTATGCCTGCAATTTTCAAAGTGATGAGAATGCAGCGTCGCGGCGTGCAAGCTGGAGGACGGTATTTGGACCAAGCTTCCCAATCTGATTCGCGCGCGCAGCTTGAAAGCCAAATCCGCGAGTGTTACGGGCGCTGCGCATACACGCACAAAATCCATGAAAAGATGGCTGAGCGGCTCGCCGCGAATCAAAGGCGAGGGAAGTGGGCTAACATCATCCTCTCTGCTTTGATCACTGGCGGTGCGGTGGGCGCCTTGTTTAAGGCGGATACTGGGCTCCTCCAGTATGCCGAATACGTGGCGGCTGCGTTGTCTATTCTCAGCCTAATCTTCAACGCTTACCTTAAAGACCTAGATCCAGGAGCGCTTGCCCAACAACACCGTGAGTCGGCTTCTGGCATTTGGAATATAAGGGAATCATATCTAAGCCTAATTGCCGATACGCTTGATGATCAAATTCCCATCCAAGAGCTCAGAGAGCGACGTAACTATCTGCAAACTGCGCTGCACGAAATTTATCTTGCAGCTCCTTTCACTGACGGAAAAGCATATGCCGAGGCTCAAAAAGGTCTCAAGGACAACGAAGAGTTGATGTTCTCTGAGAAGGAGATCGACGATATGCTGCCCCACACAATGCGTCGCTCGAACCGCAGACCGCGAGACAGGTAACCAAAATGTTCTTTTGTTAAATGGCAACTACTAAAGTG
>NZ_JAEULU010000029.1 GCF_016792925.1 Gemmobacter sp.
AAAGGCGATCACCGAAAGCGCGAAGGGCTCATAGGGTTTGTTGGCCCCGATCCGTTGCAGGTAAGGCCCGAAGGCCGGGCGGTCCAGCAGGGCCGCGAGGGTGAATTCGCCGATCACGATGGCGAAGGTGAGAAACGCGCCCGACAGCACGGCAGGCACCACATTGGGCAGGATGACCCGGCCCAGAATGGTGGCCCAGCCGGCACCGAGGCTTTGCGCGGCCTCGGTCAGGGTTGCCACGTCGATGGTGCGCAGGCCGGTATCGACGGCGCGATACATATAGGGCAGCGCCAGCACGGTATAGCCCATGGCCAGAAGCAGGTTGGTGCCAAAGACGGTGCCGGTCAGCGGCAGCCAGCTGGCGGTATTATACAGCCGGATATAGCCGAACACGATCACGATGGCCGGAATGACCAGCGGCAGCAGGGTGATGAACTCGACATAGGGCCGCGCCCAGGGCATTTTCAGCCGCACCCAGAAGGCGGTCGGCACCACGATCAGCACGCCGACCACAATGGTCACCAGCGCCATCATCACGGAATAGGTGAAGGTGGCCTGAAACTCCGGGTCGCCGATCACCTTGGCATAGGCATCAAGGCTATAGACCCCGCGCCGCGCCTTCAGGGAAAACTCGGTCAACCCGGCCAGCGGGATCAGGAAATAGAGCAGGCCGAAGATCAGCGCGGCCCAGCCCGCAATACGCGCCAAGGGGTTCATTTCAGCCACCGCTCTGCACGGATGCGCAGCCAGATATACAGAACATTCGCCACCGCCGTGACCACGATCATGCCAAAGGCCATGGCATAGCCGAGATTCGGATTGCCCAGCACATCGCCGCGGATCTGCGCATAAAGCTGGATCGGCACGATGTTGAGCGCGGAGCCCGTCAGCGCAATCGCCGTCGCCACCGCGCCAAAGGCATTTGCAAAGAGCAGCGCGAAGGTGCCCAGCAGTGACGGAAACAGGATCGGCAACGCGATCATGCGCCAATATTGCGCGGCACTCGCCCCCAGCACCTCTGCCGCCTCGCGCCATTCGCGCTTCAACCCCTCCAGCGCCGGGGTGATGATCAGGATCATCAGCGGGATCTGGAAGAACAGATAGGTGACGGTCAGCCCCCAGAAGGACAGGATGTTGAAGCCCAGATCGCGGCTGAGAACGATGCCGAAATTGCTGCGCAGGAACACGGTCACAAGGCCCACCGGCCCGAAAGTCGCCAGAAAAGCGAAGGCCAGCGGCACGCCCGCAAAGTTCGACGCCACGCCGGAAAAGGTCATCAGCGGCGCCTTGATCCAGCCCGGCACTGCGCCAAACACCACCGCCGCCGCCATGGCAAAACCAATCAGGCAGCCAAGCGCCGCCGAGGCGACAGAAATCTTGACCGAAATCCAGTAACTTGACGGGATGGTGCCCGTGTTCAGATCCGCCAGGTTTTGCAGCGTGAAGGCGCCTGTGCGGTCCTGAAAGGCGCCGATCACGATATGCATCGTCGGCAGGATCAGAAACAGCGTGACAAAGGCGATGAAGGGCAGCAGCCCCAGCCATGTCAGCGGTAGGCGCCGAATGATCGGCACGGATGTCATGCTATGGGCGTCCCCCGTTGTGCCTGCGGGCCAGTTGCTCTGGCACAGGTCTTCTTATGATGGCAAACCCCGGCCCGCACGGATGGCGGGCCGGGGCCGTCAGATCAGGCCGCGTTACTGGACGTTGGCGCCCACAACGCTGTCCCACCCGCCGGTGACGGCGGCCTTGTTGGCATCCACCTCTTCCAGCGTCGGGAAATAGGCAGCCTCATAGGCCTCGGCCGGAGGCAGCTTGGCCATGGCTTCGGCATCCAGCTTGCCGGCCTTGGCCATCGCGTTGAAACGCGCCGGGTGGCAGTAGCCCTTCAGCCAGAGGTTCTGGCCTTCATCCGAATAGAGGTATTCCATCCACAGCTTCGCGGCATTCGGGTGCGGCGCATAGGCGCTGATGCCCTGCACATAGACCCCGGCGAGGACGCCCGATTTCGGCACGACCACCTCGACCGGCGGGTTGCCGGCCAGCTCGTCGGCCCAGGACAGCACGTTGTAATCCCACGCGATCGCGATCGGGGTCGCGCCCTGCGCCACGGTGCCCGCCTTGGCGATGACCGGCACGAAATTGCCCGCCTTGTTCAGCTCGGCAAAGAAATCGAGCCCCGCCTTGCCAGCCTCTTCGCCCGCCTTGGCGCCTTTGGCCAGGCCCGCCGCCTGCACCGCCAGAATGGCCTGGTTCGAGGCGCGCGGATCGCCCGCCAGCGCCACCTGGCCCGCATATTCCGGCTTCAGAAGGTCAGCCCAGTCCGCCGGCGCATTGGCCACCAGATCCTTGTTCACCAGGAAGGACATGACGCCGTAATAGTCGCCATACCAATAGCCTTCGGCATCCTTCACGCTTTCGGGGATCTCGTCCCAGGTCGAGACCTTGTAGGGTTGCAGCAGGCCTTCGGCCTTCATCTGCGGGCCAAAGGCCAGACCCACATCCACCACGTCCGGCGCCTGCGGGCCCTTGTTGTCCTTGTTGGCCTTCACGGCCTCCACCTCATCGGCCGAGCCCGCATCGGGGTTCAGCTCGTTCACGGTGATCTCCGGGTATTTCGCCTTGAAGCCCGCAATCACATTGCCATAGCCGCACCAGCTATGCGGCAGGGCGATGGTGGTCAGCATGCCCTCGGCCTTGGCAGCGGCCTCGATCTCGGCCAGCGACTGCGCCGAGACCATGCCGGTCGAGGCCAGCAGCGCGGCCATGGTCACGGCCATGGTGGTCTTTTTCATCATGTCTTCTCTCCCTTGGGCACGAAGCGCCCCGTTGGTGACAGATTTGCGGGTAACCGCGTCTTATTCTTGGCGCATGACAGTTCTGCATCAGGCGCGTATCGCTTCTGTGACAGGCCAATCTAAGCGCGGAATTTTTCACTGCGCAACGAGTCTGTCATCTCGCCGTTACATTTTCTTCACATGCCGCAGGACAGAAGAAGGATTTTCGCGCAAAACGAAAACGGGCGCACCGAAATGCGCCCGCTTCAGGTTCGTTTCCGCTAGGGAATGGCGCGAATCACGCCTCTTTCCAATAGCCCTCGTCGCGCGCCTGCTTATAGGCCTCGTCCAGCGAAAGGGTGGCACGCGCGATCAGCACGTCGATCTCCTCCGGCGTGATGACCAGCGGCGGCGAGATGATCATGCGTTCATAGACATGGCGCATGATCAGGTTGTTCTTGAAGCAGCGCTCGCGCGTCATATAGCCGATGGTGCCGGGCTTGGCCGCGAATTTCGACCGCTTCTCCTTGTTCGGGGTCAGCTGCAAGCTGCCCATCAGCCCCACCAGCGAGGTCTGCCCCACCATCGGATGCGCGCCAAGCGCGTGCCATTTCTCGGCCAGGTAGGGATGCGCCACGTTGCGCACATGGTCGATGATCCCGTCCTCCTCCAGAATGCGCAGGTTCTCCAGCGCCACGGCCGAGGCGACGGGATGGCCGGAATAGGTATAGCCGTGGTTGAAATCATCCTCGGCGCTGCCCACCACATGCGCCACCTCGTCACAGACGATGGAGCCGCCGATGGGCTGATAGCCCGAGCTGAGGCCCTTGGCGATGGTGATGATATGCGGCTTGATGCCGAAAGTCTCGCTGGCGAACCAGTTGCCGGTGCGGCCAAAGCCGGTGATGACCTCGTCGACGATCAGCAAAATGCCGTATTTGTCGCAGATGCGCTGGATTTCCGGCCAATAGGTGCTGGGCGGCACGATGACCCCCCCTGCCCCCTGGATCGGCTCGCCGATAAAGGCCGCCACCTTGTCGGCGCCCAGTTCAAGGATCTTCTCCTCCAGCTCGCGGGCGCGCAGGAGACCAAATTCCTCCGGCGTCATCTCGCCGCCCTCGGCCCACCAATGCGGCTGGCCGATATGCTCGATCCCGTCGATCTTGCCCCCCGCCGCATGGATATAGGGCATGCCGCCCAGGCTGCCGCCGCCCATGGTCGAACCGTGATAGCCGTTCTTGCGCGCGATGATCACGCGACGCTCGGGCTGGCCCTTGATGTCCCAATAGCGGCGCACGAGGCGGATATTGGTGTCATTGGCCTCCGAGCCGCTGGAGGCGAAGAACACATGGTTCAGATCGCCCGGCGCCAGCTCGGCCAGCTTGGCGGCCAGCGCGATGGCGGGCACATGGGTGGTCATGAAGAAGGTGTTGTAATAGCTCAGCTCGCGCATCTGCCGCGCCGCCGCCTCGGCCAGCTCCTCGCGGCCATAGCCGATATTCACGCACCACAGGCCCGCCATGCCGTCGATGATGCGGTTGCCCTCGCTGTCGCGCAGCCAGACGCCCTCGCCCCCGGTCATGATCCGCACGCCGCGCTTGGCCAGCTGCGCATCCGAGGTGAAAGGGTGCATGTGATGCGCCGCATCCAGCGCCTGAAGCTCTGCCGTGGGCAGGTGATTGGTGATCTTGTTCATCTGGGCCTCGCCGTATCTGTGCGGCAACCCGGGATCGGATTCGCGCGCCTTGCCCCCAGCTTACGGGGTTCGGGGTCGACACGCAAGATTTGATCAAATTATGACAGCGCTTTCAACCTGACCCAAATATCCCCCCGCCGGAGGCGCCCGCAGGTCGGGCCCGCGCCGCAGCCCCAAGGCTCAGATCGCCTCATCGGCCAGCGCCGCCTGCACCTGCTCCACCCCTTGCGCAATATCCTCGCGGATTGCGCGCGCCAAAGCCTGCGCATCGCCCGCGCGGATCGCGGCCAGCGCCTCGGCATGGCGGTCGGGCAGGCCAAGCGCGATATAGCGTGACAGGATTACCCGCAGCGACGGGCCAAAGCGCAGCCAGACCGAGCGCGCGATGTCCTCCAGCACCGTCGCCCCCGCCGCCTCGTAAAGCGCAAAGTGGAAGGCGTGGTTCAGCCGCAGATAGGTGGTCACATCGGCCGCGCGGATCGCGGGTTCAATGCCGTGGTCGATCTCCTCCAGCCGCGCCAGCAGCGCAGGCGTCGCATGCGGGCAGGCCAGTTCCGCCAGCTTCGGCTCCACCGCCTCGCGCACATGCACCAGCTGATCCAGCAGCGCGGGCGTCATGCGCGGCACGCTGACCCGGCGATTGTCATGCAAGACCAGCGCCCCCTCGGCGGTCAGACGGCGGATCGCTTCGCGCACCGGCGTCATGCCCGCGTCCAGATCGCGGATAAGCCCTTGAATCGTCACAGGTTGACCGGGTGCCAGCACGCCAAACAGCACCATTTCGCGCAGCCGCAGATAGGTGACCTCATGGGTCGGCACCTTCCGCGTCTCTGCCGCCTGTTGCCCGCTGTCTTCCATGCCCGCCTCCCATGATCGCGGCACAATAGGGTCGGGCAGCGGATTTGATCAAGATCGGAAACCGCCCCCCACAGAAAAGCGGCGCGAGGTTGCCCCCGCGCCGCAGCTTTCGCGTCAAAGGCTGCGCCTCAATTGGCGGTTTTGCCACCCGGCGCGTTCAGATAGTTGAAGAACTCGCTGTCCGGCGACAGCACGATCGAGCTGTTGCCCTCGCGCAGCGCCCGTTCATAGGCGGTGAGCGAGCGGGTGAAGGCGAAGAACTCCGGGTCTTTGCCAAAGGCCTCGGCATAGATCGCGTTGCGCGCCGCGTCGGATTCGCCCCGGATCACCTCGGCCTGACGGCGGGCATCCGAAGTGGTCACCACCACCTCGCGGTCGGCAGCGGCTTTCAGGCGGCTGGCGGCCTCGTTGCCGCGCGCGATTTCGTCTGCCGCCTCGCGCTCGCGCTCGGCCCGCATCCTTGCATAGGTCGCGGCAAGGTTCTGCTCCGGCAGGTCGGTCCGGGTCAGGCGCACGTCGATCACCTCGATGCCAAGGCTGGCCGATTGCTGGCGCGCAATGTCGCGGATCGCATTCATCAGCCCCGTGCGGTCTTCCGACAGCACCGCGTTGGAGTTCACCGACCCCAGCACCTGCCGCATGGCCGCGCTGATGATCGGGTCCAGCCGGGTTTGCGCGGCTTCCACCCCGCCGGGGCCGACGGCCTCGCGGAAGTCGACCGGATTGGTGATCCGCCAGCGGGCGAAAGCATCCATCACCAGACGGCGGTTGTCGCGCAGCGTGACTTCCAGCGATTGCGATTGCAGGCCCAGAATGCGGTCCTCATAGCGCACCACATCCTGAATCAGCGGCAGCTTGAAGCCAAGGCCGGGTTCCTTGATCTCTTGCTTCACCTGACCGAATTGCATGACCAGCACCTGCTCGCGCTCGTCCACGATAAAGACCGAGGACAGGGCGACAGCGCCAAGCGCAAGCAGGGCCGGAAGGACGTATTGGATACGGGCCATCTCAGTTCCCTCCCTGCTGCGGCTGCACCGGGCGCGCCAATTCGTTCAGCGGCAGATAGGGCACGACCCCCGCCCCCGCCTCGCCCGAGACACCATCCAGGATCACCTTGTTCATGCGACCCAGAACATTTTCCATGGTTTCCAGATACATGCGCTGGCGCGTGACTTCGGGCGCCTTCACATATTCGCCGTAGACCGCCAGAAAGCGGCTGGCCTCGCCCTGTGCGTCATTGACCACGCGGGCACGGTAAGCCTCGGCGTCTTCCAGCAACCGCGCGGCCTCGCCCCGGGCACCTGCGGTCACCCGGTTGGCATAGGCATCGGCCTCTTTCTGCAACCGGTCGCGCTCTTGCTGCGCGGCCTGCACCTCGCGGAAGGCATCCGAGACTTCGCGCGGCGGGTCGGCGCGGTCAAAGTTCACGCGCAGCACCTGAATGCCCGCGTTATAGGCATCCAGCGTCGCCTGCACATTGGCTTGCAGATCATTGGCGATGCTGGCGCGGCCGGTGTTCAGCACCGGGGTCAGCTCCGAGCGCGCGATGATGTCGCGCATGGCCGAGGCCGAAACCGCGCGCACCGTGTCGCCGGGATCGGCGAGGTTGAACAGGAAGGATTCCGGGTCTTTCACGTTCCAGACCACCTGAAAGGCCACATCCACGATGTTCTGGTCGCGGGTCAGCATCAACCCGCTGTCGCCGTCACCGGCGCTGCCAGTGCCAATGTCGGTGGTGCGTTGGCCGGTCACCTGCACCAGTTCGGCCTTCACCACCGGCCAAGGGGCAAAGTTCAGGCCGGGCTGGCCGATGTCGGAGAACTCGCCCAGAAACAGCTCGACCGAGCGTTCCTCGGGGCGCACCGTATAGAAAGACATCCAGGACCAGATCGCCACCAGCGCCAACGCGCCAAGGCCAAGGCCCTGCGGCGTCAGCAGCGGGCCCGCACCCGGCCCTGCGGGGCCACGGCCATTGCCGCCGCTGCGGCCCTTGCCACCCATCAAGACGCGCAGCTGCTCCTGGCCCTTGCGCACGATCTCGTCGATCTCGGGGATTTGCGGCCCGTCATTGCCCGGACGGCGCGGGCCATTGCCGCGGCCATCCGTGCCCCGCCCGTCATTGTTGCGGTCGTCGTTCCCGCCACCGCCTCCGCCCCAGGGCCCGCCGTTCGACATTGATCTTTCCCTTGTTATGTCCGTTCACCTGCTAACTGGTGATTTCCCGGCGGAAATCAAGCCCGAAACCGGGATCAGGCCCGGCGGCGGAGGCGCAGATAGGTCATCATGCCAAAGGGCGGCAGCCCGTCTTCCTCGACCAGTTCCAGCCCGGCCTCGCCCAGCACACGGGCGCGCTCGAAATCGCTGTGCCAGCCCAGAAGGTCCGACAGCGGCGCCGCCGCGCGTTCGATCCGCGCCATCAGCCCCGAGCCTTCGGCCGCGAAATGGTTCACCACCAGCACATGCCCGCCGGGGCGGCAGACCCGCGCCATCTCGGCCATCACCCGCTCCGGTTCCGGCACCACCGACAGGATGTGCATCGCGCAGACCGTGTCAAAGCTGGCGGCCGGGAAATCCAGCGCCCGCGCGTCCATCTGCCGCAGCGCCTTCACGTGGGTCAGGCCCCGCTCGGCCACCTTTTCCTGCGCCTTGGCCAGCATCTCCTCTGAGAAATCAATGCCGGTCACCTGCATATGCGGGGCATAGAAGGGCAGCGCGAGGCCCGTGCCCACGCCCACCTCCAGCACCGTGCCCCCCACCGCATTGGCAAAGCCGGTGGCGCGGCGCCGACCGGCATGGGTCACGGCGCCAAAGGTATGGTCATAGACCGGGGCCCAACGGGCATAGGATTTGGCGACGGCTTCAAGCTCCATCCATGGGCTCCTCTGGCGGCTTGGGGGCGCGCCGCACAAGGCTGAACGCGACAATGGCAAGATAAATCAGGTCCAGCGCCACCAGCGTGGCCCAGGGATAGGCCAGCAGGGCCGCCAGAAGCGCGGCAAAACCCACCACGACAAAGCGAACATATTGCGCTTCAAATGTCAGTTTCTTGAAGGAGGGCGTGTGGAACCGCGCAATCATCAGCGCGCCCACCAGCGCCATCCAGGGCGCGACCAGCGCGCCATGCAGCGGCCCCTGATCCAGCGCGAAGGCGGCAAACATCGGCAGAAAGGCCAGCAAGGCCCCGGCGGGCGAGGGCACGCCCTGAAACCCGCCCTTTTCGGCCTGCGCATCTATGGCGCGGTGACCGACATTGAACCGCGCCAGGCGCAGCAGGCAGGAAACGACATAGATCAGCACCGCGATCCAGCCCGCCGCCCGCATGTCCTGCAAGGCCCAGATCCACAGGATGAGCCCCGGCGCCACGCCGAAATTCACAAAGTCGCACAGGCTGTCCAGCTCGGCGCCAATCTGGCTTTCGCTGCGCAGCAGCCGCGCCAGCCGCCCGTCCAGCCCATCCATGATCGCCGCCAGAAAGATCAGCAGCAGCGCCGCGCCAAAGCGGCCCTCGATGGAAAAACGGATGGCGGTGACCCCGGCGCAAAGCGCGCCCACCGTCATCATATTGGGCAAAAGGCCCAGAATCGACATGCGGCGCGGGCGCGGGGTCTCCATCGCTTACACCAGCTTTGCGAAGCGTTGCGGCAGGTCGCGGCCCAGCTCCGCGATCACGGTTTCGCCCGCCACGCAATTCTGGCCAAGCGCAACCAGCGGCACCACGCCCTCGGGCAGGTAGACATCGACCCGGCTGCCAAAGCGGATCAGGCCAAAGCGCTGGCCGGTTTTCAGGCTTTCGCCCTCGCTCACGAAGGGCAGGATGCGGCGTGCCACCAGCCCCGCGATCTGCACCACGGCAATCTGGCGGCCATCGGCCAGCTCCAGACACAGCGAGTTGCGCTCGTTATCCACCGAGGCCTTGTCCAGCGAGGCGTTGAGGAACTTGCCGGGGCGATAGGCCATCTTCACCAGCTTGCCCGCGATCGGCGCGCGGTTCACATGGCAATTGAACACCGACATGAAAACCGAGACGCGCAGCAGCGGGTCATGCCCCATGCCCAGCTCCGGCGGCGGGGCCGCGCGTTCGATCAGCGACACCACCCCGTCGGCGGGCGAAACCATCAGCCCCTCGCCCTGCGGCACGGCGCGTTTGGGGTCGCGGAAAAAGTAATAGCACCACACCGTCAGCCCGACGCCCACCCAGCCAAGCGGCACCCAGATCCAGAACAGCACCAGCGTGATCGCGGCAAAGATGGCCACGAATTTGTAGCCCTCGGGGTGCATCGGTTTCACGAAAGTGTCGAGCATCGACAGGTGATGCGCATCGCTGGGCTGGGTCATGTCTACGTGTCCTTGATCCGTTTGGCCCCTTGGTAAGGGCAGCCGCCCCCGGGATCAACGCCTTGACGAGAGCTTGTCGGTGTCTTGCCGATCCCGCCCCTGTCGCGCGGCGGATTCGGTCTGATTTCGACGCTTTGAACAGCATAAGCGACGCCGTGTAAAGCCCTTCGCGCGGCGCGACTAAACCCCAGATTGAACCCGCCTCATTGGCCCGGCCCGCTTTCGGGCAGGACGGGGCAGATCGCAGATATGACAAAGGGCAGGGTAGCCCCTGCCCTTCCCCGTGTTGCAGCCCGAAGCGACCTGCAAGGCCCGCTGCGCGACACGGGCGCAGCCAGACCGCGGCGCTCAGGCCCCCGCCAGCAT
>NZ_JAEULU010000083.1 GCF_016792925.1 Gemmobacter sp.
CCGCCCTGCAAGCGGGCGGGCAGCGCGTCATCGCCTATGTGAACAGCTCGGTCACCGATCACGGGCGCGATTGGTGGAACCCCGGCTGGGTCACCCCCGATCCGGCGGCGGGCGAGCCCGATGTGGGCACCATCAGCCGCCGCGCCCCCGCATGGCTGCGCAACAATCTGGGGCTGGTGGATTTCGCCCCCGAAACCAGCGGCCCACCCCAGCCCGAGGCCATATTGGTCGATTACACCGATCCCGATTGGCAGGAACTGGTCATCGCGCAGGCGGTGGCGCAGGTGCAGGCGGGCTATGACGGTGTGTTTCTCGATGATGTCGGCCGCTATTACGAGGCCGCGCAGGCCAGTGGCACCTGGAACCCCGCCATGGCCGATGCCATGATGCGGCTGGTGATCGCCGTCGCCGAGGCGATCCGCGCGGAAAACCCCGAGGCCCTGCTGGTGGTCAATTCCGGCGTCTATATTCTGGGCGACAGCACTGGCGACGCCGCGCTGATCGCGGCCTATCGCGCCGCGCTGGATGGCATGCTGATCGAGAACCAGTTCGGCCAAGGCTCGGTGCTGACAGATGCCGCCGCCGCCTTTCCCGATGTGGCGATCCTGCCCTTGGAAAGCCACCTGAGCTTCGCCGCGCAGGGCCGCCTGCTGGCACAAGCCATCAGCACCGGGTTCCTGCCCTATCTCTCGCCGTCCGAGGCCTATGCCGATTTCGCCGCCACGCCGCTGCTGGGCACCTCTGGTGCCGACCGGCTGCGCGGCGCGGCAGATGTGGCGCATGTCATCGGCGGCGGCGCGGGGGCCGACCGGCTGATTGGCGCGAACAAAGCCGACCGGATCTGGGGCCATGCCGGGCAAGATACCCTGATTGGCGGGCGCGGCGCCGATACGCTTTCGGGCGGCTCCGGCGCCGATACCTTTGTTCTGTCGCTGAAAAACGGCCATGACCGTATCACCGATTTCACCGATGGGGTTGACCGGCTCGACCTGCGCGCCTTTACGGCCACATGGGCCGAGGTGCAGGCGGCACTGACCGATACCGGCCCCCGCCTGCGCCTTGATCTGGGCGCGCTTGGCGGCACCGGCAGCGTGACGCTGAGCCTTGCCGATGCAGGCCTGCTGGGGCGCGACGACGTGATCCTGTAACGCCGCCGCGCCTTTAGCCCTTAAGCCAGCACCGCCAGATCCTTGGCGTCAAAGCCCGTCAGGCGCTCGCCCGCGCGCACCTTGTTCACCCAGGCCGGGTCCGAGATCAGCGCCCGGCCCACGGCGATCAGGTCAAACTCCTCGCGCTCCATCCGCGCCACCAGCTGATCCAGCGGCGAGGCTGCGGACCCCTGACCGGCAAAGGCGCCAAAGAACTCGTCCGACAGCCCGACCGACCCGACCGAGATCGTCGCGGCCCCGGTCACCCGCTTCACCCAACCGGCGAAATTCAAGCCCTCGGCCCCGTCCAGCTCGGGGAATTCCGGCTCCCAGAACCGGCGCTGCGAGGCATGGATGACATCCGCCCCCGCCTCGACCAGCGGGATCAGCCAGGCCCCCAGCTCGGCCGGCGTGCTGGCCAGCCGCGCCTTGTAATCCTGCTGTTTCCACTGGCTGACCCGCAGGATCAGCGGGAAATCCGGCCCGATCGCGGCGCGCGTCGCCCGCACCACCTCGGCGGCGAACCGCGCGCGATCTGCGATGCTCGCCCCGCCCCAACGGTCGTCGCGCTGATTGGTGCCCGCCCAGAAGAACTGGTCAATCAGATAGCCATGCGCGCCATGCAGCTCGGCCACGTCAAAGCCCAGGTCCTTGGCCGCCTTGGCCGATTTGGCAAAAGCGGCGATGGTGTCGGCAATGTCTTCCTCGCTCATCGCCACGCCGCGCGCCTCGCCGGGGGCATTGAGACCCGAGGGGCTTTCCACCGGCGCCTCCGGCTGCCACTCGCCCGCGCGCGTCGCGCCGGTATGCCAGATCTGCGGCCCCATCTTGCCACCCGCGCCATGCACCGCGTCAATCACGTCCTTCCAGCCCGCCAGCGCGGCCTCGCCATGGAAGAACGGGATGCCCGGCAGATTGCGCGAGGCCGGGCGGTCGATCACCGTCCCCTCGGACAGAATGAGGCCCACGCCCCCCGCCGCGCGGCGACGGTAGTATTCGGCCTGCGCCGCGCCCGGCACGCCCCCCTCCGCCATGCCCCGCGTCATCGGCGCCATGACGATCCGATTGGCCAGCGTCACCCCCTTGACCGTGAAGGGGCGGAACAACACATCCGTTGCGGTCATCTGAAACTCCTGTTCAAAACCTGGCCCTATAGGTATAATCGGGAAACCTGGTGTCAATCAGGCACCGAAAACTCACCAGGTCACCCCAAGGTAACCCCCCGGATAGTCCCCAGATAACGCCATGAACCAGCACCCGACCTTCATCTGCCAACCGGGCCATTTCGCCGCCACCTGCCCCTCGCGCGAGCTGTTCGACCAGATCGCCGACAAATGGTCGATGATGGTGCTGACCGTGCTGGACGGCGCCCCGCAACGCTTCAACAGCATCAAGCGCAGCCTGGAGGGCGTGTCGCAGAAATCGCTGACCCAGACCCTGCGGCGGCTGGAACGCAACGGGCTGATCACCCGCCGCGTGCTGCCCACTTCGCCCGTGGCGGTGGAATATGCCATGTCAGACCTCGGCCAAACCCTGCTGCCGCCCTTCCGCGCGCTCTATCGCTGGACCAAGGAGAACATCGCCACGGTCGAGGCCTCCCGCGCCGCCTTCGATGCCGGGGCGAGCCGCTGATGCGCCCGCTCTGGCTGGCCGCCGGGGTCATCTCGGTCGCCCTCGGCCTCGTGGGCGTGGCGCTGCCCCTACTGCCCACCACGCCCTTCATGATCCTCGCCGCCGCCTGCTTCGCGCGCTCCTCGCCGCGCCTGCATGACTGGCTGTGGAATCACCGCCTCTTTGGCCCCGCCATCCGCGACTGGCGCCAGCACCGCGCCATCCCCCCGGTCGCCAAACGCGCCTCCCTCGCCGCCATGGCGGGTGCCTTCGCCCTCAGCCTCTGGCTGGGCCTGCGATGGGAAGTGCTGCTGGTGCAAGGACTTGTGCTGGCCGTCATGGGCACATGGATCGCCACCCGCCCCAGCCGCCCCGCGGCCTGAACCGTCGCAATGGGGGCTGTCTGCCCTCACCTGAGCGGGCCTGTTTCATTTTCTGTTCAAAAATATCCTCAGGGGGGAGGCCCGATTGGGCCGTGGGGGGCGCGAGCGCCCCCTGCCCGGCTCGATCACAGAAACAGCGGCGTCCGGTCGCCCGCCGCGTAACGCCGCAGCACCGCCGGATAGAGCCGATGCTCCTGCACCAGCACCCGCCCTGCAAGATCATCGGCGCTGTCGCCCGCCAGCACCGGCACCCGCGCCTGACCGAGGATCGGGCCGTCATCCAGCACCGCCGTCACCTCATGCACCGTGCAGCCCGCCTCGGCATCGCCCGCCTCAATCGCGCGCTGATGGGTGTGCAGACCGGGATATTTCGGCAAAAGCGAGGGGTGGATGTTCAGCATCCGCCCTTCAAACCGCGCCACAAAGGCCGGGGTCAGCACCCGCATGAAGCCCGCAAGGCACAGGATGTCCGGCTCGACCGCCTCGATATGGCGCAGCAGCTCGGCCTCGAACCCCGCGCGGTCCTTGCCGAAGGCGCGGTGATCCACCGCCGCCGTCGCAATCCCCGCCGCCTGCGCCTTGCGCAACCCGCCCGCCGCCGGGTCATTGCTGGCCACCAGCACCGGGCGGCCCGGATGGTCGCCGGTCATCGAGCGGACCAAAGCGACCATGTTGGAGCCACCCCCGGAAATCAGGATGGCGATGCGTTTCACAGCAGCGCGCCCTTGTAGATCACGCCCTCGCCCTTGACCACGCGGCCCAGACGGCACACGGTTTCACCCTCGGCGCGCAGCAGCGCCTCGATGGCATCGGCGCGGTCTGCCGCCGCCACCACCATCATGCCGATGCCGCAGTTGAAGGTTTTCA
Source organism: Gemmobacter sp. (assembly GCF_016792925.1). GTDB lineage: Bacteria > Pseudomonadota > Alphaproteobacteria > Rhodobacterales > Rhodobacteraceae > Gemmobacter. Next base: position 4,010 of record NZ_JAEULU010000083.1, read on the forward strand.
GCAGTTCCGGCTCGGTCATCCCCGCCGTTTCCGCCAGCCAGCGGAACACCGGCGGCAATTGCCACGCGGAAAGGTCGATCTCGCAGGCCAGGCCTTCGGGGATCACGCGCGGCGGGTTCTCGGTGAGGCCGCCGCCGGTGATATGGGCCAGCGCATGCACGCCCCCCGCCCGCACCGCCGCGAGGGCCTGTTTCACATAAAGCCGGGTCGGCGCCAGCAGTGCCGCGCCCAGGCTGCCTTCCGCAAAGGGGCAATCGGCATCCCAGGCCAGCCCCGACAGTTCCACCACCTTGCGCACAAAGCTGTAGCCGTTGGAATGCACGCCATTGGAGGCCAGCCCCAGCAGCACATCGCCTTCGCCCACACCCGCCGGCAGATCGCTGCCGCGCTCCATCGCGCCCACGGCAAAGCCCGCGAGGTCGAAATCGCCCTTGTGATACATGCCCGGCATTTCCGCCGTCTCGCCGCCGATCAGTGCGCAGCCCGATTGCACGCAACCCTCGGCAATGCCGTTGATGATGCGGGTGGCCTGATCCAGCTCCAGCTTGCCGGTGGCGAAATAGTCGAGGAAGAACAGCGGTTCAGCGCCCTGGCAGACCAGATCATTCACGCACATCGCCACAAGGTCGATGCCGATCGTATCCACATTGCCGGTGTCAATCGCGATGCGCAGCTTGGTGCCCACGCCATCCGTCGCGCCCACCAGGATCGGGTCTTGATACCCGGCCGCCTTCAGATCGAACAGCGCGCCAAAACCGCCAAGGCCCGACATGGTGCCGCTGCGATTGGTGCGCTTCGCCGCCGGCTTGATGCGCTCCACCAGCGCATTCCCCGCGTCAATATCCACGCCTGCATCGGCATAGGTGAGGCCGGTTTTCGGGCCGTTTTGCGTGGTCATGGGGGCACTCCGATCATGGGCAGCGGCTGGGAGGGGCTTTCAGCGCCCGCATAGACGATAATCCCCCGACAGGCAACGCCCCGCGCCGCCCTGACTGCCCGCGCCCTGTCTCCCCGCGCTTGACCGCGCCCCCGCGATTGCCTAACCACTTGGCCGTGGGGGGCTGTAGCTCAATGGTTAGAGCCGGGCGCTCATAACGCCTTGGTTGGGGGTTCGAGTCCCTCCGGCCCTACCACCCCCTCCCCCCCCTCTCTCATCGCCGCGCCTCATCCTGTCCGCTTCCGGGCGGATGCTGCATCTGCATGGTTGCGCCTTTCGCAAACGCAAAAAGCGAAAACAAACGAACAATATGTTTGACAATCGCGCATGACTCGCGCTTTGTGGGCGCAGAGCGAGGGGAGACGCTGCCGTGACCACCACCCAGACCCAGCCTGTCGACCTGTTCGTCATCGGCGGCGGCATCAATGGATGCGGCATTGCGCGCGATGCGGCGGGGCGCGGGCTTTCGGTCACCCTGGCCGAAAAGGGCGATCTGGCGCAGGCCACCTCCTCGGCCTCGACCAAGCTGTTTCATGGCGGGCTGCGCTATCTGGAATTCTTTGAATTCCGTCTGGTCCGCGAGGCGCTGGAAGAGCGGGAAACCCTGCTGAAAGCCATGCCGCATATCAGCTGGCCCATGCGGTTCGTGCTGCCGGTCTACCCCGACATGCGCTTTGAAAGCACCACGCCGACCTCGCGCCTGCTCACGTTTTTCATGCCCTGGATGAAGGGGCGCCGCCCCTCCTGGCTGATCCGGCTGGGGCTTTTCCTTTACGATCACCTGGGCGGGCGCGAGATCCTGCCGGGCACCAGCAGCCTGGACCTTCAGGCCGAAATCTACGGCAAGCCCTTGAAATCAAAGTTCAAGAAGGCTTTTGAATATTCCGATTGCTGGGTGCAGGATTCCCGGCTTGTCGTGCTGAACGCCCGCGATGCGCAGGCGCGCGGCGCCACCATCCTCACCCGCACCGAGGTGACCCGCGCCCGCCGCGAGGGCGATCTGTGGCAGGTCACCACCCGGGCAGAGGGGGTGGAAACCACCCATGCCGCCCGCGCGCTGGTCAATGCCGGCGGGCCCTGGGTCGACCGCATCCTGGATGGCCAGATCGGGCTCAGCCACAAGCATGGCATCCGCCTCGTGCGCGGCAGCCATATCGTCGTGCCGAAACTCTATGACCACGACCGCTGCTATTTCTTTCAGGGCGAGGATGGCCGCATCATCTTTGCCATCCCCTATGAGCAAGACTTCACCCTGATCGGCACCACCGATCAGGACCATGACGGCCCGCCCGAGGCCGCGCGATGCTCGGAGGCCGAGGCCGATTATCTGCGCATGTTCGCATCGAACTATTTCGCGCAACCAATCGAAAAACACCAGATCGTCTGGACCTATTCCGGCGTCCGCCCGCTTTATAATGACGGCGCGAGTTCCGCCACCGCCGCGACCCGCGATTATGTGCTGGCTGTCGATGCCGATGGCCCGCCACTGCTGAATGTCTTTGGCGGCAAGATCACCACCTATCGCCGTCTGGCCGAAAGCGCACTGACCAAACTTTCCCCGTTTTTCAACGGGTTGAAAGGCGCATGGACGGCTGGCGTGCCGCTGGCGGGGGCGGGTTTCGATCCGCGCGACACCAAGGCCGAAATCGCGCGCCTCGCCAAAGACTATTCCTTTCTGGGTAACGCGTGGGCAGAACGCCTGTTCCGTCATTACGGGATGGAGTCGCGCGCGATTCTGCGCGATGCTGCGCGCGTCGAAGATCTGGGTCGCCGCTTCGGCCCCATGCTGATGCAGGCCGAGGTGGATTGGCTGATGGACAAGGAATGGGCCCGCTGCGCGGAGGACGTGGCATGGCGCCGGACCAAGCTGGGGCTGCGCCTCAGCGCCGAGGAGATGGCGGCGCTCGACGCTTACATGGCGCAGCGCCCCTGAGATCTGCCGCCCCTGCGCGGGTGGAAAAAGACCGCGCGCAGGCACGGTGAGGGAGGATATATGACACTGGAACTCAAGGGCGTTTCCAGATCGGTCGAGGGCAGCGTTCATCTGCATCCCACGGATCTGACGCTGCAAAAAGGCACGATGAATGTGCTGCTCGGGCCGACGCTGGCGGGCAAGACCTCGCTGATGCGGGTGATGGCGGGCCTCGATCAGCCGACCACGGGCCGGGTGTTCTGGGAGGGTCGCGATGTCACCGGCATGCGCGTGCAGGATCGCCGCGTGGCGATGGTTTACCAGCAATTCATCAATTACCCGGCGATGAGCGTTTATGACAACATCGCCTCGCCCTTGCGCATTCAGGGCGTGGCCGCCGCCGAGATCGACGCCCGCGTGCGCGAAACCGCCGCCATGATGAAGCTGGATGCGATGCTGACCCGCAAACCGCTGGAGCTTTCGGGCGGCCAGCAACAGCGCTGCGCGCTTGCCCGCGCGCTGGTGAAAGGTGCGGGGCTGGTGCTGCTGGATGAGCCGCTTGCCAATCTCGATTACAAGCTGCGCGAGGAATTGCGCGTTGAAATCCCTCGGATTTTCGAGGCCTCGGGCGCGATCTTCGTCTATGCCACCACCGAACCCGAGGAAGCGCTTCTGCTGGGCGGCCATACCGCCACGCTGTGGCAAGGCCGCGTCACCCAGTTCGGCCCCACGGCGGAGGTCTATCGCCGCCCCGCCGACATGACCACGGCGCGCGTCTTCTCTGACCCGCCGATGAACTTCACCACGGTGACGAAACAGGGCCACCGCCTGTCCTTTGGCGCGGGCGTCCATGCCCCGGCCGAGGGCGCGCTGGCGGCCCTGCCCGATGGCCGCTACCTCGCAGGCTTCCGCCCCAACCATCTGGAACTGGCGGGCCATTCCGGGTCTGCTTTGCACTTCCCCTGCACCCTGCGCGGCACCGAGATCACCGGCGCCGAGACCTTCCTGCACCTGACCCACGGGTCAGAGCAATGGGTGGGCCTCATCCATGGCGTGCATAGCCTGCCCGCAGGCAGCGCGGTCACCTGCGCGCTGGACCCGCGTTTCGCCTATATCTTCACCGAGGACGGGCAGCTTGCCGCCCCCGCCTCTTATGCCGTCGCGGCCTGAGGGGGGGGATCATGGCACAGATCACGCTGAAAAACCTCGCGCATAGCTACAAGCCCAATGCCACGGCTGATGCCGATTTCGCGCTGAAGGAAATGGATCACGTCTGGCAGGATGGCGGCGCCTATGCGCTGCTGGGGTCTTCGGGCTGCGGGAAATCCACGCTTCTGAACATCATCTCCGGCCTGTTGCGCCCCAGCCATGGCCGCGTGCTGTTTGGCGACCGCGACGTGACCGATGCCGCCACGGCAGAGCGTAACATCGCCCAGGTGTTCCAGTTTCCGGTCGTCTATGACACGATGAGCGTGGGCGACAACCTCGCCTTCCCGCTGCGCAATCGCGGCATGGACCCCGGCTATATCGCCACCCGCGTGCAGCAGATCGCCCAGATGATCGGGATGGAAGACATCCTGAAACGCAAGGCGCGGGGGCTGACGGCAGATGCCAAGCAAAAGATCAGCCTGGGCCGCGGCATGGTGCGCGAGGATGTGAACGCCATCCTGTTCGATGAACCGCTCACCGTCATCGACCCGCATATGAAGTTCGAGCTGCGCACGCAGTTGAAGGCCCTGCACCGCGCCTTCGGCCATACCATGATCTACGTCACCCATGACCAGACCGAGGCGCTGACCTTCGCCGACAAGGTGGTGGTGATGTATGATGGCCGCGTGGTGCAGATGGGCACGCCCGAGGAGCTGTTCGACCGCCCGGCCCATACCTTTGTCGGCTATTTCATCGGCTCGCCGGGGATGAATTTCTTTGACGCGACCGTGCAGGGCAACCGCGCCACCGTGCAGGGGGTCGAGCTGCCCCTGGGCGCCAGCTACGCGCCCCCCAAGGGCCGCGTGCAGATCGGCATCCGCCCCGAGTTTTGCGTGCTGGCGCGCGAGGGTGGCTTGCCCTTCACCCTCACCCGCATCGAGGACGTGGGCCGCCACCGCATCCTGCGCGGCACCGTCGCGGGGCAGCAGGTCAACGTCACCCTGCCCGAGGGCGTGCCGGTGGAGGCCGAGGCCAACCGGCTGCTCTTCGCCCCCGAAAAGATCAATGTCTATGCCGATGACTGGCGCGTGCAGGGAGAGGCCTGATGGACAAGACCCAGAACAACAAGGCCTGGTTCCTTGTGCTGCCGGTGCTGGTGCTGGTCGCCTTCTCGGCGGTGCTGCCGCTGATGACCGTCGTGAACTATTCGGTGCAAGACACCTTCGGCAACAATGAATTCTTCTGGGCCGGACTCGACTGGTTCGACGAGATGCTGCATTCCGACCGCATGTGGGATGCGCTTGGCAAACAGGCGCTGTTCTCGGCCATCATCCTCGCCATCGAGGTGCCGCTGGGCATTTTCGTGGCGCTGAACATGCCCAAACGCGGCTTCTGGGCCTCGTTCTGCCTGGTGGTCATGGCGCTGCCCTTGCTGATCCCCTTCAACGTGGTCGGCACCATCTGGCAGATCTTTGGCCGGGTGGACATCGGCCTCTTGGGCCATACGCTCGCCGCGCTTGGCATCGACTATAACTATACCTCCGACGCGCTGGATGCCTGGGCCACGCTGATCGTGATGGATGTCTGGCACTGGACCTCGCTGGTGGCGCTGCTGGCCTATGCCGGTCTGCAATCCATCCCCGAGGCCTATTATCAGGCCGCCAAGATCGACCAGGCGAGCCGCTGGGCCGTGTTCCGCTATATCGAGCTGCCCAAGATGCAGGGCGTGCTGCTCATCGCGGTGCTGCTGCGCTTCATGGACAGTTTCATGATCTATACCGAGCCCTTCGTCGTCACCGGCGGCGGCCCCGGCAATGCCACCACCTTCCTGTCGATCGACCTGGTGAAAATGGCGATCGGTCAGTTCGACCTCGGCCCCGCTGCCGCCTTCTCGCTGATGTATTTCCTCGTGATCCTGTTGATTTCATGGGTGTTCTACACCGTCATGACCAATCTCGACAAAGCGGAGGGCAAATGATGCGCATCCCCGGACGTGCCTTCGTGATGGCCGCCTATCTGATCTTCCTGATGGTGCCGATCTACTGGCTTTTGAACATGAGCCTGAAGACCAATACCGAGATCACCGGCACCTTCACCCTCTGGCCCGAGACCCTGACCTTCGCCAATTACCGCACGATCCTCACCGACCCGAGCTGGTATATGGGCTATGTCAACTCGCTGATCTATGTGGTGATGAACACCGTCATCTCGATCACCGTGGCGCTGCCTGCGGCCTATGCCTTCTCGCGCTACCGTTTCATGGGCGACAAGCACCTGTTCTTCTGGCTGCTGACCAACCGCATGGCGCCGCCCGCCGTCTTTGCCCTGCCCTTCTTCCAGCTCTATTCCTCGGTCGGGCTGTTTGACACCCATATCGCCGTCGCCCTGGCGCATTGCCTGTTCAACGTGCCGCTGGCGGTGTGGATTCTCGAAGGTTTCATGCGCGGCGTGCCCAAGGAAATCGACGAGACCGCCTATATCGACGGCTATTCCTTCCCCGCCTTCTTCGGCAAGATCTTCCTGCCGCTGATCGCCTCGGGCGTCGGTGTTGCCGCCTTCTTCTGCTTCATGTTCTCCTGGGTCGAGCTGCTGCTTTCCCGCACCCTCACCTCGGTGAACGCCAAACCCATCGCCGCCACCATGACCCGCACCGTCTCTGCCTCGGGCATGGATTGGGGCGTGCTGGCCGCCGCCGGGATCTTGACCATCATCCCCGGCGCGCTGGTGATCTATTTCGTCCGCAACTACATCGCCAAGGGCTTTGCCCTGGGCCGCGTGTAAGGAGAGACCGCTCATGGCATGGATGGCCTGGACCCTTCCGACCGCCGCCTTCTTCGGCACCATCGCGGCCCTTCTGGTGATCTTCACCGTGCTGGCGATCAAATATCCCGAAACGCCGCGCCTGGGGGTGCTGCGCTTCGAGACGACCCGAGGTGATCGGCTTTTCATCACCCTGCTGGGTTCGGGTTTCATCAACCTGATCTGGCTGGCCACCATGGGTGCGCCCCTTTGGGGGGCACTCGCCCTGTGCCTTGCCTATGCCTTCGCGGTGTTCCGCTGGGTCTGACGCAAGGCGCACCCCGCAATAACTCTCTGGGAGGAGAAACCACCATGAAACTGCACCGCACCACGGCCATGGCGCTTGCGCTGCTGGTCACCGGGTCTGCCTTTGGCCCGGCCTTTGCAGGGATCGACGAGGGCAAGGCCTTCCTCGATGCCGAAATCGGCGATCTGTCGGCCCTGCCCCGGGCCGAACAAGAGGCCGAGCTGCAATGGTTCGTCGACGCCGCCGCCCCCTTTGCGGGCATGGAAATCAAGGTCGTGTCGGAAACCATCGCGACCCATGAATACGAATCCAAGGTGCTGGCGCCCGCCTTCACCGCGCTCACCGGCATCAAGGTCACCCATGACCTGATCGGCGAGGGCGATGTGGTCGAAAAGCTGCAAACCCAGATGCAGTCGGGCGAGAACATCTATGACGCCTATATCAACGATTCCGATCTGATCGGCACCCATTGGCGCTACAAGCAGGCCCGCAACCTGACCGACTGGATGGCGGGCGATGGCAAGGCCGTCACCAACCCGAACCTCGATCTGGCGGATTTCATCGGTGCCAAATTCACCACCGGCCCCGATGGCAAGCTGTATCAGCTGCCCGACCAGCAATTCGCCAACCTCTACTGGTTCCGCCAGGACTGGTTCTCGGATGAAAAGACCAAGGCCGATTTCAAGGCGAAATACGGCTATGACCTCGGCGTGCCGGTCAACTGGTCGGCCTATGAAGACATCGCGGAATTCTTCACCGGCCGCGACATGAGCTATATGGGCGGGCCCGCCAAGGTCTATGGCCATATGGATTATGGCAAGAAAGACCCCTCGCTTGGCTGGCGCTTCACCGATGCCTGGCTCTCGATGGCCGGGGCTGGCGACAAGGGCGAGCCGAACGGCTTGCCGGTCGATGAATGGGGCATCCGCGTCAACGAGAACTCGCAGCCCGTCGGCTCCTGCGTCACCCGGGGCGGCGATACCAATGGCCCGGCGGCCGTCTATTCGATCACCAAATATATCGACTGGCTGACCAAATACGCGCCCCCCGCCGCCGCAGGCATGGTGTTCTCCGAGGCAGGCCCGGTGCCCGCACAGGGCGAAGTCGCCCAGCAGATGTTCTGGTATACCGCCTTCACCGCCGATATGGTCAAGGATGGCCTGCCGGTCGTGAACGAGGATGGCACGCCGAAATGGCGCATGGCCCCCTCGCCGCATGGCGTCTATTGGGAAGAGGGCATGAAGGTCGGCTATCAGGATGCCGGTTCCTGGACGCTGATGGAATCCACCCCGGTGGACCGCGCCCAAGCCGCATGGCTCTATGCGCAATTCGTCACCTCCAAAACCGTGGACGTGAAGAAATCGCATGTCGGCCTGACCTTCATCCGCGAATCCACCATCCAGCACCCGTCCTTCACCGAACGCGCGCCGAAACTGGGCGGTCTGGTCGAATTCTACCGCTCGCCCGCCCGCGTGGCATGGTCGCCCACCGGCACCAACGTGCCGGATTACCCGAAGCTGGCCCAACTGTGGTGGCAGAACATCGGTGACGCCTCCTCGGGCGCCAAGACCCCGCAAGAAGCCATGGACAGCCTCTGCGCCGAACAGGAAAAGGTGCTGGAGCGTCTGGAGCGTGCCGGCGTGCAGGGCGATCTCGGCCCGAAGATGAACGAGGAGCAGGACGCGCAATACTGGTTCGACCAGCCCGGCGCGCCCAAGCCCAAGCTGGAGAACGAGGACGAAGACCCGAAAACCGTCGCCTATGAAGACCTGATCGCTTCGTGGAAATAATCCTCTGACGACCCCGGGGGGCAGGGCTTGGCCTTGCCCCCTTCTTCATGCGATCAACACCCCGAGGGAGGGCCGCGACATGACCTATATTCTCGCCATAGATCAGGGCACCACCTCCTCGCGTGCCATCCTGTTTGACACCGATTTGCGCCCCGTCGCCTCGGCGCAGGAAGAATTTCCCCAGCATTTTCCGGCCTCTGGCTGGGTCGAACACGACCCGGCAGACCTGTGGTCCACCGTCGCCGCCACCACCCGCGCCGCCATGGAGCGCGCAGGCGCCACCGCAGGCCAGATTGCCGCCATCGGCATCACCAATCAGCGCGAAACCACCCTGGTCTGGGATCGCGACACCGGCCAGCCGGTGCATAACGCAATCGTCTGGCAAGACCGCCGCACCTCGGATTACTGCGCCAGCCTGCGCAGCGAGGGCTTCGAGGAGGTCATCACCGCCAAGACCGGCCTCCTCTGCGACCCCTATTTCTCCGCCACCAAGCTGCGCTGGATTCTGGAAAACGTGCCCGGCGCCCGCGCCCGCGCCGAGGCGGGGGAACTCCTGTTCGGCACCGTCGACAGCTTCCTGATCTGGAAGCTGACGGGGGGCAAGGTTCACGCGACCGACGCCACCAACGCCGCCCGCACCATGCTTTATGACATCCACGCCCTGCGCTGGTCGCGCACCATCTGCGACCGCCTCGGCATTCCGATGCAGATGCTGCCCGAGGTACGCGATTGCGCCGCCGATTTCGGCACCACCCGCGAAGACCTGTTCGGCGCGCCGATCCCGATTTGCGGGGTGGCGGGCGACCAACAGGCGGCCACCGTGGGCCAGGCCTGTTTCACCCCCGGCATGATGAAATCCACCTATGGCACCGGCTGTTTCGCACTCCTGAACACCGGCACCACCCCCGTGCGCTCGCAGCACCGGATGCTCACCACCATCGCCTATCAGCTCGATGGCCAGCCCACCTATGCCCTTGAAGGCGCAATCTTTATTGCGGGCGCCGTGGTGCAGTGGCTGCGCGATGGCTTGGAGATCATCCGCTCCGCCTCTGAAACCCAAGCCCTCGCCGAGGCCGCCGACCCGGCGCAAGAGGTGGTGCTGGTGCCCGCCTTCACCGGCCTTGGCGCGCCCTATTGGAACGCCGATTGCCGGGGCGCCACTTTCGGCCTCACCCGCGCCACCGGCCCGCGCGAAATCGCCCGCGCCGCGCTGGAAAGCGTGGCCTTCCAGACCCGCGACCTCTGGTCGGCCATGCAGGCCGATTGGGCGGCGTCGGGCCTCACCGCCGCGCACCGCCCCACTTTGCGCGTCGATGGCGGGATGACAGCGAATGATTGGGTGATGCAGTTCCTGTCCGATATGCTGGGCGCGCCGGTGGATCGCCCGCAAGTCCTTGAAACCACAGCCAAAGGCGTGGCATGGCTGGCGGGCTACCGCGCGGGCCTCTGCCCCTCGCCCGCCGAATTTGCAAGCCGTTGGGCGGTGGAGCGCACCTTCACCCCGCAAATGCCCGACCCCGAGCGTGACCGCCGCTATGCCCGCTGGCAACGCGCCATTCACGCCACCTTGGATTTCGGCTGATGCTGTTCGCCCCCCTGCTGACCCCCGGCAAGCTGTCGCTCGCGCGCGGCTGTGCGAGCCTCGCCGCGCCCGAGGCCGCGCGTCTGGGCACCCGCGCCGCGCTCATCCATTCGGCCTCGGTGGCGCCCGAGCTGCGCGACACCCTGCTCACTGACCTGCGCGCCCATGGCCTTGCCGTCACCACCCTGCCCTCCTCGGGCGAGCCGGACCTGCCCGGCCTCATGGCCGCGCGCGAGGCCCTCGCCCCCTTTGCCCCCGATGTGATCCTCGCCCTTGGCGGTGGCGCCACGATTGATCTGGCCAAGGCCCTCGCCGCCCTCCTGCCCGCCAGCGGCGATCTGATCCGCCATTTCGAGGTGGTGGGCGCGGCCCTCCCCCTTGATGCGCCACCCCTGCCGCTGATTGCGCTGCCCACCACCGCCGGCACCGGGGCCGAGGCCACCAAGAACGCCGTCATCGCCATTCCGTCGCACCGCGTGAAGGTCAGCCTGCGCGATGACCGGATGATGCCCGCGGTCGCCCTCGTCGATCCGGCGCTGACCGATCACTGCCCCCGCGCCGTCACGCTGGCCTCGGGCCTTGATGCGCTGACGCAGGTGATTGAGCCCTATCTTTGCACCCGCGCCACGCCCTTCACCGATGCGCTGTGCCGCGATGCCATCCCCGCCGCCTTGCCCGCCCTGATGCGGCTGATGCAGGCCGAGGATCGGGTTGAGGATCGGGCCGCGCGCGATACCATGGCCCGCGTGTCGCTGTTCGGCGGCTTGGCGCTGGCCAATGCCGGGCTGGGGGCGGTGCATGGCTTTGCTGGCCCCTTGGGTGGGCAATTGGGCGCGCCCCATGGTGTGATCTGTGGCCGCCTGCTGCCCGAGGTGCTGGCCGAAAACCGCGCCGCCCTGCCCGCAGGCCATCCCGCATTGGCCCGGTTCGGCGAGGTCGAGCGCTGGCTTGCAACCGCGCTGGAGGCCTCCGACGGTATCGAGGCCCTGCGCAACTGGATCGACGCCCAAGCCCTCCCCCGGCTCGGCGCGCTTGGCCTGACTGAAGGGGGCTTTGCCACCGCCCTCACCGCCGCCAGACAGGCCTCCTCCATGAAGGCCAACCCCGTGACGCTGAGCGACGCGCAACTGGCCGCGATCCTCGCGCGCGCGTTGTAGCCCGAGACGCGCCCCTGACATTGGCCGAGGCCATCGCCGAGGTCACGCGACACCGTTGCCGCATCGGGCCGGTGGTCCCACCGCTCCCATTGACCGAGGCCATTGCCGAGGTCACTCGGAACCGTTTCCGCGTTTGGGCCGGTGGCCCAAAGCCACCGGCCAGCGCCCGCCCTGCCCCGGCGGGCGCTGGCCTCTCGGTCACGGGTTGAAGCGGTCTAGCCCCACCGCTTTCACTGGGTCGGGAAAACGCGCTGCGTTGTCAGATCCGGCCCCATTGACCGAGGCCATCGCCTCGGTCACGCGGAACCGTTCCCGAGTTTGGGCCGGTGGCCCAAAGCCACCGGCCAGCGCCCGCCCCGCCAATGGCGGGCGCTTCGCACCCGCCGGGGCAGGCACGGGCCTCTCGGTCTCGCGCTGACATGGCCTTGCTGAACCCTTCCCACAGGGCCGGGAAAACGCGCTGCGTTTTCAGATCCGGCCCCATTGGCCGAGGCCATCGCCGAGGTCACGCGGCACCGTTCCCGCATCGGGCCGCTGGCCCAAAGCCACCGGCCAGCGCCCGCCCCGCCAATGGCGGGCGCTTCGCACC